>JBCCCZ010000069.1:0-15018 GCA_039033255.1 Pseudomonadota bacterium
GCCATCACGATAGAGGAAATGATCCATCTCAGTTCACCCCGGCTTCTTTTTGGCCAAAAATACTCAAATCCGACGCGCTCAACTGCGCCCCATGCGCAGAAAGATATAGAGTGGAAGCCCACAGCTGACCCCAATACAGAAGGTCGCAGGAATGGCAATCAGACCCAGCCAGTGCTTGCGCGTGACGCATTCGTAAATCACCCAAACCGTCAGCGCGACGGCGGCCACAGTGAGATCCCACACAAGCCCACTGGTTGCGGCATTCACATGCCAGGCATCGACCATCGCCATGATGTCATAGCCATTCTCGTTGAACCACGCGACGAAGTAATACATCGGGTGGATCGACCCCCAGACGGCAAGCGCCAGAAAAATGTATCTCAAAGGCCAAGCCCCACGCCAACGCTCACCGGGCCTTTCTTGACACCGACGGAGGTGCCAACACTGACGCCGCTATGACTGCTGATCCCGACATTGGTGTTCATCGTGGGTGTCACGGGCTCCCCATCTGCACCGCAGGCGGCGAGAAGGGCGACAGAAACGAGTGCCAAAATGCGCGTCATGACAGGATCTCCTTCCAACGGGCGATTTGTTCTTTTACCCGAACAGGGGCTGTCCCGCCATAGCTGACGCGGGAGGCCACAGAGTTATGCACCCCCAGCACCTCGAAGATGCCGTCGGTGATGCCCGGCTCCACGCTTTGCATTTGTTCCAGCGTCAGGTCAGGCAGGTCACATCCTGCCTGCTCCGCCATCGCCACCAGCGTGCCCGTGACGTGATGCGCATCGCGAAAGGGCATGCCCAGCACGCGCACCAACCAGTCCGCCAGATCGGTGGCCGTGGAAAATCCGCTGCCCGCCGCGGCCTCCAAGTTCTCCCGGTTGGGCATCATATCCCGCACCATGCCCTCCATCGCGGCCATGGCCAGCATCCAGTGATCGGTGGCGTCAAAGACCTGCTCTTTATCTTCCTGCATGTCCTTGGAATAGGTCAGCGGCAGCCCCTTCATCACGGTCATGAGCGCCACATTGGCCCCAAAAATCCGCCCAATCTTGGCACGGATCAGCTCTGCCGCATCGGGGTTTTTCTTCTGCGGCATGATCGACGACCCGGTGGAGAACCTGTCCGAGAGGGCGACAAACCGAAACTGCGCGGACGACCAGATCACCAGCTCTTCCGCCAAGCGGCTTAGATGCATGGCGGAAATGCTGGCCGCACTCAAAAACTCCAGCGCAAAATCCCGGTCGCTGACACCATCCAGCGAATTGGCACATGGCCGGTCAAAGCCCAGCGCCTCCGCCGTCATCTCCCGATCAATCGGAAAAGACGTCCCCGCCAAGGCGGCTGTGCCAAGCGGGCTTTCATTCATCCGCTTGCGCGCATCCCGCACGCGCGAAAGATCGCGCCCGAACATTTCCACATAGGCCATCATGTGATGGCCCCACGTCACCGGCTGCGCGACCTGCAGATGCGTAAAACCCGGCATCACCCAGTCCGCGCCGGCCTCCGCTTGGGCGAGGCACGCTCGTAAGAGAGTGATGAGCCCCTGCTCGGCCGCATCCAGCTGATCCCGGACCCAAAGCCGAAAATCGGTCGCCACCTGATCATTCCGGCTGCGGCCCGTATGCAACCGCCCCGCAGGCTCCCCGATGATCTCTTTCAGCCGCGCCTCCACATTCATGTGAATGTCCTCCAACGCGGTCGAAAACTCAAACTTTCCCGCCCCAATCTCTGACAAGACCGTGAGCAGCCCTTCCCGGATCGCCTCGGCGTCCTTATCACTGATAATGCCTGTGGCGGCGAGCATCGCGGCGTGGGCCCTGGAACCGGCAATATCCTGTGCCGCCATGCGCTGGTCGAAGCCGATGGACGCATTAATTGCTTCCATGATGGCATCCGGCCCACTGGCAAAGCGGCCGCCCCACATCTGGTTCGAGGTCTTATCGGTCATGTCAAAACCCTTCGGAGGATACATGAATAGCTTGGTTAAGATCGTCCTTTATACGGCGCTTGCCTTTGGTGCAAACATGAGCCTCGCCGATGTGAAAGCGGCGGAAGCCCTTCGGGAAGGCGACATGAAAAAGCTGATCTTCCATGAGGCCCCCAAAGATGCCACCGGGACCGCGTTCGAAACCATCGACGGTGCAGAGGGCACGCTGGCCGATTACGAAGGAAAGGTCGTGGTGCTGAACTTCTGGGCAACATGGTGCGCCCCCTGTCGCAAGGAAATGCCCATGCTGTCTGAATTACAGACAGAACTGGGCGGCGACGGGTTTGAGGTCGTCACCATCGCCACCGGGCGCAATCCGCCTCAAGCAATGAAGTCTTTCTTCCATGAGATCGGTGTCGACAATCTGCCGCTCCACCGTGATCCACGGTCCAGAATGGCGCGGGAGATGGGGGTGCTAGGCCTGCCTGTGACCATGGTGCTGGATCAGAACGGTCAGGAAATTGCGCGTCTTGTGGGCGATGCACATTGGAACTCGCAGTCCGCCAAAGCGATCGTCAAAACCCTGATGGGCAAAGATCCGTCGGGGTAGAAACCCACAAAATTTTGCAAAAATTTTGCCGCCAACGTTGGCGGCAATTTTTTTGCAAAAAATTGCTTCCCGAATGACGCACCCTCGCGCATTTGACCAATCCTATTTTTCCTTGCAGTATCAAACGACAAGGGAGGAAGAATGGAGCCAATCGCCTTCACCACGGAAATGGCCGTTGTGGCAGCGACCCTGTGTTTCACCGTATTTCTGTTCGTCTCTGAAATCATCCGTGTCGACCTAGCCGCGATCCTGGTGCTCGTCATCATTGGCATCCTGTCCTACGTGCCGGGTCTGGAAAGCGTCGCCGACGTCACGCATCTCTTCGACGGGTTCGCCTCCAACGCCGTCATTTCCATCATCGCGGTGATGATCGTGGGCGCCGGGCTCGACAAAACCGGGTTGATGAACAAGGTCGCCGCCACCATCCTGAAATATGGCGGCTCGACCGAGGCGCGCGTTCTGCCCATCGTGTCGGGCACCGTGGGCTTCATTTCCAGTTTCCTACAGAATGTGGGTGCTGCGGCACTTTTCATCCCGGTGGTCAGCCGCATCTCTGCGCGCACCAGCATTCCGCTTGCCCGTCTTCTGATGCCCATGGGCTTTTGCGCGATACTGGGCGGCACGATGACCATGGTGGGGTCCTCCCCTCTGATCCTGCTCAATGACCTGATTGAATCGGCCAATGAAGGCTTGCCATCAGGGCAGCAGATGGAACCGTTCGGCCTGTTTTCCGTCACCCCCATCGGCGTGGCGCTCGTGCTGACGGGCATCGCCTATTTCATGATTTTCGGGAAATTCGTGCTGCCCGGCGGGCGGGACAAGGTCGATGCGGCCGCAGGGCAAGGCACGTCCGATTACCTCAACCGTGTCTACGGCCTGACGGCGGATGTCTATGAGGTGGATGTGCCCATCAACACGCCGCTGGTGGGTCAGCAACTGGCCGATATCAATCTCAACAATCACATCTACATCATCTCCACCTACTATCGCGGCAAGGTATCCATGGTGCAGATCCTGACAGCAGAGATCGCCGCCCCCTGCCGACTGGCTATCATCGGCGATAAGGCGGAGGTTCAGAAATTCTGCTCTGAGAACGGCCTTTTCATGCGCTCCAAGCTGGATGTCTTCGCCGAGGAATTTGCCCCCACGAATGCGGGCATAGCCGAGGTCGTGATCCCGCCAGACAGCCACGTCATCGGCCATGCGCCCCGTGATTTGCAACTGCGCAAACAAACCGGGCTGTCGCTTCTGGCGATCCATCGCGGGGAGGAGACGCTCAGCCATGTGGAAACGGAGGAACACGAACCCACAGCCATCGGGCTGGAGCCATTACGCGCGGGCGACATGCTGGTAGCCCACACGCGTTGGGATAACCTGACGCGGCTCAAGCAGAACCGCGACTACGTGGTGGTGACGTCGGATTTTCCACAAGAAGAGCTGCGCCCAAATAAGGTGGGCTACGCGGTGTTCTTTTTTCTCGTGGCGCTGTCGATGATCCTTTTCACCGATATTCGCCTTTCGCTTTGCTTGCTGACAGGGGCGGTTGGCATGTTGCTCACGCGCGTGCTCAGCATTGATGAGGCGTATCGCGCCGTAGGGTGGAACACTGTCTTTCTTTTGGCCTCGCTCATCCCACTGGGGCAGGCTGTGCAAAATACCGGCACCGCCGCCTGGATCGCCCAGCAGATTCTGATCGCACTGGATGGCTGGCCCATCTGGTCGCTGCAGGCGGGTATCGCTATCCTAGCCACCGGGTTTTCACTGGTCATGTCCAATGTGGGCGCCACCGTACTTCTTGTCCCGCTGGCTGTCTCCATCGCCGTGGCGGCAGGGGCCAATCCGGCAGTGTTTGCCCTGACTGTGGCGATTTCCACCTCCAATTCCTTTATCATCCCCACCCATCAGGTGAACGCACTGATCATGGGGCCTGCGGGTTACAAGGTGACCGATTTCATCCGCACGGGAGGGATCATGACCATTCTCTTCCTTGTTGTTTCTCTGGTCATGCTCAACCTGATCTTCTAAGTCTGATGTGAGACGCCCCGAGGAATCGTAGCCATGCTCGATAACACAGAAGACATCCATCCGCTTTTTGCAGGCGCGCCCAAATCCACTGATTTCAAGAAACTGCGCAAACGCATCGTGCGCAATTGCCGGGAGGCAATTGAACGCTTTGGCATGGTTGAGCCCGGCGCGCGGTGGCTTGTGTGTCTGTCGGGTGGCAAGGACAGCTACACATTACTGGCCATCCTACATGAGCTGAAATGGCGCGGGCTTTTGCCGGTGGAGCTTTTGGCCTGCAATCTAGATCAGGGCCAGCCTGGATTTCCTGGCATGGTGCTGCCGGAGTTTTTGGAAAAGATGGGGGTGCCGCATCGGATCGAGTATCAAGATACCTATTCTGTCGTGGTCGATAAGGTGCCGCAGGGACGAACATACTGTGCGCTGTGTTCACGGCTGCGACGCGGCAATCTCTACCGGATCGCACGGGAGGAAGGGTGTTCTGCAGTTGTCCTGGGTCATCACCGCGATGACATCCTCGAGACGTTTTTCATGAACCTCTTCCATGGTGGGCGATTGGCCACGATGCCACCAAAGCTGGTGAATGAGGAAGGTGATCTGTTCGTCTATCGCCCCCTGTCGCTGGTGGCCGAGGAGGATTGCGAGAAATTCGCGCAGGCCATGAACTATCCCATCATTCCCTGCGATCTGTGCGGATCGCAGGACGGGTTGCAACGCCAGCAGGTGAAACGGATCCTCGACGGTTGGGAGGCAAACTCACCCGGACGCAGGCAAGTGATCTTCCGGTCATTGATGAACACGCGACCCTCGCATTTGCTCGATTCCAGCCTGTTTGATTTCGCTGGATTGACGCGAGAGTCGGTAAAATTTGAAGCAAATTCCGACCACCCCCCGCAACTGCGTTAAAGGGATGTTCAACGGCCCGTGACTAGCGTGCTCGCGCAAGCTTGGGGTCGAAAATTTGCGGAAATTCCGTCACAATCTTCTGATGATGCGCCACCGTTTGGCAGATATGCTCACGGGGCCATTTGCGCTTGCTATTCTGCCAATCACCCTTTTGGTGTGGAATGCGATGGGCGCTCAGATCGGGCTATTGATCGGCTTGATCGGCTTGCCGACAATTGCGGTTCTGGCCGCGCTTGCGGATCGCCACCAGCGACAACGCACCATCACATCGGATTTTCAACGTTTCGCCGACAGTCGGGAATCGTTTGATCTGGCGCTCAGATCTGCGCTCTATCATGCGCGACTTCGTAAGATTTCTGTTCTGTGCATGGTGATTGAATTGAAAGCACAGGCACGCGAAAACGCGGCCGATCACGCTGTGCGAGCCGGATGGACCAATGACAATGCAATGCTGATCAAATCATTCCTACGGCGCCGGGACAGGGTTTGTATCCTCGGACGCAACCGCTACGGCGTTGTGTTGCATGCCGGGCCGGAAGCCACAGAGGATGATGCGCTTTCGATGGCGCGGCGGCTCAAGCTGGATATTGAACAGGGATCAACCTACCGGTCAGGCCAAGGCGACGGCATGTTAGACGCCGTGATGGGTGTTTGCATGTCAGCGGGCACCGGACTGGTGGATGCCAAAGACATGATTCAAACCGCCAACAGCGCAGTGCAGGAAGCGCGCGGGGCCTACGCGGCAGACATCCAGTTGAAATCACCGATTAGAACAGATGCCGACAAACGCATAGGTACCCTTCAACAGGACATCGGCCCGGCGCTGGAATCTGGTGAATTCTGCGCTTGGTTTCAGCCACAAATTTGCGCCAAAACAAATCAAGTGACCGGATTTGAAGCCCTTGCCCGTTGGATCCACCCGACAGAGGGGATGATCCCACCTGCCAAGTTTCTTCCCATCCTTCAACGTCGCGGCATGATGCCTCTTTTGCAGGAACGCATGCTGCACGAAGCGTTGCGCGGGTTTGAGGCCTGGCGCGACATACTCGACAATCCACCAGCGGTAGGTATCAACCTTTCGCCAGAAGATCTGCTTGATCCCACCTTGCCCAACCGCATTGAATGGGAACTTGATCTTCGCAATATCGAGCCGCGTTTTCTCAACGTAGAAATCTTGGAAACTGTAGTGGCTCGTACGGATGATGATGTCACAAACAACAATATCGAACGCTTGTCTGCAATCGGATGCCGGGTTGACCTCGATGATTTCGGCACGGGACATGCCTCCATCTCTTCCCTCAGGCAATTTGCGCTGAACCGGCTCAAAATCGACCGTAGCTTTGTCAGCGGCATGGAAGATAACCCTGACCAGGAAAACATGATCTCAGCAATCCTGACAATGGCCAAACAGCTTGATCTGGACACGCTGGCCGAAGGCGTCGAAACCGAGGCGCAGCAAGCCCGGCTGTCCCAACTTGGCTGTGGCCACTTGCAAGGCTACGCCATCGCTCGACCCATGCCACTTGAAGACGCTCTGGAATGGTTGGCCACTCGGCAAACCGGCACCGATCTGTCGAACAAGGGTCATGCAAAAGTTGGATAACCATTTCCAACCGACTTCAAATCAAGGCTATATATCCTATCTCTGTGATCACAGGTCCAAACCCCGACAAAACACTCAACGCTATATTGGCACACTTGAATTCACCCGATACCCCTTGACCTTTGGCCCGGTGATCTGTTGAACCCAGCAGATACGTTTTGAAAGAAGAAATGGCCCCTCGATGGACGATCAGAACAAAAACCTAATTTTAGCCACAGCGCTAAGCTTTTTGGTGATTTTGGTCTGGTTCCTTGTGTTTCCACCGCCGGAGGCCACCGATCAGCCGGCCGTCACAACAGAGACAAACGCGGTGGTGGACGAACAGGGCGATATTGCATTAGCCCCCACCACGTCCGACCCGACCACATCGACAGAAAATACAGCTGAGCCCGCGCAGCCAGAAGAAGATGACGCACCGCGCATCGCCATCGACACGCCAACACTGGAAGGCACGATTTCGCTCAAGGGTGGGCGGATTGATGAGCTTCGACTAAAGGGCTATCGCGAAGCGCTTGACGAAGGCTCTCCCATCGTTACTTTGCTGTCCCCCGTGGGCACTGTTGATCCTTACTATGCCCTCTTTGGATGGGCGCCGGGCGGTGGCCTGACCTCTGATCAGGTGCCAGGCGCCAACACGCGGTGGGACGTTGCGAGCGGCACAACCCTCGCACCCGGCGCGCCTATCACCTTGACCTGGAACAACGGTGACGGCCTGATCTTCACCCGCGAAATGGCCATTGACGACAAACTGATGTTCACCGTCACCCAGTCGGTTGAAAATACCAGCAATGTTCAAGAGACGTTGGCCTCTTACGGCATTCTGGCGCGCCACGGCCTGCCCGATGATCTGAAGAATTTCTTCATCCTGCATGAGGGCGCGATCCAGAAAATCGACGGCGTGCGCGAATACGTCAAATACGACAAACTGGACACCGTGGGCCAGCATGAAACCTTCACCGTGGAAGAGGCAGGCTGGACCGGATTCACCGATCATTACTGGATGACGACCCTGATCCCGAGCGCGGGGGCAGGGCTAAAGATCTCTACCTTCCAGGACCCAAACCGCGGCATCTATCAGACAACCGCGCAACAACCTACTCAGGCCGTTGCGCCGGGGGAAACCGCAACAGCCTCGATGCGACTATTTGCTGGACCCAAAGAATGGGCGACGATCCGTGGCTACCAAAATGATGAAACCAACCCGGTGCCGGAATTCATCGATTCTATCGATTGGGGCTGGTTCTTCTTCCTCACCAAACCGATCTTCGCTGTGCTGCATTACCTTAACGTGCTGATCGGCAATATGGGTTGGTCCATCATCGGGCTCACGCTTCTTATCAAGATCGTTTTGCTGCCACTGGCTTACAAATCCTACGTCTCCATGGCCAAGATGAAAGAACTTCAGCCACAGATGGAGAAAATCAAAGAACAGGTGGGCGATGACCGCCAGAAAATGCAAAAGGAGATGATGAACCTCTACAAGAAGGAAAAGGTTAACCCGGCTGCGGGCTGTCTGCCGATCTTGTTGCAGATCCCGATCTTCTTTTCGCTTTACAAGGTGATCTTTGTCACGATTGAGCTGCGCCATGCGCCTTGGGTCGGCTGGATAAAAGACCTATCGGCGCCGGACCCGTCATCCATCTACAACCTTTGGGGCGTCTTCCCCTGGGCTTCACCGGAACCCGGGTCACTTCTTGCGTTAATTTTCATCGGAATTTTGCCGCTTTTCCTGGGCGTATCCATGTGGCTGCAGCAAAAGCTGAACCCAGCCCCCACCGACCCTACCCAGCAAATGATTTTTGCCTGGATGCCTTGGGTCTTCATGTTCATGCTGGGCAGCTTTGCCAGCGGGCTGGTGATCTACTGGATCGCCAACAACGTGATCACCTTTGTGCAGCAATACATCATCATGCGCAGCCAGGGATACAAACCGGACGTGTTCGGCAACATTCGCGAGAGCTTCAAGAAGAAGCCAAAGGTTGAAAAGCCCGCAGGCGAAAAGTAATGGCCGAAATTCGGGCGATCTGGCGCCATCCGATCAAAGCTCATGGGCGCGAAAGCGTTCCTCGGGTGCATCTGACGGAGGGCCAAACCATGCCCTGGGATCGAACATGGGCCGTTGCACATGAGTTGTCTGATGCCGACGGATCGGAATGGGCATCGTGCCGGAAATTTACCCGGGCGTCCGCTGTGCCGGCGGTTCAGGGGATCAGCGCACAGGTGGATGAACGCTCTAGACGACTAACGCTCAGCCATCCCCACATTGAAGATCTTTGCTTCGATCCCGACGGCGAACAAGACGCCTTCCTCAATTGGGTGCGCCAGATCATGCCAGCCGCGAAACCCCAATCCGTTCGTCTCATCCGAAGCGCAACGCATGGCATGACGGATACGAACTATCCTTCGATCAGCTTCATCAATCTGGCCTCCCATCACGCCGTAGCCTGCGTGACCTCCCCCGATCTGTCACCCCAGCGCTGGCGCTGCAATGTACATTTAGACGGTCTGGACGCGTGGGAAGAATTCGATTGGGTTGGAAAAAAAATTCGCGCTGGCGAGGCCGAACTGCGCGTGCAAGAACCTATTGAACGCTGTCAGGTGCCCGCTGCAAACCCGACGACGGGCGCAAAGGACACGGACATTTTGGGCGCTCTGATGCGCGGATTCGGCCATGTGAATTTCGGCATCTCTGCCGTGGTTACCAGATCCGGCGCAATGGCGGTGTTCGACAAGGTCGAGGTGCTGTGATGACCCTGCCCTTCCCCCTCGCTGAGGAACCCGATTCCCAAATGGCGGAGGCCGGACGCAAACTCTTTGCAGGCGAGGTGGATTTCGTCAAAGGCGTTGTGGCCATGTCTGGCCTGCCGGGCGCCGATCGGCCAGAGGTCTGTTTCGCCGGACGTTCCAACGTTGGGAAATCCTCTCTGATCAATGCGCTGACCGGGCGCAAGGCGCTGGCGCGCGCGTCCAACACACCCGGCCGAACGCAAGAGATCAATTTCTTTGCTCTGTCGGACAGTCATTACCTCGTAGATCTGCCTGGCTACGGATATGCCAATGCGCCACTCGCAAAAGTACAGGCTTGGCAGGTGCTGTTGAAACAATATCTCTCTGGTCGCGCCACACTACGCCGCGCTTTCGTACTGATCGACGCACGCCACGGGATCAAACCCGTCGATGAGGAGATCATGGCCCTGCTCGACAGTGCGGCCGTGACATTCCAATGCGTCCTCACGAAAGCAGACAAGATCAAAGCCAAAGACCAAGACCGCATGCTTACCCAAGTCCGATCGCGCCTCGCCAGTCACCCAGCGGCCTTTCCCGAGCTGATCCTGACCTCCAGCGAAAAAGGCGACGGCATCCCAACTTTACGATCAACCATTGCATCGATTGGATAGGCCCAAAGGCCTGTGTTTCTTCTGGCTAGAAGTATCCCAGGCCGTTTCGTTTCAGTGGCATAGTGCCTTGGCTGCTCTTGCGACACGCGCGTTAACCGATCATAAGCGCCTCCTAGGACAAGGCGACAAAATGAAGACGAGAGAGATGCACCAGGATTGGGCCTCCACGGCCAGAACGCTGAGCGAGGCGCTGCCGAATATGCAGCGCTATGATGGGGCGATTGTGGTCGTGAAACTGGGTGGCCACGCCATGGGCAGTGATGATGCGATGGCCAGTTTTGCCCGGGACATCGTCCTCTTGCGTCAGGTCGGCGTGAACCCGGTGATCGTGCATGGCGGCGGGCCAATGATCAATGACATGCTTCATCGGCTTGATGTGAAATCTGAATTTGTGAATGGGAAGCGTGTCACCGACGCAGAAACCATGAATGTGGTCGAAATGGTTCTTTCGGGCCGCGTCAATAAGAGCATCGTCCACGCAATCAACCAGCAGGGCGGCAAGGGTGTCGGGCTATCGGGCAAGGATGCGGGTTTGATCTATTGCACCGCTGCTGATCCGGCGCTTGGCATGGTGGGTATACCAAGTCAGGTGGATCCATCCATCCTCCACACACTTTTCCGCGATGACGCCATCCCGGTGATCGCTCCGCTGGGTGCAGGCCACGATGGCGAGACATTCAACATAAATGGGGATGACGCGGCAGGCGCCATTGCCCGCGCACTGCAGGCGGATCGACTTTTGCTTTTGACGGATGTCGAAGGCGTGAAAGACGCAGAGGGCCGCATTCTGACGCAGCTTTCGGCGGATCAAATCAAAGACCTGACAGCGTCCGGCGTGATCGCAGGCGGCATGATCCCGAAAACCCAGACCGCACTTGATGCGCTGGCCTCTGGGGTTAAGGCCGTGGTGATCATTGACGGCCGTGCGCCAAATGCGGTGCTGTTGGAGCTTTTCACCGACCACGGCGCGGGCTCCATGATCCGCGCCAAGTGATGGCAAGCGCTTGTGTGGGCGCATTTTCCGCGTAAGGTCATGGCCTGAACCACAAAAGGACGGACCGATGACGACGGTGCGTTTATCCTTCAAAGACATAGAGCTACGCGCATCCCGCGCGCAGTTGAGTGTGATGGGTTCGGTCACAGAAGACCTGCCCGCAGGGATCAAGACGCTCTTTCTATTGGGGCCGTTAGAGCCGGGTTTTTGGCCTGTGTTTTCGGCCTCGTCAGAGTACCGGGATGGCAAAGACGATCCGATGGATCGGTGGTCCTCGCGGGTGATAAGTGCCTTGGCGGACGACTTGGGCGGGGACGCGTTTTTTCCGTTCGGGCCGCCGCCTTACCAACCATTTTTCAAATGGGCGCAGCTTAGTGGGCGGGCGCATCTTTCGCCGGTCGGATTGTTGGTGCATGACGATGCCGGGTTGATGGTGTCTTTCCGCGGTGCGATGGGTTTTTCTTACGCAATATCAACACCTAAGCCCGGGCCTAGCCCCTGTGAGATATGCTCTGATCAGCCCTGTTTGACAGCGTGTCCGGTGGGAGCGTTGAAGGGTGATTTTTATGACGTTCCGGGCTGCAAGTCGGAATTGGACCAACCGAAAAACACGTGCATGAGCCGGGGATGCGCGGTGCGGCGGATCTGCCCGGTGAGCCAGGACTACGCACGCGACGAAGCACAGTCTGCCTTTCACATGAGGGCCTTTCTTTGAAGCGTCTGATCCTCATGCGGCATGCGAAATCCAGTTGGGATGATCCGCTGGTCGAGGATCGCGACAGGGTGTTGAACGGGCGCGGGCGGGTATCGGCGCGCGTTGTAGGTGATTGGTTGCGCGCAAAAAAATACATGCCTGATCAGGTACTGAGCTCATCTTCCGCGCGCACCAGAGAGACGTTTTCGCGGCTCGGATTTGTCTGCGATGCTGCGTTTCTGGATAAGCTCTACCTGGCGGGTCAGGACGTGATGCTCGATGTGCTGCGCGGGGCAAAGGGAGACAGTGTGCTAATGCTGGGACATAATCCGGGAATCGCGTGGTTTGCGCAAAATATGGTGCAGGTCCCGCCGCCCCATCCAAGGTTTTTCGACTACCCCACTTGTGCAACCCTCGTGGCTGAGTTCGATGTCGAAGACTGGCGCGAGGTGGGCACGGGCAGCGGCAAAGCCGTGGATTTCGTGATTCCACGCGAATTGACCGGGTAGGCACAGTTTGCACGTTTTGGGGTAACTTTAGGACACCCAAATTTCATTTTGAACAGGAGGCGATCATGGCTGAATTGTCCAAACGCGGGCTCGGTGGATTGGAGGTTTCGGCGCTCGGGCTCGGGTGCATGGGGATGAGTGAGTTTTATGGACCGGCAGAGGATGCTGAGTCACTCAAGGTTTTGGCGAGGGCACGGGATTTGGGGGTCACGTTTTTCGACACGGCGGACACCTATGGGATCGGGCACAATGAAGAACTGATCGGGCGATTCATTACGCAGCGTGGGAAGGATTTCAAAGTCGCGACCAAGTTCGGGATCGTCAGAAAGCCGGGCGAGTATGCGCGGGTGATCCGGAACGATGCGGCCTTTGTGCGGGAGGCCTGTGAGGCGTCGCTGAGGCGGTTGGGCGTGGAGCAGATTGATCTTTACTACATGCACCGGGTGGAGAAAGGCCGCCCGATTGATGAACCGATGGAAGCGTTGGCGGGGCTGGTCGCCGAGGGGAAGATCGCGCATGTGGGGCTTTGCGAGGTGTCGCCGGAGATGTTGCGGCGGGCCTGCAAGATCCATCCCGTCAGCGCGCTGCAGTCAGAGTTTTCGCTGTGGACGAGGGGCCCGGAGGATGACGTGCTGGCCGCCTGTCGAGAATTAAACGTCGGGTTTGTGCCCTATTCGCCGCTGGGTCGAGGTTTTTTAACCGGGGCGGTGACTTCGCTTGTTGATATGGATGAAAAGGATTTCCGCCGCGCGAACCCGAGGTTTTCAGATGACAACCTGCCCGCGAACCTGAAGCTGTTGGCACAGGTGCAGGCAATGGCGGAGGAGAAAGGCTGTACGGTGGCGCAACTGGCGCTGGCTTGGGTGTTGGCGCAAGGCAAGGACATCGTGCCGATCCCAGGGACAAAGCAGGTGAGGTATCTGGAGCAGAATGTGGGGGCGTTGGACGTGGTTTTGACGGCGGATGATCTGGCGCGGCTGGATGCGATCATGCCGACGGGCGCGGCAGCGGGTGAGCGGTATCACGCGGAGGGAATGAAGGGGGTACATTCGTGACGGGACGGCAGTCTTTGAAAGACGTCGGTTGCGTTCTTTTAAAGACTGCGTGCAGGTTCCACGGATAGGAGTGCATCACCTGCATGGGCGATGCTCCCGCGCACAGTGACCTCTTTCACTTTGTCGGGGCTGCGTTTGCCACGTTGTTTGCGCCATATTTCAAAATCCAACCCGTCGAGGGGCGCGAAACTGGCAAGGCCACGGCGAGCGGGTTGGTGGATTGTGGATCCGGTGTTAATGGGTGCGATTTCAGCACGGTCCCAAACCTTCGTAAGCAGCTTTGCCGTGTCGTAGATCTGCCATTCGCTGTCATAGCCGCGGCTCATGCGCGCCTTCAAATTTCCCTCCCCCAGTTTGCGATCTGGCCAGAAGAACACGCGGGCGTTTAGCATGGCGAACCAGTCTTGCGGGGTCAGATCATCGTCGAGTGCCGGAGCAAGTTTCTTGAATGACAGGGGGCGGTTGTCCGTGATCCACACCTCAGTTCCATCCGGCAGCGCAACGTTAAGCTCATCCCGGCGTGGAATATGCGGGAGATTGAACCCTGCCCTTTCTGATGCATCTTGGGCTGTCAGCAGCCCGTGGCGGCGTATGCCCGATGCTGCGCCAGCCATTGCCAAGCGGAAGAGGCGCGGATGCCTCTCCGCAAATGCGTTGGGTGTCATAGACCGGTTTAGTGACCCAAGATCTGGCTGAGGAAGAGCTTCGTTCGCTCGGACTTTGGATTGTTGAAGAACTCTTCGGGTTCGTTCTGTTCCACGATCTGGCCCTGGTCCATGAAGATCACGCGGTTGGCAACCTGGCGGGCGAAGCCCATTTCGTGAGTGACGCAGAGCATGGTCATGCCTTCTTCGGCAAGCTCTACCATTGTGTCCAGAACCTCTTTGATCATCTCAGGGTCGAGGGCGGAGGTGGGTTCGTCAAACAGCATGATGCGAGGGCGCATGCAGAGTGAACGGGCGATGGCCACACGCTGCTGCTGACCACCGGACAACTGGCCGGGATACTTGCCCGCCTGATCGGGGATCTTCACCTTTTCGAGGAAGTGCATCGCGGTTTCCTCGGCCTCTTTCTTGGGCGTCTTGCGGACCCAGATCGGGGCGAGGGTGCAGTTTTCAAGGATCGTCAGATGCGGGAAGAGGTTGAAGTGCTGGAAGCACATGCCGACCTCGGACCGGATCGTGTCGATATTCTTGATGTCGGAACTCAGGTGCGTGCCGTCGACGACAATCTTGCCTTGCTGATGCTCTTCCAGCGCGTTGATGCAGCGGATGAGGGTGGATTTGCCGGAACCAGA
>JBCCCZ010000070.1:0-14773 GCA_039033255.1 Pseudomonadota bacterium
ATCGCATTTACCGGAGTCGCCCGCTGCAGCTGACCTGGGCCGCGATCATCGTGGCCTGCCTCGCACTGATGACGTTTTCGCTGACAACGCGCGCCCCACGTTCAGGAGATCTGAGATGGCAAAACGCGACTATTATGAGGTGTTGGGTGTCTCTCGCGGCGCGTCTGCGGATGAGATAAAGAAAGCCTATCGCGGCAAGGCCAAAGAGCTGCACCCGGACCGCAACAAGGACAACCCAAACGCCGAAACCGCCTTCAAAGAGGCGGGAGAGGCGTATGACATCCTCAAAGACCCCGAAAAGAAGGCCGCCTATGACCGCTTCGGCCATGCCGCATTCGAGGGCGGCACTGGCGCGGGCGCGCGCCCGGGCGGCGGGTTCAACCAGCAAGGTGACTTTGCCAGCGCGTTCTCGGATGTGTTTGATGACCTCTTCGGCGATTTCATGGGCGGCGGTCGTGGCGGTGCGCGCCAACGGGCCGCGCGCGGGTCTGACCTGCGCTACAATCTGCGCGTGACGCTGGAAGAAGCGTTCACGGGCATGCAGAAAACGATCAATGTGCCGACGTCCGTTAGCTGCACCTCCTGCGATGGCAGCGGGGCGGAAGGCGGCGCAGAACCCACCACCTGCCCCACCTGTTCCGGTATGGGCAAGGTGCGCGCGCAGCAGGGATTCTTCACGGTCGAACGCACCTGCCCCACCTGTAACGGCATGGGTCAGATCATTTCGAACCCGTGCAAGGAGTGTCAGGGCCTTGGCCGTGTTGAGAAGGATCGGTCGCTCAGCGTGAATATCCCGGCAGGCGTGGAAACCGGCACCCGCATCCGTCTGGGTGGCGAAGGCGAGGCCGGCATGCGCGGCGGCCCAGCGGGTGATCTTTACATCTTCATCGAAGTCGAGCGGCACAAGATCTTCGAGCGCGAAGAAAACAACCTCTTTTGTCGCGTGCCGGTGTCTCTGGCCACGGCAGCCCTTGGCGGTGACATCGAAGTGCCCACGATTGACGGCGGCCGCAGCCGGGTGAAAATTCCCGAAGGGTCGCAATCGGGCCGTCAGATGCGCCTGCGGTCCAAAGGTATGCCTGCCCTGCGTGGCGGTGCAGCCGGTGACATGTTCATCGAATTAGCCGTGGAAACGCCCGTGAACCTAACTGCGCGGCAGAAGGAATTGCTGCGCGAGTTTTCGGAATTGGGTGAAAATAATAATCCCGAGAGCAACAGCTTCTTTTCGTCGGTGAAAAGCTTCTGGGACGGGATGAAGAATTAACCCCTCGGTAACCAGTTTGGGGCGAAGTTAAAGGCATGGGACACTCTCATGCCTTTTCTGAATTAAGCCTGCCGCTGTTCGACAGCGATGAAACTGCGACGCCAGTGGAAGGAAAATCCCCGTCCTACTTGCGCGACCATCGCAAACGCCTGCGTGATCGGTTTCTCAGTGGCGGCGCCGATGCCTTGCCGGATTACGAAATGCTGGAACTGGTCCTCTTTCGCGCCATTCCCCGGCAGGATGTGAAGCCCCTCGCCTGGGCACTGCTGGATCAATTCGGAGATTTCAACGGCGTGCTTTCCGCCCCTCGTGATCAATTGGAAGCAATGAAAGGCGTAGGCGAGGCGGTTTTGTGCGAGCTCAAGATCGTGGAGGCTGCGGCCCATCGGCTCTCCCAAACCCGCATTCGCCAAAAAGCTGTCCTATCATCCTGGAATGCACTTTTGGATTATTGCCGGACAACCATGGCGCACCGCGCCACGGAACAATTCCGCGTTTTCTACCTTGATCGCAAGAACACAATAATTGCCGACGAACAGCAAGCCGAAGGCACTGTCGACCACGTCCCCGTCTACCCGCGCGAAATCGTCAAACGTGCACTGCTGCTGAATGCCAGCGCATTGATCATGGTCCACAACCACCCCTCTGGTGATCCCACCCCGTCGAAGGCCGATATCGACATGACATGTCAGGTCGTTGCGGCGGCTGAAGCGCTGGGCATCGCATTGCATGACCACGTGATCATCGGGAAATCACAGGAGGTCAGCTTCCGCGCAGATGGCTACCTCTGATCACAGGAGCCCGTTCTTTCGCAGAAAAATGCCGCCAACTTTGGCGGCAAAACTCTTGAAAAATTTTGTGCCCCGACGGAACAATCAGCGCACCCAAACCTCCACACGTCGATTGACATGCCGACCCCAAGAGGTTTCATCGCAGGCCATCGGCATCGCCTCGCCAAAGGCCTCGGATTCCAATGACACGCGCGATAGGTCATCCGTTTCCGCCGTTTCCGCCACAGCCTGCCGCACCGCCTCTGCCCTGCGTTTTGACAGCCTCAGATTGACATCTGCTGACCCTTCGCTGTCGGAAAAACCAACAAAGACCAAACGGCGCTCATCGTACAAACCGGCCTCCAGCATTCCGGCCAATTGCTGCACATTGAAACGCGACTGAGCATCAAGCTGGATCGATCCCTGCTCAAACCGAAACGTCGTGCTCAGCCGTTTGAGAGGCGTGAGAAACGACACCATTCTTTGCAAATCCCCCAACGAGGTCTCCTCCCCAGCCTGCGCAATCGCATTGGCGAAGCGGTTGCCCTGTTGGTAGACCGGGATCTCTTCCGGGGCCTGATCCACGAAACCGGCGCGCCGGATCACCAGTTGAGCCGACGGATCTCGCAAGTAGGACAGAAACTCACGCACAAGCTTCGGAAACCGCCGAGCCGGAATATAGAGGAACATGGGCGACGTCATGGGATAGTCTTCTGTCTTCACCCCGCGCCGGTTGGCCCGCAGAGTGAACCCGCATTCGCCCGCAATGCCCAATTCCCAGGCGTTACCAGTCTCGGACCGGCTGGTTAAGCCAACGGCAAACGGGTCTTCGGCCACCGCGCGGGCAAGATCCGGCCCACCGGGATGAAGCACCGCGCCTTCGACCAAATCAACACCTGCCGGTTCCAGCAACAGATCCTGCATGGCCTGCCCCAACCCTGATGTGGGTTGATGCACATGCACGGACACCGGCGCATCCGCCCCACCAAGTTGGGACCAATTAATGATCTCTCCCGACAGGAGTTGCGACAATTGTGGCACCGTCAATTCCGTGATGGGATTGGATGGCGCCACCACAGGCACCAGAGCATCAAGCGCCACCACGCGGCTGCCATTGCGACCGGTCAGATCGCCCAACCCGACCTCTTCCGCGCGTAGACGCTCCTCCTCCCGGACTTCACGCAAGGACATCACCATGTCGGCACTGTCGACCAAAAGATCGCCAAAGGCTTCATCAGCATTGGTCAGGCGAAAGGTAAAGGCACCCACGTCCCGTTCAGTTTCGCGATCCGACATGCGGTAGACAGTTTCAAGGTCGCTCACCTCTTCCCGGCGTAGGGCGTAGTCATTGCGAATGGCAAAGGCCTCAAGCAACGCAGGCATCAGCACACGACCGACGGTCGGCGCACCGGAAAACGTGACCTTGGCCACAAAAGCCTCAAGATCAGGGCAGCCGGGCCCTTCACAAAGCACGCCGGAGCCGTCGATCGTCAGCTCCCCATAGATTGTGTCGACACGGTAGAATTCCCCGTCGAACCCCAAAAGGTCGCCAGAAATCTCCACATTCCCGTCCCGCGATGTCAGCGTGACATCCTGCGCCACAGCGGTTTCAGCTGTGCCCCAAAGAAAAAGTGCGGCGAAAGCCGCCGCACGAAATCCTGTCATGAATGACCTCTTGATCGCAGCGATTAGTTGCGCGCGATATTCAGGTCATCGAACATATTATTCAACACCAGAAAATCACCAATCGCATCACAGTCTGGCATGGCGAGCGTCAGTTCCCGCACTGTCATCGGTGTATCTCCGGATTTCTGGATGACCTGAGCTTCCAGATCACGACCGCAATTGGCTTCTGTCACCACGGCTTCAAGGCTCAGATCCACGGTCCCTTCGCGCAGGGCCATGCCCGTGGGGAAAGTATAAACCTCAACCATGTGAGTGCTCAGCGGGGTGGGTTCGCCAAGGCGCATCATGAACCCGCCTTCGCCCTTCGCGGCACTGGCCATTTCGCCCATAGCACCGGACCAGACGTGACCGGGTTCTTCATAGGTCGCACCATATTCCAGCGCATGCACCTGCAGACCGTCATAGGCGGACCACTGAACGATGGCGCGGTCATAATCGACGACGGATGTCACCTCCGCATTGGCAACAACCGTATCGTCACCCGGGAAAGCCACCAAGTAGACAGCCTTTTCGGTAAGCGCGGGCAACATCACAGCGGCGAGGCCTTCGCCGTCAGTCATGCCCGACACCATCATGCCGTTATGATGCACGGTGAACCCGGAATTTGCGTGACAATTCGTATCAATCAGCAACTCTACCATAGCGCCGGCAGATGTCAGCGCCACGACCTTTGTTTCGCATGCAAAGGCGGGCGCGGGGTCTTCGCGCGGCAAGGCAGGGTTTAGGGGGGTATCATCAAGGGCCGCAACCTGCACCGGCTCTTGCGGAAGTGCCTCGGGTTGAGGCGCGAAAGCGGGCGGAACGGGGGCGTCTGCCACCACGTTTTCAACCTTCTGCTCCGAGTTGGTTAGGGCGGGCGTTTCGGGCGCGCCTTCTGCTTTCTTTTCCAAGCCGGGGTCTTCCGGCGCGGATAGACCCGCCTCTTGAACATCATCCAAGGTCGGCGTTTGGGCCAAGACACCATCTTCGGCCACCGCATCGGTCACCGTTGGCTGGTTGGCGGCTTCAGCGATGGAAGCCACCTGAACACCCCGCGCTGCGCGATCATCGGGTGATTCCATAATGTACTGCATCATGAACCCGGCGGCCAAAGCCGTGAACAGGGTTCCAACGATAGTCAAAATACGACGGGCGCTGAGCATAGCACTCTCCAAAAACCTTACCTCACTGGTAAGCCTAGCCACGAAAAGTGGCCCATATGAGGCAGAGCTATGGAGTGTTTAAGGACCGCCACTCGTCAGGTGAAGCGCCCATGGCAGTGCTTGAATTTCTTTCCGGACCCACAAGGGCAGGGCGCGTTCCGACCCGGACTTCCCCATGTCGCGGGGTCATCTTCGACAAAGCCTTCTGTCGCACCTTGGGGTGCCGCTTTGGGTGTCGTATTGTCCTGCGCCTCTTCCACGGCACGGGCGAGCGCGGCGCGCTGAGCTTCCATTTCGGCCTGCAAGGCCTGCTGTTCCTCTTCCGTCATAGGCCGGATTTGACACAGTTTTTGTGTCACATCCTGACGCAGACTATCCAGCATGGATTCAAACAACTGGAACGCTTCGTTCTTGTATTCATTAAGTGGATCGCGCTGCGCATACCCACGGAACCCTACGACAGAGCGCAAATGTTCCAGCTTAAGCAGATGTTCGCGCCACTTGGCGTCAATAGTCTGCAACAAAAGCTGCTTTTCAATGCTGCGCATAGTGTCCGGGCCCAATGCTTCAGTCTTTTCGACCATGAACTGATTCAGCGCTTTTTCGATGCGATCGGCGACATCTTCGTCATCCACGCCTTCTTCATCGCACCATTCGTCAACCGGCAGATTCATGTTGAGCTGTTCGATAACCGCCTGTTTGAGGCCCGAACCATCCCATTGATCGGCATAGGTGTTCGGCGGCAGATGGGTATCAATGAGATCATCAATCACCTCACCCCGCATGTCAGAGATCACTTCAGACAGGTCTTGACTGCTCATGATGTCGAGGCGCTGCTTGAAGATCACCTTGCGCTGTTCGTTCATCACATCGTCGAACTTCAGAAGCTGCTTTCGAATGTCAAAGTTGCGCCCTTCAACCTTCGATTGCGCACGTTCCAGTGATTTGTTCACCCAAGGGTGGATGATCGCCTCACCCTCTTTCATGCCGAGACCCGACAGCACCTTTTCCAACCGGTCAGAGCCGAAAATGCGCATCAGATCATCTTCGAGGGACAAGAAGAACGCACTGCGCCCCGGGTCCCCCTGACGACCGGACCGGCCGCGCAGCTGGTTGTCGATACGGCGGCTTTCATGGCGTTCCGTCGCCAAAACAAAAAGGCCACCGGCGTCTTTCACCGCCTGTTCATCAGACACGTGTCCTTCTTCAATCCGCGTGCGGATCGCCTCCGGGTCGCCATCAGGTTCGGCGGCAATCGCCTCCATGATCTTGAATTCGACATTGCCGCCAAGTTTTATATCCGTGCCACGCCCAGCCATGTTGGTGGCAATCGTCACCGCGCCCAATTTCCCGGCATCCGCCACAATCTGCGCCTCTTGTTCATGCTGACGGGCATTGAGAACGTTGTGCTTGATCTTGGCTTGGGTCAGCAACTGGCTCAGCAGTTCGGACTTTTCAATGGAGGTCGTACCGACCAGAACCGGTTGCTCCTTTTCATGAGCCTTCCGGATGGACTCCACGATAGCTTTGTATTTGTCCTGCGTGGTCTTGTAGATCGCGTCGTCCTTGTCTTCGCGCGCGACAGGCAGGTTGGTGGGCACTTCCACCACGCCAAGGCCGTAGATCTCTGCAAACTCTTCCGCCTCGGTCGAGGCCGTGCCGGTCATCCCGCCCAGCTTGTCGTAAAGCCGGAAATAGTTCTGGAACGTCACCTGCGCCAGCGTCACGTTCTCCGGCTTGATCTCCACACCTTCTTTGGCCTCAATGGCTTGGTGCAGGCCATCGGACAGGCGCCGTCCTGTCATCATCCGGCCGGTGAATTCGTCGATCAGAACGACCTCACCATTGCGTACGATGTAGTCACGGTCCTTGAGGAACATGATATGGGCGCGCAGGCCCTGGTTCACATGGTGAACGATTGTGGTGCTTTCAGGGTCATAAAGCGATTGGCCCTCGGGCAGCAGCTCACGCTCGTGCAGGATCTGTTCGAGGAACTCGTTGCCTTCGTCGGTAAATGTCGCTGATTTCTGCTTCTCATCGAGATTGTAATGCTCCTCGGAAAGTTCCGGGATGATCTTGTCGATGGAGTTGTACAGTTCACTGCGGTCCTCCGCCGGGCCGGAGATAATGAGCGGCGTCCGTGCTTCATCAATCAGGATCGAATCCACCTCATCGACAATCGCGAAAAAGTGCCCGCGCTGATACATCTGGTCGATGGACGGTTTCATGTTGTCGCGCAGATAATCGAACCCCAGTTCATTGTTCGTGGCGTAGGTGACATCGGCCTGATAGGCGGCGCGCTTGTCGTTTTCATTCTGGTTCGGGACGACAACACCGACGGTCATTCCGAGTGCCGCGTGAACCTTGCCCATCCATTCCGCATCGCGCTGCGCAAGGTAGTCATTCACCGTCACGATATGCACGTTACCGCCCGTCAGGGCATTCAGATAGGCCGGGAAGGTCGCAACAAGCGTCTTGCCCTCACCCGTCTTCATCTCGGAGATATTGCCCTGATGCAGGAAAATCCCGCCCATCAGCTGCACATCAAACGCGCGCAGGCCACGCGCACGACGCGCGGCCTCCCGGCAATTGGCAAAGGCTTCGGGCAGAACAGCATCTAGGCTTTCGCCATTCGCCACACGCGCTTTCAACTCGGAGGTCTTCTCAATCAGCCCTTCATCGCTCAGTTTTTCGAACTCGGGCTCGAGCGCGTTGATCTTGTCGATCAGAGGGCGCGTGGCCTTCACCTTGCGGTCATTTTGGGTGCCGAAGATTTTCTTCGTAACCGTCTTCAAACCCAGCATGTGCTCTGCACTCCGATCATTCGCGTTTTCTTGAAAGGCTATTGCTTGCTCCGGCTGCCCTGCGACCCTAGAACGGGGGCAAGACGGCGGGTCCGCCTTTGAACATAAGGCGATGTAAGGGTCCACCAGATGACTGTCAACGTTACGCGGGCGCAGGGTTACAGCACTGTGACCTCGGCCCCGGATATAGGAATGACCCAGAAGGGATTGATCATGACAATGAAGTTGAAAACCTGCCTCATGGGGGCCGCAGCGGCGGTTGTCCTTTCGGCGTCTGTGGGTTGGGCGCAGGATGACGCAGAATTGGATGCGGGCACGGTTCTGGCAACCGTGAATGGCGTGGATATCACGCTGGCCCATGTGATCGCCACACGCTCCAACCTGCCACCGGAATATGGACAGCTTCCCGCAGCCCTGCTGTTCCAGGGGATTTTGGATCAGCTGGTTCAGCAAACGCTGCTTGGAGAAACCTTTGAGGGAGAGCTGTCGCTGCAATCCAAGACCTTTCTCGAAAACGAAGAACGCGCCATCATCGCGGGGGAGGCGATCTCGGAATTTCTTGCCGGAGACGTAGATGAGGATGCGTTGCGCGCCGCCTATAACGAACAGTACCCCGAAGTCGAAGATGAACTGGAATATCGCGCCTCTCATATTCTGGTTGAAACCGAGGACGAAGCCAAAGACCTGATCACCGAACTGGAAGGCGGCGCCGTGTTCTCAGCGCTGGCGCAGGAACGATCCACCGGGCCGTCCTCTTCTGTTGGTGGGGATCTTGGGTGGTTCGGCGACGGCGACATGGTCGCACCCTTCTTCGAAGCCGTGGTTGCGCTGGAACCCGGTGAGGTTTCCCCGCCCGTACAAACGGATTTCGGCTGGCATGTGATCACTCTGGCAGAAACCCGCGCGGTAGAACGGCCCGCCTTTGAGGACGTGCGGGACGCGCTGGCCGATGGGCTGCGGCAGAGCAAGCTGGAGGCACATATTGATGAATTGTCACAGGGTGCTGAGATTGTCCGCCCGGACACGTCCGGCATTGACCCCAATGTGATCACCCGGATCGACCTGCTGGAGAACTGAAGATGGCCGCCAAGCCCCCCCGGTCCCCTCTTGCACCTAAGGCTTTCCCGGAATTGCCTGTCATCGACGGCGTGGAATTCGCCAGTGCCGAGGCAGGCGTCCGCTATACCGGCCGCAGCGATGTGATGCTGGCCAAGCTCGCGCCGGGCACGACAGTGGCGGGCGTGTTCACGCAATCCTCTACACGGTCGGCGGCCGTGCTGGATTGTGAGGAAAAGGTCAAATTTACCTCGGATGCGGGCGCTGCGATCATCGTGAACTCGGGCAATGCCAATGCGTTTACCGGCAAGGATGGGAAGCGTTCTGTCAAGGCCGTGACAAACGCGGTGGCGCATGCGGTGAATGTGCCTGAGACACGCGTATTTTCGTCCTCCACCGGGGTGATCGGGGAAAAGCTGCCCCATGAACGGATTGAAGCCAAGCTGCAGGAGTTATCGCAGGGCCTGAGCAACACGGGGATCAAAGCGGCGGCACAAGCGATCATGACCACCGACACGTTTGCAAAGGGCGCGGGCACCACGGCGACAGTCGAGGGACAGAAGGTGCGCATCGCGGGCATCGCCAAAGGATCGGGTATGATCGCTCCGGATATGGCCACGATGCTGGTCTATATCTTCACCGATGCCGCTGTGGAAAAGCCGGTGCTTCAATCCATGGTCTCTGCACTGAATCAAACCACCTTCAATTGCATCACGGTAGACAGCGACACCTCCACGTCCGACACCCTTCTTGTCGCCGCGACGGGCGCATCAGGCGTGCGGGTCACGGAAAACAACCTGGGCTTCATGGAAGCACTGCGCCGCGTGATGACAGACCTGGCCCATCAGGTTGTCCGCGATGGCGAAGGCGCCACGAAATTCGTCACCATCGCCGTGAACAGCGCATCATCCGATCGCGACGCACGCACACATGCCATGGCCATCGCCAATTCCCCACTGGTGAAAACCGCCATCGCGGGGGAGGACCCGAACTGGGGTCGCATCGTCATGGCCATCGGCAAATCTGGCGCACCTGCGGATCGGGATATGATCGCCATTTCCTTCGGGCCCATTCAGGTGGCCAAGGACGGATGGGTCAACCCAGTCTACAAGGAAGAGGACGCGGCAAACTACATGAAGAATGAGGTGATCGACATCACAGTTGATCTCGGCCTGGGTGGCGGGCGCGCAGTGGTGTGGACCTGCGATCTGACGCACGGCTACATCTCCATCAACGCCGACTACCGTTCGTGAAAACTGTTCTTGTCTCTGCCGTTGCTCTGATCGATGTCGACGGGCGCATCCTTCTGGCGCAGCGACCAGACGGGAAGTCCATGGCTGGCCTGTGGGAATTTCCGGGCGGCAAGGTGGAGGCAGGCGAAACACCGGAAGCCGCCTTGATTCGGGAACTTGAGGAAGAACTGGGCATCAACACCTGGGAAAGTTGCCTTGCACCGCTCACATTCGCCAGCCACAGCTACGATGATTTTCACCTTCTCATGCCGCTATTCGCCTGCCGAAAATGGGAAGGCACACCGGTAAGCCGCGAAGGACAAACACTAAAATGGGTCCGGGCGAACCAATTGCGCGACTATCCCATGCCAGCAGCCGACATCCCATTGATCCCGATTTTACGAGATTGGTTGTAATCTGCGAAAAAATTCATCGAATTTCTTAAAGTTGCGTTAAATATAGAAACATCGTGTTTGTTGGGGGATTAAGCATGTTGCGAACTATTACGCTTGGTACGGCCGTTATGGTGCAGGGAATCTTTGTTAAATCCCTGCCCAATGGAAGAATTCAGGTGCGCGTTGGCGATCAGACGTATTCTGGCCTGCCTGTCTGAACCACGGCTTTTATTCATAAAAGAGGCGCTTCGCAGCGCCTCTTTTTTCGTTTCTTCTAAGGATCAGTGATCAGTCGAGGTTGCGTTCAACTTCTTCACGCTCGAAGATTTCGATCACATCGCCCTCGCGGATGTCATCATAGTTTTCAAACGCCATCCCGCATTCCTGACCGGACTGCACCTCTGGCACCTCATCTTTGAAGCGCTTCAGCGTTTTCAGCGTGCCTTCGTGGATCACCACGTCATCGCGCAAAAGTCGCACACCGGCAGACCGCCGAGCGACCCCTTCAGTGACAAGACAACCCGCCACTTTGCCCACGCCAGAGACCTTGAAGACCTCCTTGATCGAGGCATAGCCGATGAAGTTCTCCCGGATTTCCGCGCCCAGCAGGCCAGAGGCGGCCGCCTTCACATCGTCCACCAGATCATAGATCACGCTGTAATACCGGATCTCGATCCCCTTCTGGTTGGCCGAATTTCGCGCCGGCGCGTTGGCCCGGACGTTGAACCCGATGACAGGCGCGCCGGAGGCTTCGGCAAGACCAATATCACTTTCAGTAATGGCACCCACACCGTGATGCAGCACGCGCACACGCACCTCTTCATTGCCGATCTTTTCCATCGCCTGAACAATCGCCTCGGCAGAACCCTGCACATCGGCCTTCACCACCACAGGCAGTTCGGAGACATTTTCGTTCTCCTTGGCCTGCGCCAGAAGCTGTTCGAGGGACGTACCTGCGCCCACGGCTGCGCGCTTTTCTTTCGCAACGCCTTCGCGGTATTCGGCGATCTCACGGGCCTGCGCCTCAGTATCGACAACGTTTAAAACATCGCCCGCCTCAGGCGTGCCGTTGAGGCCAAGCACCTCCACCGGGACCGATGGCCCGGCTTCTTTCACGCGGTCCCCGCGGTCATTTATCAGTGCCCGAACCTTGCCGTACTGCTCACCCACGACGAAGATATCGCCTTGCTTCAGCGTCCCGCGCTGCACCAGAACAGTGGCCACGGGGCCGCGGCCCACATCCAACTGTGCCTCAATCACAGCCCCTTCGGCGGCGCGATCAGGGTTCGCCTTCAGTTCCAGAATTTCCGCTTGAAGCGCGATCGCCTCCAGAAGTTCATCAAGACCTTGTTTGGTGATTGCGGACACTTCCACGTCCTGCACCTCACCTGACATCGCCTCCACAATCACCTCGTGCTGCAGCAGTTCTGTGCGCACCTTGTTCGGGTCCGCCTCCGGCTTGTCGCATTTGTTTATTGCCACGATCATCGGCACTTCAGCGGCCTTGGCGTGGTTGATGGCCTCAATCGTCTGCGGCATGACCGAGTCATCCGCCGCGACGACCAGCACCACGATATCCGTCACCTGCGCACCCCGTGCCCGCATCGATGTAAACGCGGCGTGGCCGGGTGTATCGAGGAAGCTCAGCACCGCGCCGCTGTCGGTAGTCACCTGATAGGCACCAATATGCTGCGTGATACCGCCTGCTTCACCATCCACAACCTTCGCATTACGGATCGCATCGAGGACAGATGTTTTGCCGTGGTCCACATGGCCCATCACGGTGATGACCGGCGGGCGACCCGTCAGATCCTCTTCATTGTCTTCCACCGCATCGATTACGTCTTCCACATCGGCATCCGACACGCGGGTCAACTTGTGGCCGAATTCCTCGATGATCAGTTCGGCGGTGTCCGCATCAATCGTCTGGTTCTGCGTGGCCATGACGCCGTTGTTCATCAGCGATTTGACCACGTCGCCTACGCGTTCCGCCATCCGGTTGGCCAGTTCAGCGACCGTGATCATCTCTGGCAACTGCACATCGCGGACCACCTTTTCGCGATCCTGCGTGCCGCCCATGGCTTTCTGACGCGCGCGTTCCTGTTTCCGCTTCATCGCAGCCAGCGATTTCTGCCGGCCACCTTCGCCACCAGACAACGCCTGGTTCAGCGTCAGCTTGCCGGACCGGCGACCATCATCGCGGCCCTTGCCACGACCTTTTTTCTGATCCCGCTGGTCCGCTTCCTGACGACGCGGAGCCTGTTGTTTCTGCGCAGGCCGCGTAGGCGTACCTTCCTCCGGCGGAGGCGGGGGTGCCGCTGCAGCCGCGGCACGGCGCGCAGCATCTTCTTCTTCCTGGCGCGCGCGCTCTTTTTCTTCTTCTTTGGCGCGGGCTTTTTCCTCGGCCTCGCGCTGTTCGCGCTCCTTGGTCTCAGCCTCTTCGCGGCGACGCTTGCGATCCTCTTCGCGGGCCTTCTCTTCGGCCTCGCGGGCGGCGGCATCTTCAGCCTCGCGCGCCTTGGCCGCCTGCAACGCCTTCAGCCGACGCTCCATCTCTGCATCGGTAATCCCTGCGGGGCGCTTGGAGGCATCCCCACCCGCCGGGCTTGAAGACGCACCCGGTTTGGCCGTGGCGCCCGGTTTGGGCTTCACGATCCGCTTACGCTTGGTTTCCACCACGACATTCTTGGTGCGCCCGTGACTGAAGCTTTGCTTCACATTCCCGGGGCGGCCACCGCCGCCGCGCACACCCAGAGGTTTTTTGCCGTTGTCGTCACTCATCTGGTTTTCTTCCCTTTCTCGTGGCCACCTTCGGCCACTGAGACGCGCAGGCCTTTCAGCCTTGCCGCCTCCTCTACAACACGTTGCGACAAACCTCCATCCCCCAGTGCGGCATGAATCGCCGTTTGTCGCCCGAAGGCTTTGCCCAGCTCCTCGGCCGTCAACCAGCCGATGTAATCGCCCCCATAAGGCGTGCTGAGCTTCGATTTTCCCCGTTCCGAGCCATCGCTGGCCTGGATAAGAACCCGCGCTGTTTCCTTCAGCAGCCAGTCCTTGACCTTTTCATACCCTGTCACAGCCCGCCCGCCCTTGCGCGCCAGACTGATCAACTCAACGACGCGCCGGGCCAGCATGGGTTCTAACCCTTGGGCAAGGCCTTCCGGCACGGTAACTTTGGTCTTGGCCGCACGGGCGAAGAGACCCTTGCTGGCGGCCTTTTCCAGTGCATTAGGGTCTGCCTTTACGTAAATCCCTCGACCCGGCAGTTTTTCCGCCAGATCGGGATAAATCTGCCCATCAGGCCCGACCACGAAGCGAATAAGCGACGCCTTCGGAAGCACATCCCCTGTGGCGATGCACTTGCGTTCCGGACCATTTGTGCGGTCCTTGGGTTGCCCACCGCGACCCATGTCAGCGCCTCACGAGGCCTGACGCATCAGGCCTCGGCCTCCTTGTAAGATGGGATGTCGTGAGTTCCCTTACCTACTAGTCCTACGACTACCTCCTCGCACTTTACTCCCTCGAACCTGAACACTCTAGGGTTTAATATAAGAGTCGACAGTAGGGTTAGCTATGTGGATGCTAATGATGGTCGCCGTGTCCGCTACGGACCCCGCAGACCAAGTGAACCTCCTCGCTGGGAGCTTCACGAAGGGTGACGCGTTCTCGACGGGCAACACGATGCCTCTAGTGGGTCGGCCGTGGGGCTTCAACCATTGGGCGCTGCAGACGAACGCCGGTTCGTCTTCCTGGTGGTTTAACGGTAACGAGCACGAATTCCATTGGATACGATGTACGCATCAACCGTCACCGTGGATTGGTGATTACGGGTATTTCATGTTCGGCCCGCAAATGGGTCCATTCACGCCGCGGCCGGTGGGCTTTTTCGAACCTCGGGCGGCTTTTTTGAGACCGTACGGAATGAAATTTACCACAGCGCCGGACGGTATGGAAATCAAACTGGCGCCGACGCGCCATGGTGCTGTTTTGGAGGTGGATTTTCCCGGTACATTAGAAAAAAGAGTTTGTTTTTCCGGATTAGACGAGAACTGGGAAACTCGTAAAAATTCTGGCGGCGCTCCGCGGTTTGCAATGTATGTCGCTACGGAGTCGAACGGGGTGTTAGAGCGAATGTGCTACAAGTTTGAGGGTCATGCAACAGTGAAGATCGGGACGTCGTTCATCTCGCACGAGCAGGCGAGAGCCAATCTTCCCCCCAGCTTCGACGAGGCCTGGGACGAGGCAAAAAACGAGTGGAACGACCTCCTAGGGAGGGTCCAGGGTGAGGGCACTACCCTGTACACTTCGCTGTATCGAGCACTGACGTTCCCACGTCGTATCGACGAGGGGGGAAGACACTATTCGCCGTACGACGGCCAAGTCCACAAAGGAGTCTTGGTCACAGACAATGGCTTCTGGGACAC
>JBCCCZ010000071.1:0-14416 GCA_039033255.1 Pseudomonadota bacterium
AGCGATGCGGAGGCCCGGTTGGTGCAGGCCCTGCGGCAATCGGGCGATGTCGCGGGTGAGATGGTGTTGCCGATGGGCGATGAGATCATCGGGTATTACGCCTTGTCTGCGATGCGCGCGCCCGCAAGCTGGCTGGCTCTGGCACCGGTCGCGGTGCATCCGGGTCATCAGGGGCGCGGGCACGGGCGGCGGATGCTGGGGCAACTGACGTCCTGGGCCAAGGCGGCGGGGCAATGGGTTGTGGTTCTGGGGGAACCCGCATTTTATGCGCGGAGCGGTTTTGACCTGTCCCGCGCGGAACGGCTTACTTCGCCCTATCCGATCACGCATACGTTGCTAGCGGGTCCCGGTGACGATGTGCCAGAGTTGGCGCTCCAATACCCCAAGGCGTTCGAGGCGCTCTGATGCCGCTCATCCTGCTCACCTCCCTCACGATGATCGCCTTTGCGTCGAATTCATTGCTCAACCGGATGGCACTGGCGGGCGGACATATTGGTGCAGCAGAGTTCGGGACGATCCGCTTGGTGGCGGGGGCGGTGATGCTGGGCGGGCTTTGCGTGGCGCTGCGCGGAGGCATTAAACTGCGGGGACCTGCGCGGGTGGCAGGCGTGCTGGCGTTGCTGCTCTATATGTACGCATTTTCAACGGCTTATGATGCGCTGGATGCGGGGCTGGGGGCGCTCATCCTCTTCGGCGTGGTGCAGATCACGATGTTTGCAGGCGGGCTTTGGGCGCGGGAGGTGATGCCCCTGCGCCGCTGGGTCGGCGCCGGTATGGCGATGGCGGGGCTTGCATGGCTCTTATGGCCTGGGCAAGGCGGCGGACAGGTGAGTGCTTTGCATGGCGGGTTGATGGCACTGGCCGGGTTCGGCTGGGGGATTTATTCACTGGCCGGGCGGTTGTCCAAGGACGCGTTGCAGGCGACGGCAGCGAATTTCATTCTGGCCGCACCTTTGGGGGCTGTCATCGGGTTTGCCTTGCCCGGTGAAGCCGTGCCTATTGCCATGACGGGTGTCTGGCTCGCGATCCTCTGCGGTGCGATCACCTCGGGCGTGGGATATGCAATGTGGTACCAGGTGTTGCCGCAGTTACAGGCCTCCGTGGCGGCGGTGGCGCAGCTGACCGTGCCGGTGATCGCGATGCTGGGCGGTGTGCTGTTGCTGGGTGAGGTTTTAACCGTGCAGGCTCTCATGGCCTCGGCTCTCGTTTTGGGTGGCGTTGCCGTCTCAGTACTTCGCTGAGCCGCGCCTTCGTCAGGCCCCGGTCTGGCGATCCTGACCTTTGAACGGCAGCGCTTTATCGTTCACTCCCGCCGAATATCTAAACAACGTGCTTACTGATCACATTCGCCAGGCCCTGGGTGGGGCCTGACGAAGGTGCGGCGGCCCAAGGGCCTTGATTCCGCGCCCAGGAGCTAGGCGAGAAACCGGTCTCCGGCCTCACCTCGCATATACGTCACACGACCGCCTGCGATGGTTACGCAAATGTCCCGTGTGGCCGGATCGATCACCACCAGATCAGCCCTTTGCCCAGACTCCAATCGCCCACGATCCTCAAACCCAAGCACCTTCGCAGGACCCTCTGAGATCATCCGCCACGCGCCAGCCAGATCACACACACCGCTATCCGCCAGCAGAAACGCCGCGCGCCGCAAAGACGGGTAGTGATAATCCGACGCCAATGCATCGCAAAGCCCCATGGACACCACATCCACCGCGCTCACATTGCCCTTGTGCGACCCGCCCCGCACCAGATTGGGGGAGCCCATGATCACCGCATCGCCCATGGATTTGGCGGCCTCGGCCGTCGCGATGGTTTCGGGGAATTCGCAGATATGCGCACCCAGATCGTGCCACCAAAGGCGATGCTCGGGCGTGTGTTCATCATGGCTGCCCATGCGCACACCCATCGAGGCCAGTTTTGGCGCCAAGGCCATCAGCGCGTCCGGCACCTGATCGCTGGCCGCGTGCATGGCGTTCAGGCGTTCCAGGTTTTTCTCCGGATTGAATCCGGCCTTCAGCGATTTGCCCACATGGCCCGGCGGCGTCTTGCCTTTGGACAGAGCTTCGTGCGGCAAGTGATCATTGAACACCATGAAGGTGACGTTGAAACGCTCGACCATCTCCAGGATCGCGTCGTAATCCTCCAGCATATGGGTCTCGAACCTGAGTTGGGTCGTGAGCGTCGTGTCCACACGGGGGCGTACCACTTCCAACGCCTCAAACACCTGCCGTGCAAAGTCCGGCCCGCGCATGCCGCCTTCCCAACTGTAGAACTGCGCCAGCGTGCCGGTGGTGATCCCGTTGGAAGCCAGTTCCGCCTCAGTGGCCATCAGCCCCAGATCGAGGCTCTTCATCGCGCCGCGGCGGGGTGCCAGATGTTTCTCAAACGCATCACCATGCACATCGACAATGCCGGGCATGATCCAGAAACCAGACAGATCAATCTCTCGCCCTTTGCACGCCTCCACGACCTCACCACCCTCAAGATGAAGGGGCGTGTCCGTGAGGCCTGAGGGTTTGAGAACCTGAGCGCCAACGAGGCGCAAGGCACGTGTCATTCGTCCGTTTCTCCAAACAGGATATCGCCGATATCGAGGTCATGGTCGAAGGCGCCTGTCTGCAGGAAACGGATGGTCTGTGCAATGACCACGGGGTTGTTCATCATGAACGTGTGGCTGACGGGCAATTCGATGTGGTCAGCCATGCCAGTCACGCGGGTGGACGCCACTGAGACCTTGCCATCATCCGGCCCGTCAATGATGTGGGAATAAAACGGGTTGAGCGTGCGCGTGCCTGCGATCACACCGAGTTCGAAATCCACCGGAGGAAGCGTTGCCACGATCCCGTCTTCCCCGGTTTCCAACTGTGCACCTGCCGGACCATTGATCCACTCGAACACCTCGATCCAGCCCAGTTCATCCACCAGCTGCGTGCCCTGGTTAGGCGGCCCCAGCATCACAACGCGACCCAGCCGCTCCGGTCGGTTTTCCGACAGCCAATGGCGCAACAGGATCCCACCCATGGAATGCGTCACGAAATGAATGGTTCGATCCCCGCAGGTCCTGACAGCGCCGGGCAACGTGACTTCGGCCAATTCCGCAATCCGCGCCTCGGTAGACGGGTAATCGGCACCAAAGGCGATGTAGCCTTCCAGTTCCAACGTCTCTTCGATGACAACGAGCGACGCCTCTGTCCGTGCCAGTCCATGGAGGAGCACAACACACTCCTTCGCCCAAGCGGGCACAGGTAGGAGGGCCAGACCTATGGCAAACATACGTCTCATGAGGGTTGAGATAAGCCTAAAGCGGTCGCTACAACAGGTTTAACGTTACGTTGGAGAAGAAATCATGCGCCTGGCAGTTCGCGCGGTTGTTTTGCAGGCAGACCGGCTTTTACTGGTGAACGCCTACCCGGGCGATGAGAGCGATCTATGGTGCGCCCCGGGCGGCGGAGTGGAGCGACACAGCTCCCTGCCTGAGAACCTCAAGCGCGAGGTTCATGAGGAAACGGGGCTGACCATTGAGGTGGGTGCACCCTGCCTGATCAACGAATTCCATGACCCCGATCGCGGGTTTCATCAGGTGGATCTGTTCTTCCGGGCCAAGGTCGTCGCGGGGCAACTGCAAGAGAGCTGGCAGGACCCCGAGGAGATTGTCCACAAGCGGCAGTTTTTCACACGCGACGAATTGCGCGGCATTCGCCTAAAGCCTGACAGCCTCGTATCGGTCGCGTTTCAGCGCGGCTTTGGCTATGACCCGCTGGAGCGCATTGTGGGTTAGGTTGTTTGGGGCGCTGCCCCACGTCAAAACCTGCGGTTTCGCCGCTCCCCGGAGTATTTCTGGCCAAAAAGAAGCGCGGAATTTGGCTTCTTTTTGGCCAGAAATACTCAAATTCGGACCCGGTTCACATGCCCCATCTTGCGCCCCTGTTTGACCTCTGCCTTGCCGTAAAGATGCAGCGATGCTGCGGGGTCGCGGGCGATCTGAGGCACGCGGTCCATGTCGTCACCAATCAGGTTTTCCATCACCACATCCGTGTGGCGTGATCCATCCCCCAAGGGCCAACCCGCCACGGCGCGAATATGCTGTTCGAACTGATCCACACAGCAACCCTGCTGCGTCCAATGGCCGGAATTATGTACACGGGGGGCGATTTCATTGACGATCAGACCGCGGGGTGTGACGAACAGCTCAACCCCCAGCACACCCACATAATCCAGCGCATTGAGGATCTGACCCGTCATCAACACCGCATCCGCGCGCTGCGATGCACTGACCGAGGCGGGCACCGTGGTGGTGCGCAGGATACCATCGCCATGGACATTTTCGCCCGGATCAAAACAGGCCACCTGCCCGTCCACGCCACGCGCGCCGATAACCGAAATCTCAACCGAAAAATCGACGAACCCTTCGAGGATGGCAGGCTGCCCCCCCATCTCTTCCAGGGCCTGCGGGATATCAGCCTCGGACATGATCCGCGCCTGCCCTTTGCCGTCATAACCAAAACGACGGGTTTTCAGGATCGCGGGGGCACCGATCTGGGACACAGCGGCCTTGAGGCTTTCCGCATCATCGACAGCCGCGCAAGGTGCGGTGCGCAGGCCAAGGTCCGACAGAAATGTCTTTTCCGTCAACCGATCCTGGCTCACCTGCAGGGCGCGGCGCGATGGACGTACCGGCCGGATCGCCTCAATGACATCAAGCGCAGCGGTAGGAATGTTCTCGAACTCATAGGTGATGACGTCCACGGCCTCTGCGAAGGCTTTCAGCGCGTCTTCATCCTCATAGGGTTTCTGGAAATGGTAATTTGAGACATGGCTCGCCGGGCAATCGCCGCCGGGTTCGAAAATGGCCGTTTTGAACCCCAAGCGGCTGGCCGCCACAGACAACATGCGGCCCAGCTGTCCACCGCCAAGAATGCCAATCACCGCGCCCTGCGGAAGTGGGTCAATCATCTTGGGGTGCCTCAGCGATGGACGCAGACAGCGCCGCGCGCCAGGCATCCAGCCTGTCCGCCAGCGCCGCATCAGAATTGGCCAAGATACCGGCGGCCATCAGGCCAGCATTGGCGGCACCGGCCTCTCCAATGGCCATGGTCGCCACCGGGAAACCTTTGGGCATCTGCAAGATGGAATAAAGACTGTCGACACCGGACAGCGCGCGGGTTTGCACAGGCACACCGACCACGGGTACGCGGGTCTTGGAGGCCATCATGCCGGGCAAATGCGCGGCCCCACCAGCGCCTGCGATGATGACCTGAAGACCGCGATCCACGGCGGTTTTGCCATAGTCCCAAAGCCGGTCCGGCGTGCGGTGGGCAGAGACGATTCGGGTTTCATGAGGAACGTCAAGCGCGTCCAAAATCTCAGCGGCGTGTTTCATCGTGGACCAGTCGGACTGGCTGCCCATGATGATACCTACTTTAACATCCGCCATGCCATGCTCCTTGCCTCAGACATTCGAGGAAGGCGGCAATATACGCAGAACGCGCGGTTACGCAATGATATCCGGTGTCAGCCGATCCTCGATCCAGGCGATGCGATCCTTGAGGCGCAATTTCTGTTGCTTCAGCCGCCGGATGGTCAGCCTGTCGGAGGTGGCCTTGTCCTCAAGCGCCGTGATCGCTTCATCAAGATCGCGGTGCTGACGGCGAAACTCTTCCAGTTCCACGCGCAACACGTCCTCAGATTTCATCGAAAAGTCGCTAACACGATTCATGTCTGGCTCCCGGACGATAAGTCCCCCTCAGTCATAGCGTCATATAGGTATTTCGTTAAGAGCTTGCACCCCAATAGGTGAGACACCATATTTCATTCGACCAGCACAGCCAAAACGGGGTGCGTGGGCAAAACGGACGGTCGCTTGAATGAAAAGGACGCACCGATGACAAAACTCTCCCTGGGGTCGCACCCCTACATGCTGGGCTTCGAGCAGCTTGAACGATTGCTGGAACGCAGCGCGAAAACCGGCAATGAAGGCTACCCGCCTTTCAACATCGAACAGACGTCGGAAAGTTCCTATCGCATCACGCTTGCCGTGGCCGGTTTTGCGGAAAATGATCTTTCGATCACTGTGGAAGACCGGCAGTTGGTCATTCGCGGGCGGCAGACCGAGGACAGCGACAACCGGATTTTCCTGCATCGCGGCATCGCGGCGCGGCAGTTCCAACGCTCTTTCGTGCTGGCCGATGGGGTCGAAGTGGGTGAGGCCGTGATGGAAAACGGCCTGCTGCATGTCGATCTCTTCCGGTCGCAGCCGGAAACCGTGGTGCAAACAATTCAGATCAAGAAGGGATGAGCAGATGAACACGACCTATAATTTCAAAAGCCCGGATGAACGCGCGATTGTCTATGTGCGCGCGGTCAAAGTGGACGAGCTGCCCGCAGAAGTGCGCGATCAGGCCCAGGGGCTTGAGACGATCTACGCACTGCACAATTCCGATGGCGAACAGCTGGCGCTGGTGCGGGATCGCAAGCTCGCCTATTCGCTGGCGCGTCAGAATGACATGAAGCCGGTGGCGGTGCATTAATCTTGACATCGCGGGAAATTCGCTCCCGGGTTTTGAGTATTTTTGGCCAAAAAGAAGCCAGCGATCGCTGAGATTGGTGAAAAGAGCGCTGGCCATGGCTTGGGGGCGCTGGCATATGGCCGGGTATCCACCCCAGCGAGGCCCGCCCATGACCCAGATTATCACTGCCCTCTCGGATGTGTCCAAGCGTTATGACGCGTTGCTCGTGGATCTGTGGGGCTGTGTGCATAATGGCGTGACGGCGTTTCCCGGGGCGGTGGCGGCGTTGCGCGCGTATCGTAAAGCGGGCGGTCTCGTGGTGCTGGTAACCAACTCGCCAAGGGCGCGGAACCGGGTGGAACAGCAACTGGGCACGTTCAATGTCCCGCAAGAATGCTGGGACACGATTGCCACCTCGGGTGACAGCGCGCGCGCTGCGATGTTTCGGGGTATGGTGGGTGAGAAAGTCTATTTCATCGGACTGGACAGTGATCTGAAGTTCTTTGATCCGCTGTCGATCATTGAAGATCCGGTGGAGATCACCCGCGTGCCGCTTGATCAGGCGCAGGGGATCGTTTGCACAGGGCCCTTTAACCCCACCGCAGATCCCGAGACATGGCGGCCCGATCTGCTCTATGCCAAGCAGAAAGGCATGAAATTCCTTTGTGCCAATCCCGACATCGTGGTGGACCGGGGCGAGGTGCGGGAATGGTGCGCAGGCGCTGTGGCGAAGATGTATTCCGAGATGGGCGGCGAAAGCCTTTATTTCGGAAAGCCCCATCCCCCGATTTACGATCTGGCCTATAGGCGGCTTGAGGCGATCCGGTCTGGAGTGCCGAAGTCTCGGATGCTGGCCATTGGGGACGGCATACTGACCGACATTCCCGGGGCGATTGGCGAGGATATCGACAGTCTCTTTATCTCTGGCGGATTGGCCGCACAGCAAACGAAAACGGCGCCGGATCCAGATGCGCAACCTCATGAGGGCGCGTTAAGTGATTATTTGACCTCTGAAAATATAGATCCCACCTACACGATCGGCTTTTTGCGTTAATCTACTGTGACGCATTGGCTGCGCAGGGCGATTTCCTCCAAAGAATCGCTTGCTTTTCTGCGCCTGCAAAGTAATTAAGTTGCGAAAGCGATGCGTTTACCGTTGTGATTGTTACCGGCACGTTGAAATGGGAGAGTCAGATGTTGGACAATATGCCCCGCGGCACCATCACCATCGAAGAGATTGAAATGGGCATGGTCCGGTCCCTGCGTAAGGTTGTGACCGATGAAGATATCGAGATGTTCGCGCAGGTCTCTACCGATCATAACCCGGTTCACATGGATGACGATTATGCCCGCGATACGATCTTTGAAGGTCGCATTGCCCATGGGATGCTGACCGCCGGGTTGATCTCGGCTGTGATCGGCGAACAGCTGCCGGGGCACGGCACGGTCTATATGGGGCAGACCTTGAAATTTCTGGCACCCGTCCGGCCCGGCGATCAGGTTCTGACTGAGGTCGAGGTGATTGGGATCGATCACGGTAAGCGCCGGGTGCAGTTGGATTGCCGGTGCATGGTTGATGGAAAGAAAGTGTTGATTGGTGAAGCGACGGTTCTCGCACCATCGGGCAAGTTCGACTGACCCAAGACCTTGCGCCAGAGTTTAAGCGCCTCGGATTAAGTTTCGGCCTGGGATATTTTTGCAAAAAGAAAGAGCTTCGGCCGGGACCGTCGGGGCGGGTTGCGCATCGAACCTGCTTTGGCTAGGCGTAGCCTATGCGCATCATCCGTGATCATTCTTTTGTAGACCCCGACGATAAAGGGTCCTCTGCCGCCATTGGAAATTTCGACGGCGTGCATGTGGGACATCAAGCCGTCATCGACCTGGCCAGGGTCGCGGGTGAGGCAATAGGCGCACCGCTTGGGATTGTGACGTTTGAGCCGCATCCGCGGGAATTTTTCGCCCCCGATGCCCCGCCCTTTCGCCTGATGAGCCCCGAGGCGCGGGCCAATAGGCTCGAAAAGCTGGGGGTGCAGCGGCTTTATGAATTGAGCTTTAACGCCGCCATGTCGGGGCTCAGCCCGGAACAGTTTGCGCGCGATGTGATTGCGGACGGGTTGGGATTGAAACACGTGGTGGTGGGTGCTGATTTTTGTTTCGGGCAAGGGCGCAAGGGCACGGTTCAGGATCTTCAAAGGTTTGGGTCGGACATGGGGTTCGGCGTCACGGTGGCCGAGCTTTTAGAAGGCGCGCAGGGCGAGGTGTCCTCGACGGCCATCCGCAATGCACTGAGCGAGGGGCGTCCGAGGGATGCCGCCAAGATGCTGGGCCATTGGCATCGCATAGACGGGCCGGTGATCAGCGGCGAACAGCGCGGCCGTGAGCTGGGTTATCCCACGGCGAACATGTCCATCGAAGGGCTGCACAAGCCGAAATTCGGCGTCTATGCGGTGCTGGTCGATGTGCTGGATGGCCCCCATGCGGGATCTTATCAGGGCGCGGCTTCGATCGGGGTGCGGCCAATGTTTCAGGGCGAAGTGCCCAATATTGAAACCTTCCTGTTTGATTTTTCAGGAGATCTCTACTCATCAGAACTGTCAGTGGCGCTGGTGGACTATTTGCGCCAAGAAGAGACGTTTGACGGCCTTGAGGCGTTCATCGCCCAGATGGACGCAGATTGCGCCCGGTCACGCACCCTTCTGGCCGCATTATGAGCGCCGCGATTAACCGCAAAGGCCTGCGCCCGCGCTATTGGGAGACCACGCCTCTCAACCGCATGACGCAGGAAGAATGGGAGGCGCTGTGCGACGGCTGCGGGAAATGCTGCCTCAATAAGTTGGAGGATGCCGATACCGGCGAGGTGGTGCTGACGCGGGTCGCGTGCCGGCTCTTTGACGATACGACCTGCCAGTGCAGCAAATACGAAATCCGCAAGCAATTCGTGCCAGAGTGCATTTCGCTGAACTCCAAGACGCTCAGGCAGCATCTCTATTGGCTGCCTGCCACCTGTGCCTACAAGCTGCTCCATCAGGGCAAGCCGCTTTATGACTGGCATCCGCTGATTTCGGGTGACCCGCAGACCGTGCATGGCGCAGGTGTTTCCATGCGATGTTCGACCCTGTCGGAGGTGATGGTCGATGATGACGATTGGGAAAAACATCTGATCGAGGAGCCGGGCGCGTGATTTTTAAGTCCGACAATTGCGCCCCTGCCCTGCCGGAGGTGATGGAGGCCGTGATCAAGGCCAATGAGGGTTTCCAGAACTCCTATGGCGATGATGAGATGATGGAAGACGTGCGCGATCTTATGCGCGCTGAGTTTGAGGCACCGGATGCGGCCATCTATCTGGTCTCCACAGGCACGGCGGCAAATGCGTTGGCGCTGTCGACCCTGGCCAAGCCTTGGGACACGATCTTTTGCACGCCGCTGGCGCATATCCATGTAGATGAATGCCACGCGCCGGAATTTTACACCGGGGGTGGAAAGCTGTCTTTGGTGGGCGAACACGACAAGATGACAGCAGAGGCGCTGGAGGCGGCGATCACCGGTTGGACCAAAGGCGATGTACATACCTCGCAGCGCGGGCCGGTGGCATTGACGCAGGTGACTGAGCGCGGGCGGGTGTACGCCCTGGAGGAATTGAAGGCGCTGACCGGCGTGGCAAAGGCCCATGGGTTGACGACGCATATGGACGGGGCGCGGTTTGCCAATGCTATGGTCTCCTTGGGTTGCTCGGCGGCAGAGATGACGTGGAAAGCGGGCGTTGATGCGGTGAGCTTTGGCGGCACGAAGAACGGCTGTCTGGGGGTGGAGGGGGTGATCTTATTTGACCCTGACCATGCGTGGGAGTTTGAATTGCGGCGCAAACGCGGGGCGCATCTATTTTCAAAGCATCGCTATCTGTCGGCGCAGATGCAGGGCTATTTGCGCGGTGGGGCGTGGAAATGGGCGGCAGAGGTGACCAACGCCAAAGCGGCGCGAATGATCGCGGGGCTGCGCGCGGCACCCGAGTTCGAATTCTCCTTTGAGCCCGCCGCGAACATGATCTTCGCTACCCTGCCCCGGCGCGTGCATCAACGGCTTTGGAAGGCGGGTGCGCGGTACGAATTGCATGGGGCACTGAACGGCCCTGAGGAGGAGCGATTGGGGATGCGTCTTGTCGTCGGTTGGTCCGTGGATGAGGCTGATATAGACCGTTTTGTTGAAATCGCGGCAGCAGCTTAGGCGCTTCTTACGCGTTCGCCTGTAGAAATTGCAAAATCTCTTGCGCAACCTGATCAGCATGGGTCACTGGGGTCATGTGGGCCGCGCCAATGATGATGGCACGGGTGGCGGTGGGCAGACGGGCCGACAGACCATCGTTGATCGTGTGAATGATATCTGGCGATCTGCTGCCTTCCATCAGCAACACCGGCTTGTCCAATCCATCCAGCACGCCCGCCTCCAGAATGCCACCCGCATCCTCGTGTAGGGCATCTCGACTGGCGGAAATGAGGTGCATTTGGGCGGCGAGCGATTGTTGGACCTGTGCTGGATAATTCTCCCACGGGGTGCCGTCCCCCCAGAGCCGCGTGAACGCACATGCAGCAGTCAGCGTATCACCGCGATCCATTGCCGGGATAAAGTCGCCTTGGGCGGTTTCAAACGCCGCAGTGATCTTGGGCTGATCGCGGAGTGCCACAGCGAAGAAGACAGGCTCAATCAACGTCAGCGTGCGCACCAGATCAGGACGCATTACGGCAAGGCGTAACGCCACAGTCGCACCGAAGGAATGGCCAATGATGTCCGTCGGACCGTCCAGAAAATCGCCAGCGATCTCTGCCGTCACTTTCTGGATTTCACCGCGTCCATCCCATGGCGCGCTGCGACCGTGGCCCGGCATGTCAAAGGCGGTCATGGTCAACAGGCCGGAAAGACCCCGCGCCATGCGGCCCCAACTGCCCGAATGGGCGAGGCTGCAATGGATCATCAGGGCCTCGCGCGGGCCCTGACCGTAGCTTGTCCAAAAAGTGGGAAAGCCTGCGCGCTCCGCCTTCGGCATGCGCTCAGAGCTTGCCAGAGAGGTGCATATCCAGCTCTTCCAGCCGGTCTTGGCCCCAGAACATCTCACCGCTATCGGTGATGTAGAAGGGCGCACCAAAGGCACCTCGGTTCACGGCCTCTTCTAGATTGGCGCCATAGGTTTCGGCCCCGGCCAGCAGCCCACTATCGGCAAGACCTGGATCAAAGCCCGCAGCCTTTAGGCAGTGGCGCACCACGGTGTCTTCAGCCACATCCTTTTCTTCGGCCCAGCAGGCCCGCATGAAGCTGTGAACCAGCCCGGCCAGATCACCGCCCTCGGCATTTTGCGCGGCAATAATTGCGTAAGATGACGGCGCCGAATTCGTGGGCCAGTGCGCAGGTTGAAAATTCAGCTCCATCCCTGCCTTGCGGGCCTGGCGCGGCAAGTCTTGCGCCCGATAGGCAACGCGGTTGGGATGGCGATCTTTGGGCGGCGTTCCGCCAGTGCGGGCAAAGAGCGCCAGGATGTCGAGCGGTTTGTAGGTGATCGTTGCCCCATGCTTTTCCGCGATCTCTTCGAGCTTCAAGCCCGCGAGGTAGGAGAACGGGGAAATTGTTGCGAAAAAATAGTCGATATGGGGCATATTCGCCGCTCCTGTCCTCTGTACGTCTAGGCCAGACGGTAAGCCCATGCTATCCGGTGTCAACGTCGCGATTCTGTTACAAACTGCGCACGACGTGTGCAGCCTTGGGGGACCAGCCAGCCATGCCAACCGCACCCGCGCCGAAGATCATTTCCGGAAATGCCAATCTGCCACTCGCCAATGCGATCACCAAGCGCATGGGGATTTATCGAGGCTCGCCCGTCGGGCTGGTCGACTGCCGGATGGAGCGGTTCAACGATCAGGAAATTTTCGTCGAGGTGTTTGAGAATGTCCGCGGTGAGGACATGTTCATCATCCAGTCGACCTCCAACCCCGCCAACGACAACCTGATGGAACTTCTGATCATGGCCGACGCGCTGCGCCGATCGTCGGCCCGTCGGATCACCGCGGTCATCCCTTATTTCGGCTACGCCCGTCAGGATCGCCGCACCAAGGCCCGCACGCCCATCACGGCCAAGCTTGTGGCCAATATGCTGGTCGGCACCGGGATCGAACGCGTTCTGACAATGGATTTGCACGCGGCACAGATCCAAGGGTTCTTCGATATTCCCGTGGACAACCTCTATGCATCCCCGGTCTTCGCCCTGGACGTCCTGACGCAGTTTCAGGACCGTCTGTCTGACGTGATGGTCGTGTCCCCCGACGTGGGCGGCGTGGCCCGCGCACGGGAACTGGCCAAGCGCATCAACGCGCCCCTGTCGATCGTGGACAAGCGCCGCGAAAAGGCAGGTGAAGTGGCCGAGATGACGGTGATCGGGGAGGTGAAAGACAAGATCTGCATCATCGTGGACGATATTTGCGACACCGCTGGCACACTCTGCAAGGCGGCCGAAGTCCTGATGGAACACGGCGCCAGTGAAGTGCATGCCTATATCACCCACGGCGTGATGTCCGGACCGGCGGTTGAGCGGGTGGAGGCTTCTGTCATGAAGTCTCTGGTGCTGACGGATACGATTGCGCCGACAGAGGCCACGAAGGCCGCCAAGAACATCCGGGTTCTGCCCACCGCGCCGGTTTTTGCGCAGGCGATCCTGAATATCTGGACAGGCACATCGGTGTCATCGCTCTTTGAGACGCCGACACTTGAGCCAATATATGAAGGGCAATTCGGTACGTAAATCGGCTGCTCGTCCCTCCCTTGCGGTCAGGCCTCGCGCGTGTTGGTCTAGTAGAGTTCCCAATCGTCTTCATTGCCAACAGGCCCAATGGCCATCCAGCGCACCCTGGCGCGGGCCACGCGCGTATCGCCCCAGGTTTTGAAAACCACTTCAAAAGCTTCGAACGTGATCTTTTCGGCAGACACGTCAGCCCGGGCATTGCGGGCATTGTCGAAATCCCACATGGACAAGGCCACAAAGACAGAAGGCGGTTTCAGAAACGCGCGGCCAAAGGAAACAGCGAGGCGACGTTCACGCGGGCCTTTTCCGGTCCACATCGCGCCTCCGTCCTCGAAATCGGAAAACAGGACGTTGTCGCCCTGTTCGACCCCAATCATGCTGCTCGATAGAAACTTCATCTAATCGTAATCTTCACTTTCCCACCGCGTTCATAGAGCGCAACTTTGAGGAATTTTTGCAAGAAGTAAGGCACATTTTAATCAATTGGGGCGTGGGTGTAAGTTGAACTCGGGGGTTGAAACGAAAAAGGACCCGCAGGTGCAGGTCCTTGATCAACTTGATCTCTTTGAGTCGATCAGCTAGCCGAAAGGCCAATTTCAGAGCCGAGCGCGGCCATGTCGGCCACAAATTTCGCAGCATCATCCACCTGACCGGGCTCAGAGCTTTCCGCGCTTTGGGCCTTTTCAAGCCGAGCGTTGGCTTCCCCCATCATTTCAGAGAACTGTTCCTGCGTCACCTCATCCTGAGGGATCGCGCGTTCGGCCAGAACGGAGATGGAGGCGGCGTTGATTTCGGCAAAACCACCCGTCACGACGTAGGCCGCGTCGCCGTCATTGCCGGACACCTTCAGAAGGCCCGGCCGCAGCGTGGTGATCAGCGGTGCGTGATCGGCCATTGCCGTCATGTCACCCTCGGCACCCGGGATCTGCACTTCCTTGGCCTGCGTGGAGGCCAGAAGACGCTCGGGGCTTACCAGATCGAATTGGACTGTATCAGCCATGTTCGTTTCCCTTGTCAAAGGAGGCGGGGAAACCCCCGCCCTACCCCTTTATTAGGCGGCTTCAGCTGCCATTTTTTCGGCTTTCGCGATCACTTCCTGAATGCCGCCGACCATGTAGAAGGCACC
>JBCCCZ010000072.1:0-14064 GCA_039033255.1 Pseudomonadota bacterium
CCCGCGACGCCATCAAGGACCGCTACGGCGCGGAGTATGTCCCCTGACAGCCCCCGCATGTACAAGAACAAGGCCAAGAACGCGCAAGAGGCCCATGAATGCATCCGCCCCACGGACATGACGCGCGACGCGGCATCGGTGAAACTGTCTGAGCCGGATCAGCGCAAGCTTTATGATCTGATCTGGAAGCGCACCATCGCCTGCCAGATGGCCGCCGCGAAAATGGAACGCACCACCGTCGACATCGCGTCCGATGACGGACAGGTGGGCCTGCGCGCCACCGGTCAGGTCGTGCTCTTTGATGGCTTCATGCGCGTCTATGAAGAAGGCCGTGATGATGTGGTGGATGACGATGACAAGCGCCTGCCCCAGATCATGCAAGGCGAGGCGGCGGAGAAGAAATCCGTCAGCCCAGAACAGCATTTCACCCAACCCCCGCCGCGCTACACAGAGGCCACGCTGGTCAAGCGGATGGAGGAACTGGGCATCGGGAGACCATCGACCTATGCCTCCATCGTCACTACGATCCAGGATCGTGAATATGTCCGCAAGGACAAGAACCGCCTGATCCCGGAGGACAAGGGCCGCATCGTCACGATCTTCCTGCTGAATTTCTTCCGCAAGTATGTGGGCTACGAATTCACCGCCAATCTGGAAGAAGAACTGGATGTGGTAAGCGCGGGCGACGCGGATTACAAAAATGTCCTCGCCAGTTTCTGGCGCGACTTTTCCGCGGCCATCGCCGAAACCTCCGAACTGCGCATCTCGGAGGTGCTAGACAAGCTGGATGAGGTGCTGGCCCCCCAGCTTTACCCACCGCGCGAAGACGGCACCGATCCGCGCTGCTGTCCCAAATGCGGGGATGGCTCACTGCACCTCAAGACTTCCCGCACCGGCGGGTTTGTGGGCTGTTCCAACTACCCCGAATGCCGCTACACCCGGCCCATTGGTGGTGAGGATCAAGGCGGGGATCGTTCTCTTGGTGAAGACAATGGCGATGAGATTTTCCTGCGTTCTGGCCGGTTCGGGCCTTATGTGCAGCGCGGTGAGGTGACCGAAGAGGTGAAGAAACCTCCGCGTGCCAGCCTGCCCAAAGGGTGGGCCCCAGATGACATGGATCTCGAAAAGGCGCTCACGCTGCTGCGCCTGCCGCGCGAAGTTGGCCCTCATCCCGACGATGGTGAAATGATCGAGGCGGGCATCGGGCGCTACGGCCCCTTTGTGAAACATGGCCGTCTTTATGCCAACCTCAAGGAGGTTGATGAGGTCTTTACCATCGGCATGAACCGCGCGGTGGAAGAACTGGCCAAGAAGGCCGCCTCTCGTGGCGGTGGCCGGGGTGCCGCGGCCAAACCGCTCAAGGAACTGGGTGAGCATCCGGAAGATGGCGGCGCGGTCAATGTGATGGACGGCCGCTATGGGCCATATGTGAAATGGGAAAAGATCAACGCGACTTTGCCCAAGGATGTTGAGCCCGATGCAGTCACTATGGAGATGGCAGTCGCGCTGATTGCCGAGAAGGCCGCCAAATCGGGCAAGGGCAAACGCAAAGCGCCCGCCAAAAAGAAAACCGCAACCAAGAAAAAAGCGGCGGCCAAATAAGTTTCATGCCTCCGGCGGGGATATTTGCAGCCAAAAGAAGCATGGGGCCAGCGTGCTTTTTCTGCACATGCACAATATCCAATTGACACTCCTGCGGGGCGCGGCCACAACTCATGCGACCCTTAAAACGTAGGAGAGTGGCATGAGCAAAGTTTACGGCTCAGCGGCCGAGGCGCTGGACGGGCTTGTCGAAGACGGCATGTTGATTGCAGCGGGCGGGTTTGGCCTGTGTGGTATTCCGGAGCTGCTTCTCAAGGCCATTCAGGATGCGGGCGTGAAGGATCTGACATTCGCCTCCAACAACGCGGGCGTGGATGATTTTGGCATCGGGATCCTGCTGCAAACGCGCCAGGTCAAGAAGATGATGAGTTCCTATGTCGGTGAGAACGCCGAATTCATGCGCCAGTATCTGGCCGGTGAGTTGGAGATTGAATTCAACCCTCAAGGCACGCTGGCTGAACGGATGCGCGCCGGTGGTGCAGGCATCCCTGGGTTTTACACCAAAACCGGTGTGGGCACGCAGGTGGCTGAGGGCAAAGAGCACAAGGATTTCGACGGCGAGACGTATATTATGGAAAAGGGCATCTTTGCCGATCTGTCCATCGTCAAAGCCTGGAAGGCCGATGAAACGGGCAATTGCATCTTCCGCAAGACCGCGCGCAACTTCAATCCGCCCGCCGCGATGTGCGGGCGCGTCTGCGTGATGGAAGTGGAAGAGATCGTGCCGGTGGGCAGTCTTGATCCCGATCTCATTCACTTGCCCGGCGTCTATGTGCATCGCCTCGTGCAAGGTGAGCATGAGAAACGCATCGAACAACGCACCGTAAGGGAGGCCTGAGCCATGCCGTGGGATCGCAATCAGATGGCGGCGCGGGCCGCGATGGAGCTGGAAGACGGGACATATGTGAACCTCGGGATCGGCATTCCGACCCTCGTGCCGAATTTCATTCCCGAGGGCGTGTCAGTGACGCTGCAGTCAGAGAACGGCATGCTGGGCATGGGGCCCTTCCCGGTTTCGGGCACCGAGGATCCGGACCTGATCAACGCGGGTAAGCAGACCATCACCGAATTGCCCGAGACCGCCTATTTCGACAGCGCCACCAGTTTCGGTATGATCCGAGGCGGCAAGATCGCGATGGCGATCCTGGGCGCGATGGAAGTGGCCGAAAACGGCGATCTGGCGAACTGGATGATCCCGGGCAAGCTGGTCAAAGGCATGGGCGGGGCGATGGATCTGGTCGCCGGTGTTGGCCGCGTGGTGGTGGTGATGGATCACACCAACAAGCATGGTGACAGCAAGGTGTTGAAGGAATGCACCCTGCCGCTGACAGGCAAGGGCGTTGTGGATCGCATCATATCCAACCTCGGAGTGCTGGATGTGACACCAGAGGGGCTGCGCATCGTGGAATGCGCTCCGGATGTGAGCGAGGATGATCTGCGCACGGCCACCCAGGCCAAGATCATCTAGTTCGAAGCAAGCCTGAGCGCGCAGGCATCTGTCACAAGTTGTGGCCTCGTCTGGCAGAGGCCACGGGCGACCTCAAAGGCGGCGAGCACTTTTGGCACATAATCGCGGGTTTCGGCGTAAGGGGGCACACCGCCGTGCCGGCGAACGGCCCCCTCCCCCGCATTGTACCCCGCAAGCGCCAGCATCGCGTCATTTCCAAATTCACCCAGCAGCCAATCTAGATAGGCCACCCCGCCCTTGATATTCTCCGCGCTGGAGAGCGGATCGGCCACGCCAAACCGCGCGGCCGTGTCGGGCATAAGCTGCATCAACCCTTGCGCACCCTTTTCGCTTTCCGCCGTCACTCGCCCGCTCGATTCAACAGAAATGACAGCCAGCACCAGCGCCGGTGACACATTGGTGCCAATGGTCGCGCGCAGGATATCGGGGCCATTGGCGCTGGCGATATTCTGGATGTGTTGAAGGCGGGGGCCGCTGACGCCTTGTTCACGCAGCCGATCAAAGGCCAGGCGCAACCGCTTTGAGGGATCTGCTGAAAGGTCATGGGGCACATCATCCCAGAACCAGGCAAAATCACCTACGGGTGCACTGGGCGCGGTATCGGGGTCGCCACCTTGGGGCTCATTTTGCCTCGACACACCGCGCGAGAGGATCTCAGCCTGTTCTTCTGGATCGATCTGTACGGTGATGCGTTTGCCCGCCGCCCCGCTTGGCACCTTTTCCCTTTTGAACGTGAAGTCGGGAAAGGTCGGGGGGTCGTCCGCATTTGCGGGGCTTGTGTAACCAAAGCCGCACCAAAAGGCACAGAGACCGGTGAAGGCCACTTTGCGAAGGATCATGATCTGCACTGCCTCATTCGAGTTTTTGTTTATGCATACTCGAGAAATCGACATTTTTCACGCCAATTGTGCGTGTTTGAGAAACGGAATCGGCCCTCGATGGGAACGGTTGAAAACGTCCAAATAGGAAAGCGCAGAAAAATTAATTTTTTAATCCTTTATATATCAGTACGTTAGATCATTTATCCATAAAAAATTAGGGTTTCATAAAATGCCTAAAAAGCTGCCCAAATCCTGCCCGATTCAAAGAGCAAAACACTTCACATACCGCGACGGTAGCGGGCCATGGAGAGAGACGGCCCACACCAAAGCCTGACCGGTTGTAACTGAAGCTAACAAAATCCTTTGGAGGGATAACCATGATCAAGTTCATCAAAAACTTCCGTAAAGACGAAGACGGCGCCGTGACAGTTGACTGGGTCGTTCTGACCGCAGCAGTTGTGGGCCTGGGCGTTGCTGGCGTTACCACGGTTCAGGGCGGCATCAGCTCGCTGGCGGGTGCCATCGAGACAGGTGTGTCCACGAAGACCGTGAACAACGGCGACTAATAGCGTCCTTTCGCTATTTGCTTTTGGCCGCGGAAGCTATCTTTCGCGGCCATTTGCACGAAAAACCCGGGGGCGTGGGTGCAACATAACCCAGTATCGGTCTGTCACCGTCAAGCGGCGTACCGACCCTTAGGTGAAGGATCCGAATTAATGCCGGACAGAAAACTAAAAAGTGCTGCGCGCGAGCTGAAAGCGCGTTTTTTAAACAGTGAAGATGGTGCCGTTACGGTTGATTGGATCGTGCTCACAGCTGCCGTGGTTGGTTTGGCCGCCGTTGGTGGCGGTACGATCAACGACGCTGTCACTTCACTTGGCACTGACATCGCTGATGAAACATCAAGTAAAACAGTCGACAACGGCAATTGATTTTCGCACCCGCGTGCCGGGCGCAAAAGCTTTTAACGGCTGCCAAAGACCAGGTGACAACCCCGCCCTGCGGGGTTGCGCCTTATCAATTGCGTGCCGAACTAACACCAACCACAAACGACCACGGGGCGACCGTCTTTTCGCCACATTTTGTCACTACAATCCGACAACAATGAAAGCATGCCCCTGAATAAGATGTGTTTTGGGCAGGGGCGGAAGGGCAGATCTTCGAAGGGGAAGAAAAATGCGTTTGGTTTTTGGACTCGTTCTGATTGTGGGCGTGGGACTTGCAGGCTTTGCTGTATATTTGGCGCAGTCCTACATTCAGGGGTATCAGACACAGCTTGCCAATGAACGGGCGAACAGGTCGCCCGGCATCGACACCATTGATGTCTACGTGGCAGCACAGTCATTGAAGTATGGGCAGCAATTGAATGAAGACGACGTTCGTTTGACAGCGTTTCCGCGCAACTCCCTGCCCGAAGGCGTATTCAAGACCGAAGAAGAGTTGTTCCCCGAAGGCCCGTCGGAAGTGCGCACCGTTCTGCGCACGATCGAAGCCAATGAGGCCATTCTTGCGGTCAAGGTGACCGAACCGGGCGAAGAGGCCGGTATCACATCGCAGTTGCAGCGTGGCATGCGCGCTTTTGCGGTCAAGGTTGACGTGACCAGCGGGGTATCGGGCTTTTTGCGCCCTGGCGACCGCGTTGATATTTACTGGACCGGTAATGTCGGTCAGGGCCTGCGGCAGGAAAGCATCGCCACTGACGGCGCGGTGACAAAGCTGATTGAAACCAACGTGGATCTGATCGCCATCGACCAGGAAGCAAATCAGGACATGACAGATGCCGTGATCGCGCGCACCGTGACCGTGGCCGTGCGTCCCGAACAGGTGGCCGCACTGGCACAGGCGCAATCCAGTGGCCGCCTGTCGCTTTCCCTGGTTGGGGCCGAAGATGATTACGTGGCTGAGGCGATCTCTGTGGATCAACTCGGGCTGCTTGGAATTGAAGCTCAGGTGGTTGAAGCTGCTCCGGAGATCAAAGAAGTCTGCACCATCCGCACGCGTCGCGGCGGCGAGGTGTTGGAAACCCCGATCCCCTGCGCGAACTAAACACACGCCACCCCTATCGACATTGAGACCGGCCGCATGCAGACATGCGGCCGGTTTTTTTGGCAGCGCTGGTTTTGCGGTGGCCCCCGCCTCAATTGGCCCGCGTTGGAAGGGGCAGTGGACCCTGCCCCACGGCTCCACTAAGGTCTGGATCAGGGCCAGCCGGGCATTGCCTGTCAGCAAACTGCGTAACCCCACGGACCGGAGGGCATGAACATGCCGACAGATGCGCCAATCACCGATGACAAACCGGTCGTTGCGGTGACCGGGGCCAGCCGCGGGATCGGCCATGCCATCGTGAAGGATTTCTACAGCGCAGGTTGGGAGGTGTTGACCCTCGCCCGCACACCGTTTTCACAGGTTTGCCCCTGGGCGGAAGGGATCGTGAAGCACATTGAGGCTGATTTAACGCAAGAAGCCTCGATCATGGCGGCCTGTGGCACGCTGCGCGACCGCTTGGGCGACAAGGGGTTGAGCGCGCTCGTGAATAATGCGGGCATTTCACCCAAGGATGACGGCGGCGCGCGGCTTTCGGCGATGAAGACTAGTTTTGAGACCTGGAACGCGGTGCAGATGGTCAATCTGATGGGGCCTTTGATGCTCTGCCAGCAGTTGATCGGGCCTTTATCGCAGGCCAGGGGGGCGGTGGTGAACGTAACCTCTATCGCGGGCACACAGATCCATCCTTTCGCGGGCGCGGCCTATGCCGTGTCCAAGGCCGGGCTGTCTGCGCTGACGCGGGAACTGGCCTTTGAATTGGCCGATAGTGGCGTGCGGGTGAATGCGGTGTCGCCCGGTGAGATCGAAACATCCATCCTGTCGCCCGGCACGGATGAACTGGTGGAGCGCTTGGTCCCGATGAAGCGCTTGGGCAGCCCAAAGGAGGTGGCCGAGGTGGTGACCTTCCTGTGTAGCCAGAAATCCTCCTACATCAACGGCGCGGAAATCCCGATCAATGGCGGGCAGCATTTGTTGTGACACTCGCGCCGAAACACTGGGCAGGGCCACGGAAACTTTGAAAGTTTCCGGACGTTTTCTTTGAAAGAAAACGGCGCCTAGAGCGAGACACCGGTCCCTTGCAGCACTCCATGTTCCATGGCGTAGCGGGTGAGCCCGGCGGTGGAACTGATCCCCAGTTTCTTCTTGATATTCTTGCGATGCGTCTCAACCGTGCGGACAGAAATATCTAGCGCCGCGGCCACGTCCTTGTTGGACAGGCCCCGGGCCAATTGCAGCAGGATGGTTTGTTCTCGGTTGGTGAGTTGGTCGCGTGCTGCACCGGACGGGCTGAGCCGTTCGGCCACGCCGCTCGACAGGTATTGCTGACCAGCCATCACCTCATCTATGGCATGTTTGATTTCTTCGGTGGGCACATCTTTCAAAACATAACCCAGCGCCCCGTGGCTGAGCGCGGAGGAAATGTATTCGGGGCTGTCATGCATCGACAGGATCAGGATGCGGGTGTCGGGGCGGCTTTCCAGAATAATTTCGGTGGTGGAAAGCCCGCCAATCCCTGGCATATTGAGATCCAGTAGGATGACATCTGGATTCAGATCTTCGACCTGATCAATGATCTGCTGGCCATCCGCCAGGGTCGCGATCACCTCCACATCGTCATAACTTTCCAGAATGGATTGAATGCCTTCGGCGACCATCGGGTGGTCATCCACGATGACAACTCGGGTGGGTTTATCGGTCATGCGTGCGCCTTTTTTTCAGACCGTTGATCGGGCGGCAGCAGGTGTGACAGGGGCACGGAGGCCTCAATCACGGTGCCGCCTTTGCTGGACAGGATGCGCAAAGTGCCATCGAGCTGTTCGACCCGTTCCTGCATGTTGCGCAGGCCCAGCCCGGTGCTGGGGTTCTTTCGCGCGTCGCTCATGGGGGCAAGGCCGCGGCCATTGTCGGTGATGCGCAACGTGGCACCACGATTGTGTCCGCGCAGATCGACGGCAACATGGGTCGCCCCGGCGTGGCGTTCCACATTCGTCAACGCCTCCTGCGCGATCCGGTAAAGCGCGGTTTTGGCATCATCATCCAGCCGGTTTCGAAACACGACCGTGTCGAATTGCGTCGAAATTCCGGTCCGCCCGCTGAAATCATCGATGAGCGATTTCAACGCAGGACCAAGGCCCAGATCATCCAGCATGCCGGGCCGCAAATCCCGGCTGATCCGGCGCACTTCGTGAATGGCCCCCGACAGATGTTCGATCCCGGTATCCAAAGTGTCGGAGGCACGCGCATCCCCTGACCCGAGCCGCCTGCGCGCAGTGTCGAGCGCGTATCGTACGCCCACGAGGATCTGGGAAATGCCGTCATGCAGTTCCCGCGCCACGCGGCCGCGTTCCTCTTCCTGGGCATCAAACACACGCTGCGTGAGCTTTTTGAGCTTGGCATCGGCCAGACGGCGTTCGCGGATATTGATGAAAATGCCGGAGGTGAAGACCAGCAACAGCGCGGCCAGCGTGATGGCCCCGATCCACAGAAACGTGCGGCGCACCTCCGCCTCCACCTGCGCGCGGGCGGCATCGACCACGGCCAGTACATCATCGATAAAGACGCCCGTGCCCACGGCCCAGCGCCAATCTTGCAACCCGATCACGTAAGTCACCATGCGTGCAGTTTCCCCGGTCGACGGTTTGCGCCAGTCGTAAGAATGGTAGCCGCCGCCGGTGCGGGCCAGCGCGATCAACTGATCGGTTACAGCTGTGCCATTTGCATCTGTCAGACCACCCCAGTTGCGGCCGATGCGGTCGGTCTGGCGCGGGCTGACCAGGTTGTTGCCATCATAGTCGTAAACGAAGAAGTACCCGTCCTGCCCGTAAAGCATGCCCGACAAGGTCTGCGACACATGCAGCTTGGCTTCATCATCATCGGGCAGCGCGCGGCCATAGGTCGCGATGATGGATGTACGAGCGATGGAGAGGTAGTTTTTCAACTCGTCGCGCTTGGCGGCGATCAACTGCGTTTCCAGCGTCTTGATTTCCCGCTCGGCCAATTGGCGGCTTTGCAACGTCACCAGCACGGAAATCGCCAGTGCCGCCAATATAAGCGGCAACGTCGCCAGCAGAAATATCTTCTGGCCGTAGTTCAGATTTATGGCATCGCGCAGGTTCGGCATCACGAATCGCTTAAGACAATCACCCCGTTGCCAAGGGACAATGCCGCCTCAAACGCTGCAAGCTCAAGAATTAAGCGCGAAATCAGGTCACAAGCGTGTTTTCTACGCAGTAGTCGGTATTTTCATGCCCGGCAGTTGACGTTAGGGTCGCGCCACTTGCAACGACAAGCGTCGGCCACGGGAACGGTCCGGCGCGTATTCCAAAAAAAGTGGGAGGAGTATCCATATGGATCGCCGTTCATTCCTAAAGAACACTGCCCTTGGCGGCTCGGCCGCTGCAGCAACCTCGCTTGCAGCCCCAGCATATGCTCAAGGCAAGCGGACGCTGACCATGGTCACGTCCTGGGGCCGCGGCCTCGCTGGCGTTTTCGACGCCGCACAAAAAGTGGCCGACAACCTCAACGAGATGTCCGATGGCAGCCTGACGATTGACGTCAAAGCCGCGGGCGAACTGGTTGGCGCGTTTGAAGTGTTCGACGCCGTGACCGCCGGTCAGGCCGACATGTATCACGCCGCTGACTACTACTTTGTCAGCCAGCACCCCGGCTTTGCATTCTTCACCGGTGTGCCCTTCGGCATGACCGCGACAGAACTGAACAACTGGTACTACCATGGCAATGGCCAGGCGATGCACGACAAGCTGGGCGAAATCTTCGGCCTGAAGTCGTTCCTTGCCGGTAACACAGGCACGCAGGCCGGTGGTTGGTTTGCCAAAGAGATCTCCGGCCCTGAAGACTTCAACGGTCTGAAGTTCCGTATGCCCGGCCTCGGCGGTAAAGCCCTGGGGTACATGGGTGCGTCCGTGCAGAACCTGCCGGGCTCGGAAGTGTATCAGGCGCTGGCCTCCGGCGCGATCGACGGGACCGAGTGGATTGGCCCCTGGGCTGACGAAAAGGCCGGTTTCCAGGAAATCACCAAGTTCTACTACGCCGCTGGTTTCCATGAGCCGTCTGCCGGTCTTAGCCTGGCCACCAACCTGGAAGTGTTCGAAAGCCTGACACCGCAGCAGCAGAAGATGATCGAAGTGGCGTCTGGCCACGCGAACGATTGGAACCTGGCACAATTCCTGATGAACAACGGTGCAGCGCTTGAGCGTTTGAAGGCCGGTGGCGTCACGGTTCTGGAGTTCCCGGATGCCGTCTGGGATGCCATGGGCGGTGCCGCGCAGCAGGTCTATGACGAGTTTGCAGGCGATGACCTCTTCTCGGAAATCCTGGCCGATTATCAGGGCTCCATGAAGGCGTCTTCTGGCTGGCTGACACAGTCCATTTCCGCGTACCGCAATCAGCGCGACCGCGTTCTGGGCTAATCCAGCTCAAATCCAAAGAAGGATGCGGGCCCCTGGTGAGGGCCCGCAACCGATAAGGGCCGACAGTCCGCGCGAGCTGTCTGAAACCTAATGAAAACGAGCCCGACCATGGGCTGGGGGGGCATATGCTCGACGCAATCGGATGGTTTTTCCAAAACATCGCCTTGGCATTTCTGAATGTTTTGAGCGCGCTCACCAACCCGTCGAGCTGGCTGGACTGGGTGATCTGGACAAACACCACTGAGGACAAAGAGGCGCTGATGCGCTTTGTCTATTACGGTGGATCCGTTGAGTTTTTCTTTGCCATCTTCACCCTGATCCTCGTGCTGACCGGCATCGGCATCTGGCGCAACAGCTTCATGTGGGGCTGCGTGCGGGTGATGGAGGGGTTTGCCAACACGGTCGGTCGCATCTTTGCCTGGGCTGGCCTTTTGATGGTCCTGCAGCAGGTGATCATCGTCTTCATCCAGCGCATTTTTGCCCGGCCTGACATTTCGCTTGGCTTCGGCATCCCGCTGCAAAAGGACATCAGTTGGTGGGCCGAGGCGCTCAAGTTCGACAACGCCATGGTTGTGGCGCTCTGCTGCACCTACACCTTCGTTCAGGGCGGCCATGTGCGGGTCGATCTTGTCTATTCGGCCGTGTCGCACCGCACCAAGCGGGTGATCGACATGGTGGGGTCGCTCATCTTCATGATGCCCACGGCTGTCATTATCTGGATGTATGGCTGGTATTTCATGTGGCGGCATCTGATCACGCCCAAACCATCGGCCTCCGACACGCTGGAACGCCTAACGCTGAAGGCGCGCGCGGTGCGTTGGAACGTGGAAACCATCGGGTTCAGCCCCAACGGCTTTGACGCCTATTTCCTCTTCAAGATCTTGCTCGTGGCATTCGCAGGCATGGTCTTCATCCATTCGGTCGCCTTCTTCTACCGCTCTTATCTGGAGTTCGTGGAAGGGGAAGAGAGCGCAGGCAAGAACGTCGACAAAGATACGCTCGGCGAAGGTGAAGAAGCCTTCGAAGGCACACATTAAAGGGGGGCGGGGACATGTTGTTTGGAATGGACGGCGTCGAAGTTGGCCTGATCATCGTATTCCTCTGCCTCTTTGGCGGGATCCTGTCTGGCTTTCCGGTGGCCTTTGCCATCTCTGGCGCGGGCGTCATATCTTTTGCGATCATTGCCGCGCTCGATTCCGCGGGGCTGCTGATACACCAAGCCATTGATACCAGCTCACAAGCCTATCAGGCGCTGATTGGCGACGGGATCAAGGCGGAAACCATATCCGTGTTCCGATACCCCGAGTTACCGCGCATAGAAGAACCCGTGTTCGTGCAGGGCTGGGAAACCGCCCTGGATCGCAACATTTCCTTCATCGTGAACCGGATGAATGAACGCGTCCTGGCGGGGCAGTCGATTGAGACGCTGCTGGCCGTGCTGATGTTCGTGATGATGGGCATCACGCTCGAACGCTCCAAGATTGCCAACGATCTCTTGACCACCATGGCCCGCGTCTTTGGCCCGCTGCCCGGCGGTCTGGCCGTGTCCGTGGTTGTTGTGGGCGCGTTCCTTGCCGCCTCCACCGGAATTGTCGGCGCGACCGTGGTGACGATGGGATTGCTGTCCTTGCCCACCATGCTGCGGAACAATTATTCGCCTGAGATTGCCACTGGCGTGATCGCCGCGTCGGGTACGTTGGGGCAGATCATCCCACCGTCAATCGTGATCGTTTTGCTCGGCACGCTTGCCGGTGATCTCTATTCCACCGCACAAGAAGCACGCGCGCAGGAAGCAGGGTGCACCGACGCTCTGACCTATCTGGGCGAACCGGCGGTCGTTTCCGTGGGCACGCTATTTCAGGCCGCATTGCTGCCAGGTATCATGCTCGCGCTGCTCTATGCGCTCTATGCCTTTGGCTATGCGCTCTTCAATCCGTCCCAAGCGCCGGCTGTGGAAATGGGCTCCACCAATGCTGAACCCATCACTCGCAACGAGGCCTTTACATGGTTCCTTGGCCTGCCTGTTGCCCTGATCGCGGGGATGATCCTGCTGGGTCAGGTGAATGTCATCGGATCGCAAGACCTGACGGTCGACAGCTTTTCCGCCCAAGGGCAAACCGCCAGTCTGCGCACCAATGTCAGCCCGGCTTGCCAGGCCTCGATGATCGAACTGCACGGGCAAGTGGCATGGGATGCCGCCCTCGCCCAACAGGCCGAGATTGATGCCGCCGGTGGCGTGCAACAAAGCGTGGAACTGACCGAAGAAGAACGCGCCGAGGCGCTGGCCGCAAAGATCGAAAACGCCGCCCCCATCGGGACCGGCATCGCGATCATCATGCTGCTCTTCGCCCTGATCCTGACTTTCGCGCGCGGCGTGTCGCCCTCTTCCCCGCCCGCACCTTTGCTGGTCGGTGCCGTGGGCGTGGTGCTTGGGCTCTTGCTCGACATCATCGTAATCGGCCCGCAGATGAGCTCTGGCCTGACCTTCGTGATCATGGCCATCCCGGTGGCGCTGGCGATCTATGGCTGCACCTATGCCACGGGGCTGCTTGCGAAAAATGAACTGGTGCGCGTGGTCTTCCCCCCGCTCGTGCTGATCGTGGCCGTGCTGGGCTCCATCCTTGGCGGCATCACCAACCCGACCCCTGCGGCGGCCCTGGGGGCTGCGGGTGCCATCATGCTGGCAGCTTACCGGCGGCTGAAAGACGAAGAACGCTCCGGCAAGGTGATCATTTTCTCAACCTTCGCGATCATCATTTCGATCCTCATGGGCGTGAATTTCGACCTGCGGGTGAATGTCGACGATGTATCCTTCGAGACTTGGGTGGCATTTGCCGTTGCCAAGGCGGGATACCTCTTCGCCCTCTTCGGCCTCCTGTTCGCCTGCTGGACGCTGTTTGCAGGCGGGGTTCTGAGCCCGGTCGTGCGGGAAACCGCGAAGGTCACGTCGATGGTCTTCACCATCCTCATCGGCTCGCAACTGCTGAACCTCGTGGTGATTTCCTTTGGCGGCGAACACTATATCCAGCAATTCCTGCGCAGCTTCGACAATGAGATGACCGTGTTCCTGATCGTGATGCTGGTGCTCTTCATCCTGGGCTTCGTGCTCGATTTCCTGGAGATCATCTACATCGTGATCCCCATCGTGGGCCCGGTGATTTATGGCGGCACGTTTGACCCCAAATGGGTGACAATCATGATCGCGGTGAACCTTCAAACCTCATTCCTGACGCCGCCTTTTGGTTTTGCGCTCTTCTACCTGCGCGGCGTCGCCCCGAAAGAGGTCACGACCGGCCATATCTATCGCGGCGTGGCACCCTTCGTGCTGATTCAGGTGGTGGGGCTGGCGATCCTGTGGTTCTTCCCCCAGATCGTGACGATTGTGCCCGCGCTGATCCCGTAAGGACGCGAAACAGAAAACCCGGCCGCCGGAGAAACCATCTGTTTTTCGGCAGCCGGGCCTTCAGGGCCGCAGCGCATCCGCGTTCGGCCCGATCCCTTCAGAACAGCGCGAACAGCGAAAATCCCTTGCGACGCGCCCGACGCCGCCCGGTCAGCAGGTCAACGGCCTGTTCACTGCGCATCCTGCGGCCGATCTGCGTGTAGTGATCGATGTCGATAGAGCCGTCCGCACGGTATTTGATGTCGGTCTGTTGGGTCATCTGAGCCTCCTGAACTCTTGTTCTGCCCCATAGAC
>JBCCCZ010000073.1:0-13970 GCA_039033255.1 Pseudomonadota bacterium
CCGGCAGCGCAAGACCGGTGGACACCGCAGCAATAAGGCCGACACGCCAATCCTGTATCAGGAGCACACAAAATATGGCCAAAGGTAGCCCTGTTGATGCGGCAATGCTTGGCAGGCCATGTGAAAAAAATATCTCAAGCAGTTGCATGTCCGACGTCAAAGCACTCAGCGGATCGCCGCAGTGCCGGGCCTGATGCGCCGCCAAAAGCAGACGCCGCACATGGTTAAGCACGATGAGCCTCAGATCACCCGCCAATTCGTAAGACGACAGCCAACTGTCGCGCACCGAGAGCCGCCCAAAGAAAAGCTGCCCCAGCAGGGAAAGCGCCACGACGCCCGTCACCGGCGCAATCCAAAGCCCGGTGAGTTGGCGCCCCTGAGTTAAATGCGTAATCGCCCAGATGCGCGAAAGGCGTTGAAGATCAGAACCCACGCCAGTCATAACGCGCTGTCCCATGCACTCGGGTTGATCGGGATCTCGGGCAGCGCGCAATGGTGCGACCAAAGTCCGACATATAGCCTGCCGTCCTTCACCAGATGCGCATGTTGGCCCCTGTCTGCCAGGCGGCCGCGCTCCAGCACAATGATCTGGTTGGCCTGCATGGCTGTGTGCAAGCGATGCGCGATCGTGATGACAGTTCGGCCCCGGGCCAAGACGCTGAGCGCCTCTTGGATTTCAGGTTCGCTGTCGGGATCCGCAAAAGAGGTGACCTCATCCAAAACAAGGATCGGTGCATCTTTGAGGATAGTGCGAGTGTCTAGCCCCCAGTTTCAGCATCACTGATTTGGGGTTTCTCTAATGAGTGGAACTGAAAGAGCGTCCTGGACACTTGATGCGGCCGGTGGCGATGCAATTCATGACGTTCTATGCAAATCAGGCCCCGGCCGCAGGCATCAACATCAAACCGGTACGTGAACCAGGCGATTGGTATTGGGCCGATATGTGGCTGAAGAAGCCGTTCATTTCTCCTCCTGAGGCGAACGACCCACGCCGGATGTGATCTTCTCGCTGGCTTTTCAGACGGGCGCTGCCTGATCCGAGGCGTTCTGGTCCAATCAGCGCGTTGATGCGCTTCTTTTGTGGGTCCAAGCGGAGCGCGCTGACAAGTACCGAAAGACCTGCATGATCGCACGCGACGATAGCGGATCAGCGGTGCCGCATTGCACCAACTACGTCTATGCGCATCTGCCCAATTTGGACCGCCCCGATCGGGTGGGCATCACGTGGAAACCAGACGGTGCCCACGCGTACCGGCACTGGTGGGTTACGTCCTGACCGCTGGACTTTGGCGGGCGGAATGCTGTAGTGCCGCCCGCATGACACATCCATCCCGAAAACGGGCCTGATGCCCACAGCGCCCGATGGAACGGCCTACGATCTGTCCGGTCGGTCAGATCGTCCATGCCTGGTTTTCATCCACGGGCTCGGGCTCAACCGGGCGTGCTGGCAATGGACCATCCCGGCGCTTGCGGATGACTACCGTGTCCTCAGCTACGATCTTTATGGTCACGGTGCTTCCGCCGATCCGCCGCAAATGCCCAGCCTGTCGCTCTTTGGGCGGCAATTGCAGGCGTTGATGGACAACTGCTGCATGCCGGATGCAGCCATTGTCGGCTTCTCTTTGGGTGGCATGATCGCGCGGCGCTTTGCTCAGGATGCGCCCCAACGTGCCCAGGCGCTGGCTATCCTGCATTCACCGCACAAACGCAGCACAGAGGCGCAGGCAGCTATTATGGCCCGCGTGGAGCAGGCCCGAGATTCAGGCTCTGCCGCCACGGTGGACGCCGCGCTGGAGCGGTGGTTCACGGATACATTCCGCGCCGCAAACCCTGATATCATGGATGAGGTGCGCGGCTGGGTTCTGGCCAATCGAAAAGAGATCTATCACACTGTTTACCGCGTACTGGCCGAAGGTGTAGATGAAGTCGTGGCGCCCAAACCCGCGATTTCGTGCCCCGCATTGGTGATCACCGGAGAGGAGGATCACGGCAATGGGCCGGGAATGACCCATGCCATCGCGTCCGAGATCGCAGGCGCAGAGGCGCTCATTCTGCCGGGCCTGCGGCACATGGCCCTGGCCGAAGAGCCCGAGGCGATAAACGAGCCTTTGCGAAAGTTCTTGGACCGTACCGTACGCCAATAACACAGGACGTGAGTCACTCGTCAAAACAGGGGGCGCCTTGCCCCCGGCCTGCGGCCTCCCCCAGGATATTTTGAGCAAAAAGACAGGCGCGGGCCTGTCCTTTTTTTTTATGATAGTAGCCCCGCCAAAGGCAGTAAATCACAGGCGCTTGTCTAGCCCCCTTTGTCAGGGGCACTGATTTACAGTTTCTCTAATTGGGTTGCCGGGACTGGCGGACGCATGTTGAGCGCCTGATGCGACCGGGTGTGACAGTACTGCTTGAGCCAGTGGTTGATGACGATCTGCGCCTGCTCGGTCGTCGCAAACCATTCGGCGTTCAGGACCTATCGGCGCAGTGAGCCTTTGAACAGCTCGTTGTGTCCCTTCTCCAAGGGTGATCCTCGATAGATGCAGATCGGCTTGATGACGACGCGTCGAAGTCAGTCTTGCATCGCCTCTGCCGAGAACTCGGGCCCCTTGTCTGATCGGATATACTCCAGGGTGCAGTGCCTCGGCAGCAGCGGATCGGCGATCAAAACGTCAAGAACCGCGTTTCGAGAGACATATCGAACTTGACGCGCCGCCTTCCATGTGACCCGCCAAATCGCCTCATTCTGCAGACGGTTGCAGCGCGTCCATCGGCCAGGATCTTCGGCCGATAGCACCGTGACCTATTCGAAACGATCTGGGTTGTTGCTCCTCGGGCCGGCGCTGCAAAGGAAAGAAGCGGCATTGCATCGCGCATAGGGCCCAGTTGCTTGGGTGAGAGATTGTAAAGACCTGTAACGGCGAACCCACCGGTGGCCGCCAGATGCACGTAAACAATGCCTGCAAGCTATGATTTCGTCCCGGTTGCGCTCAACAAACCTGCGAGGTTCGTTTTGTAAGGGTATTTGTCCTCCGAAAAGCGCACGTCACGGTGCATGCGAAACAACGTGATTTTCCCACCCATGAGCGGCCTTTTTTGCATCGCTGATGCCGGTTTGACAAAGCCTCTAGAAGATCAATGAACGGCGCTTCCAAATCTGCTTTGAAACAGGTCTTGTTGGCGTTGAACCACTCTTGATTGTTGTTCCTTTGAAGCTTCGAAAGGAACTCAAACGAAGCTTTGGTAAAGCCCTTTGCCCGGGGTATTGGGTCATCCTTCCTGTTAGGCTGCCAGGCGCAGGTCTTTGTGCGATTGCGCATAGCACGCAGCGGCGCTGTTTGATGCAATGTCGGCTGTGCGGTCTCGACGCAGATAGGCCTGATTCATCGCAGGCACACCAATGAATGTGGGAAAACACGCAGGACCGGCACCCGCCATGATCGTCACCGCAATGGGCACAAAAGCAATCGGCGGCAAAACACATCGATGGTCAGGTAAAGAGCGGATTATCTTTGGACAGGCCTGCGATTTGCATGGGGTCGCCCTCTGTCCCTAGAACAGTCATCATCTGTTATGTCGGCGATATGACGCGATACAAGGCATGCGCGCAAATCTAATTCTGCCCGATTGGGTTTTTATTGAAATTGCCCCAAAGGTGACAGGCGCTTTCAAACCGTCTGACCCGCCGCAATCCGATTGACTATCCAAGTCCCGGGGCATATCCAGACAACACTGTTGGGGTGCCTTGAATAAGGCTGAGATGCGCAGTGCGTGAACCCATTGAACCTGAACCGGTTAGGACCGGCGTAGGAAACAGCGCACCACGACCATGCACCAGGTCTGTCTGTTTTGCGCCGCGCCCTTTCCAACATAGCGCGAGGGGCGTCTTTTGGTTGCAAAGGTACTGACAATTGCCGGATCGGATTCTGGCGGAGGCGCAGGTGTTCAAGCGGATTTGAAATCCTTTTCGGCTATGGGTGCGTTTGGCACCTCTGTGATAACGGCCGTGACCGCGCAAAACACCCAAGCCGTGACTGCGATCCATGCGGTGCCCAATGACATCGTGGAGGCTCAGATACATGCTGTATTGGACGACATCGACATTGCCGCCATCAAGATCGGAATGCTCGGCAGCCCTTCGCTCATTGCCAGATTGGCTTACACGCTGAAGGACTTCGCTGGGCCCATCGTATTGGATCCTGTCATGGTCGCAAAATCGGGCGATGTTTTGCTGGCCGATCATGCAATGGATGCGTTGAAAACACATCTGATCCCAAGGGCTGCGCTGCTGACACCAAATCTGCCGGAGGCGGAGAAACTGGCCGGTACAGGATCCGCACAGGAACAAGCCCGGGCACTTTTGGGCATGGGCGCCACGGCTGTCTTGCTGAAGGGCGGTCATGAGGATGGGGAAACCTGCACAGATCGCCTTATCACTGACACCGAAACGCACATCTTCGCCGCGCCCCGCGTCCCAACAAACAACACGCATGGGACGGGCTGTTCCTATTCTTCGGCCATTACAGCCTGCTTGGGCAAAGGGATGAACCTGCAGGCCGCCGTGGAGTATGCCCACACGTGGCTTCACAAGGCGATTGAGCGATCGGATGAGTTGCGTGTCGGGAGCGGTCATGGCCCGGTCCATCATTTCCACGCCCTCTGGCCAGCATGAGTGCGGTCACCATCATAGGTGGGGGCGTATGCGGATTGGCCATGGCGTCAGAGCTTCGGTCCCGCGGTGTTTATGTCACCGTTGTGGAGCGTGCTCAAAAACCAGGCGCGCATGCGTGTTCGTGGTGGGCAGGCGGCATGCTGGCCCCGCACTGCGAAGGCGTCACGGCAGAGCCCGAAATCGTCACCCAGGGCCGCCACGCAGCAGCATGGTGGGAACACCACGGCGCTGATGTGAAACAGGCAGGCACGCTGGTCGTGGCCCTAGGCCGTGATCAAAGCGAGTTCACCACTTTTGCGCGCCGCGCGCCGTCGGCCCAAGCGGTGGACCGGGCGGGCTTGAAAAAGCTTGAGCCGCATCTGGCGGAACACTTTTCCAAAGCTCTGTTTCTGCCCGATGAAGGCCATCTGGACCCGCGCAAGACGCTTCTGGATCTGCACAGCCGCTTGCATGCAGATGGCGTCGTGTTTGGTGACGACATCAATGGTCAGGTCATCGACTGCCGCGGATTTGCAGCCAGTGACACGCTAAGCGATCTGCGCGGGGTCAAAGGTGAGATGCTCGTCGTGCGCAGCCCGGATGTCATACTGTCGCGCCCCGTCCGCCTGCTGCATCCGCGCTTTCCGCTCTACATCGTGCCGCGTGGGGATGGCGTCTTCATGCTGGGGGCCACGCAGATCGAAAGCGGTGACAGGCAGCGCGCGACGCTGCGCTCGGTGATGGAGCTGATGAACGCCGCATACGCCCTGCATCCCGCCTTTGGGGAGGCGGAACTGTTGGAGATCGGTGTCGATGCCCGACCTACTTTTCCCGACAATCAACCCCGCATCAGACGCATCGGCGACACGATCTACGCAAATGGTCTTTTTCGGCACGGGTTTTTGCTCTCGCCAACGCTTGCTCGCATGACGGCAGATCTGGTGCTGGACGGCACAATACCGGAGGTTTGGTATGAAGATCATCGTTAACGGCGTCCCCCATGACAGCGCGGCCCGCACGCTTTCAGACCTTCTGCAAGAACTGGGCAAGGCGGATGCCAAAGTGGCCACATCGGTGAACGAGACCTTCGTGCCGAAATCGCTTCGATCCGCTCAGATGCTTCATGATGGCGATCGGGTGGAAATCGTCGCCCCACGGCAAGGAGGCTGACATGCCTACATTTTACGGCCGCGATATCCCCTCCCGCCTTATGCTGGGCACCGCGCAATATCCGTCGCCTGCAATTCTGGCGGATGCCTTCCGCAGGTCGGGCGCGGGCATTGCAACCGTATCGGTCAGGCGTGAAGCAGGCGGGGATCGCGCGGGCCAGGATTTCTGGTCGCTCATTCAGGCTCTGGGCGTCGCAGTACTGCCAAATACCGCCGGGTGCCATTCCGTGCGCGAAGCCATCACCACTGCCCAAATGGCGCGGGAGCTTTTTGAAACCAACTGGATCAAACTGGAAATCATCGGCCATGCCGACACGCTGCAACCCGATCCGTTTGGCTTGGTCGAGGCCGCAGCCCGACTTTCCGAGGACGGCTTTGAGGTCTTTCCCTACTGCACCGAAGATCTGGTGCTGTGCGAACGGCTGGTGGAGGTCGGATGCCGCGTTCTCATGCCCTGGGGCGCGCCCATTGGCACGGGGCTCGGCCTCAATAATGTCTACGGCCTGCGCAGCGTGCGAGCGCACTTCCCGGATATCCCGATGGTGATTGACGCGGGCCTTGGCCTGCCGTCCCAAGCCGCGCACGCGATTGAGCTGGGTTACGACGCCGTCCTGCTGAACACCGCAGTGGCCAAGGCAGGCGACCCGGCCGCGATGGCCGAAGGGTTTGCCCGCGCGGTCGAGGCAGGCGCGTTGGCCACTGCGGCCGACCCGATGGAGCCGCGTGACATGGCCGCCCCGTCCACCCCCGTACTTGGAAAGCCATTCCTGTGACCCTGCCCGCCTTCTACCCAATCTTCGATGATGTGTCCTGGCTCCGGCGCATGTTGCCCTTGGGCGTGAAACTGGTGCAGCTGCGCCTCAAGGACATGGACCCCGACACCCTGCGCGCGCAGATCGCGGACGGCCGCGACCTCTGCCGAGACCACGGGGCCGTTCTCATCGTCAACGATCACTGGCAGTTGGCCATTGAGCTGGGCTGCGACTGGATTCATCTGGGTCAGGAAGACCTCGATGCGGCGGATATGGACGCGATCCGCGTGGCCGGTCTGAAATTGGGCATTTCCACCCATGACGATGCTGAACTGGACCGAGCGCTGGCTTTGTCACCCGATTATGTGGCCTTGGGCCCGATCTATCCGACCATCCTCAAGAAGATGAAATGGCATCAGCAAGGCGTCGAAAAACTGACCCTATGGAAGGAGCGCATCGGGGATATTCCGCTGGTCGCCATCGGCGGCATCAGCGTGGACCGCGCGCCGGGCGCTTTTAGCGCGGGCGCCGATATCGTCTCCGCCGTCACCGACATCACGCTCAACACAGACCCTGAAGCACGGGTGCGCGCATGGCTGGAGGTCTGCCCGTGACTTCTGATGGCAGCCGTTACGCCCGCCAAACGCCGCTGATCGCCCGGAATGGCCAAGACGCGCTGGCGAATTCCGCGATCCTTGTGATCGGCGCGGGTGGGCTCGCCGCGCCGGTGTTGCAATATCTGGTCGGCGCGGGCGTGGGCCGCATCAGGCTGGTGGACGCGGACGCGGTCAGCCTATCAAACCTGCACCGCCAAACGCTCTTTCGTGAGGCGGATATTGGCAAGCCGAAAGTCCAGGTGGCCGCCAGAACAATCACCGCACTCAATTCCGATACGGCCATAGAGCCGTTGCAGACAAAGCTAGATCCCGCCAACCTCGGCGATTTCTCGCAAAACATGGATGTCATCGTCGACTGCGCTGACAGTTTCGCCGTCAGCTACATGACCTCAGATCACTGCCTCGTCACAGGCCAGCCCTTCCTCAGCGCCAGCATCGTGGGTCGGGAAGGCTATGTCGGCGGGTTCTGCGGCGGCAAGCCGGGCCTGCGCGCGGTTTTCCCCGACTTGCCAGATCAATTGGGGTCCTGCGACAGCGACGGCGTGCTGGGCCCCAGTGTCGGCGTCATCGGTAGCTTGCAGGCGCAAATGGCGCTGGCCGTTTTAACAAGCGACACCGGGCCACTGGGCCAACTGATCACGTATCATGCCGACACTTTGCGCTTTGGCGGCTTCCGGTTCGACGAAGCCCCCAACCCCGCGCCCAACCCCGCATTCATCGCACCGGGTGACATCACCGCAGACGACTTCCTGATCGACCTGCGCGCGAGTGGCGAACCCGGCCCCGCCCTGCCCGGCGCCACCCGACACCGCGTCACGGATTTCGGATCATCAGGCCCGCAACCCGCACCCAATCAACGCGCCGTTCTGGCCTGCAGGTCTGGCCTTCGCGCCTGGCAGGCGGCTGATCGGCTTTCGCAACACTGGCCAGGGGAAGTAACCCTTTTGGCCTTGGGGGAGTAAGGAGACCCACATGAAAATTCTCATCTCAACTGCCGCGGCGATACTGCTCGCGACACCTGCCCTGGCGCAGGACAAACTGACCTTGCTTCTGGATTGGTTTATCAACCCCGATCACGGGCCGATCATCGTGGCGCAGGAATTGGACTATTTCGCCGAGCAAAATCTAGAGGTGGAGATCATCCCACCGGCGGATCCCTCCGCCCCGCCCAAACTGGTGGCGGCAGGCCAGGGTGACATCGCCGTCAGCTATCAGCCCAGCCAGCATTTGCAGGTGGCCCAAGGTTTGCCGTTGATCCGCGTGGGCACGCTGGTCGCAACGCCGCTGAACTGCCTGCTGGTGCTCAAGGACGGGCCCATCCAAGAGATCAGCCAGCTCAAAGGCGCGAAGATCGGGTTTTCCGTGGCTGGCGTGGAAGAGGCCGTTCTGACCGCGATGCTGGGCAAGCACGGGGTCGCCCTCGACGAGGTTGAGATGGTGAATGTGAACTTCTCGCTCTCCCCTTCGCTGATGTCCGGGCAGGTGGATGCGGTGATCGGCGCGTATCGAAACTTTGAACTCAACCAGATGGAAATCGAAGGTGTCGAAGGCAAGTGTTTCTACGTCGAGCAAGAGGGTGTGCCCACATATGATGAACTGATCTATGTCGCTAATCCCGACCGCATGGACAAGGACCAAACCCGCCGCTTTTTGCGCGCCATAGAACTGGCCACGCAGTACATCGTCAACAATCCCGAGGCCGCATGGGACATCTTCAAAGGCTACGCGGCCGAACTTGATGACGAATTGAATGCCAAGGCCTGGGTCGATACCCTGCCCCGCTTTGCCCTGCGCCCCGAGGCACTGGACGAAGGCCGTTACAAGCGGTTCGAGCAGTTCCTGTCCGAAAGCGGCCTGGTCGAAGGCACGCGACCGGTCTCCTCTTTGGCCATCGACTTGGGTGCAGAATGACGTATGGCCGCGTTTTCACGGCCTGGCGGGACGCCACCCCGGCCTGGCCCGACTACACCCGCCACGCTTTCGTGGCGGGACTGGGCGATGGGACCCTGCCGCAAGAGGCATTCCTGCACTACCTCAAACAGGACTACGTCTTCTTGATCCACTTTTCCCGCGCCTGGGCCCTGGCGGTGACCAAGGCTGAAACGGTGGAAGAGATGCGCCTGGCCGCGGGCACGGTCAACGGATTGATCAATGAAGAGATCGCGCTGCACATCCAAATCTGCGCGGGAGCCGGCATTGATGAAACCACGCTTTTTGCCACCGAAGAAAGGCAGGAAAACCTCGCTTATACCCGCTACGTGCTGGATGCGGGTCATTCGGGCGACCTGCTCGATCTACTCGCCGCGCTGGCCCCGTGCGTTATGGGATATGGGGATATCGGCACTTATCTGGCCGGGGTCAAAACTTCAGATACCTACGCCGATTGGATCAATACCTACGCGGGCGCTGATTACCAATCCCAATGCGAAAACGTGGGCGCGTTGATCGACGCCGCCGCCCATCGCCGCCTCGGCGCAGATCCAACAACAAGTTCACGCTGGGCCGCACTGCACGCCCGCTTCGCCATCGCCACCAAGCTGGAGGTCGGGTTTTGGGACATGGGCCTGACCCCGTGAACGCGCCGCTGCGCATGACCGGGTCTGCCGCAATTGACGGCACCCCGATTTTTTCACGGATCGACTTGACGCTCGCGCCCGGCACCTGGACCTGTCTTTTGGGCGCAAGCGGAGTGGGCAAGACCACCGTGCTGCGCCTCTTCGCGGGACTGGCCGAACACGTACAGTTCCAAGGGCAGCTGAGCGACCCCGGCCGCGTCGCCCTGATGGCGCAACAGGACATGCTTCTGCCCTGGCTCAAAGTCATCGACAATGTCCTGCTGGGCGCGCGCCTGCGCGGTGAGGAACCCGAACGGGCCCGTGCGATGGACGTGCTGGCGCAGGTGGGGCTTTACGATCACGCGGATAAAAAACCCGGCATGCTTTCGGGCGGGCAACGGCAACGGGTGGCACTGGCCCGCACTCTGATGGAAGACCGCCCCGTTGTGCTGCTAGATGAACCTTTTTCCGCCCTCGATGCGCTGACCCGCACGCAAATGCAGGATTTAGCGGCGGATGTCCTGAAGGGCCGCACCGTTCTTTTGGTCACCCACGATCCGGGGGAGGCCGCTCGCCTTGGGCAAAACATTCTCATCATGACGCAGAGCGGCCTACGCGACGTATCCACCCTCGCAGGCGACATTCCCCGCCCCTTTGATGCAGCAGACGTGCTGCAGGCGCAGGCTGACCTTCTCACGCAACTTCGGAGACCGACATGACCGCCAGCCAAGATCTAAGGACACTGAACGCAGAAAACTGGCGCGTGGCCACCACCCATGCCTTCACCAATGCGCTGACCGACGGGACGCTAAGCCGGGAACAGATGACGGGATATCTGCAACAGGATTGTCTTTTAGCCGAAAGCTTCGTGCGGCGTCTGGCCTCCGCCGTGGCCCATGCGCCCACGATCGCCGATGCGGGTCCGGCGACACAATTCCTCGGCCTTATCTGCGGGACGGAAAACACATGTTTGGAGCGCTTACTTCAGGCGCTTGAGGTGCCGGAGGCGCAAAGGGCCACGCCCGAGACCACCGCATTTCTCGCCCTGATGGATGAGGCGCGCCCATCGGGGCGCTTTGAGGTGATGATCCCCATTCTGGTGGTCGCGGCATGGGTTTGCCGCGATTGGGCCACACCCTTTGAGGACCAGGCAGAGCCGCTGCCTGTCCGGTTTGGCGAATGGATCACGCTGCATTCGGGCCCGGGGTTCGCAGGTGTCGTGGCCTATCTCAGGGCGCAGCTTGACGCTCTGTGGGACAGGCTGGATGATGCCGCTTGGGCTGGCTTTCCGGCGGCCAAGTTTCCAGCCCAATGAAAGGCGTCACCGCAGCTTTCGCCGCCACGGCCATGTCCCTGGCGGTCTGGCAAGGGATTGTCATGACCACCGGTGTGGCCAGTTTCATCCTGCCGCCGCCTGCCCGCGTGGCAGAAACCATCTGGGAAAGCCGGGCGCTTTTGGCCCATCACGCAGGGATCACAATGGCGGAAGTGCTGATCGGGTTGGTGCTGGGGGCGGCCCTTGGTTTCGTGTCTGCCATCGCGCTGGTGGCCTCCCCCACGACGCGTACGCTGGTGCGGCCGATTTTGGTGTTTAGTCAATCGATCCCGGTCTTTGCCTTGGCGCCCATTCTTACACTGTGGCTGGGCTTCGGGCTCTGGTCGAAAATTACCATGGCGCTGATCATCATCTACTTCCCGGTCACATCGTCGTTCTTTGACGCGCTGATGCGCACAAACAAGGACTGGATCGGCATGGCGCGCGTCATGGGTGCGACACCGGCCCGGATCATGTGGCACGTGCGTATCCCCTCTGCAATGCCCGGTTTTGCGTCCGGCCTCAGGCTTGCAGCCGTTTACGCCCCTATCGGCGCAATCATCGGCGAATGGGTGGGCGCCTCTCAGGGGCTGGGATACCTGATGCTGCTGGCCAACGGACGAGCAAAAACCGATTTGATGTTCGCGGCCTTGATCGTGCTGGGCGTTCTCACTGTTCTTTTGCACATGGCAATCAGCAAACTTTGCGAAACGACAATGGATCGCCGGGATGTGAACTAGCCGCTGCTCGCGCGACTTCGGTCTGCCAGGGTAGCGATCGCACCCCTTTTGGCAAGCAGGCACTGAGATGTGGCCTCTCGTTCCGCGTGTGCCCAATCGTTTTCCGGCATGTTAGGCGCATAATGCCCGGTTGAGAGCGACCGCTTCAAACGACTTCAGGATCATGCGCGCAGCGCGACCGTAGTTTTCGAAGCTATCGGACAATTCGGGAAAAATCTCGATGATTTCAGCATGTGTTTCTGCGTCGAATTGGTCTGACGTCATGGAGCCCGGGAGATAGCTTTCGCATGCAACGCCGTTTGCATTGATGATCTCATGTTTATCAAACAGCACGTGGAAGTACGTGACGTCCGTCAGATCGTAAGCTGGCCGCACATTGCTATCATTCACGAGGTCTTTGGCTTTGACCAACACTTCATCCTCACCAAACAGCAAACCCGACCAATAGTGAGCAACCAGCACGCGATGCTGCGGTGACAGCAAAAGATCATGGGTCGCGCCGAACGCGCCCTTTTGCACCCTGATCGGCACAAACCTCCCCTTCGCATCCACCCGCCGATGACCGATCCAACGCACAGGCTGGGCGCCGGAATCGCGGGTTACTACAAGATCGCCCGGACGCAAATCCTCGATCAGGGTGTGCCCTTTTGGCGTCTCAATTCCCGTGCCGGACGTGAAGCATGGGACCTGAGTGATCTCAACAAGGGCAGTATCGGAGTTTCCGGCAGTGTCTTCGACGGTGTAGTTGAAATACACGGTCTCGCTGTCGCCATCGGCATCAATGGTGAACGTGCCGTCGGGGTTAAGGGTGATGGTTTGTCCTGTCCCCAAAGTCACTGAGTTGGTCACGTTATCCATCTCAACGCCGTTGATGTGTGTGACCGTAAGGGCACCCCCTGTTGAGCTGTCATTGTCCAGAACATCAAGCGTCTGACTGCCATTGAAAACAAGTGTCGCGGCATCATCCTGCGCGACAATGGTCGACTGAACTGATCCCCCTGCAATCAGGAGGTTGGTGTCGTAAGAGCTGTCAAAAACGTCAGCCACACCGATCTTGAGCGTGTTGGGAACACCCGGATTGACCGGGGCCACAAATGTCAGCGTGACGGTAAAGCCATCCATTTCAGTGTTGAACTGATCGCTGGTATTGTCGTTGTAGAGGTTGGGCGTCTGCGATCCGTTGATGTTGCCAACATTGGCATTGCCATCACCAATTGTGACCTGTGCCTCCACGCCGTTGACCCACAGACCCACGGCATCCAGATACTGTGAGTTGATGAATTCGGGGTATTCTTCCGACGCGATCACGAAATCAAGCGTGATGGTGTCTCCCTGAGGGGTGAACGTCACTTCCAGAAAGGAGGCATCAAATGTCGGGTTGTTGCCTGCTATCTCATTGAAGTCTGAGTCATTGTCGACGCCAGAGGTGTCCGTCGTTGTGCCAGCGGCCGTGTTGGTGTTCAATGTACCATTGGATTGCGTGAAATCGTCAACATGGCCGGTTGAAAGGATCACACCGCTGTCGGACGGGGCCACACCCTCGGATACGATATCTGCGTTCGTGTAGATCCCCGATGACAAAGGATCGCCCGTATAAGTCGCAGAGATATCGGTGACGCCCGAGCCAAAAATCTCATTGGCCATCTCTGTCGCCGTGGCGGTGCTATCAATTGGCAGTTCGGTGGCAGTCGGCAAAGGCTTGATCCCAGACACTGATTTCTCGTCGGTCTGCCTTGTGACGCAGCGCTGCGGTGAAGATTGGGTCAGCTAGAGGAATTTCTGAGATAAATTGAGGCATATTGCGCGAAATGAGGCACGATTGCGCGCCAGCCCATAAGGATAGACATGTTTACGAGCATGGCCGCTTATGTCTTCGATCTTTACTGCACAAAGAATGGGTTTGGGTCATCTCATCGCACAAAGAACTCACGGCCCAGAAGAAGCGCCGCAACCCAGCGCAAATTTTGCCATATACCCTCACAGAACTGGCCGATGCCGACGGGCTCACCGTGATGGCACCTAGGACATTCTTGAGGGTAAGCAAAGCCGGGCGGTGTCGGGCATTATGACCCCTCAGATGTCGCTCAGGAAGATGTTGCAGGCAACCGGATTGATGGTTCAGACCCAAGACAATACTGGGGCCGTTGTGTCACGAAATGTGGGTGAGGACGCACTGGACC
>JBCCCZ010000074.1:0-13860 GCA_039033255.1 Pseudomonadota bacterium
CGAGGCGCTCGGGCTTTTTGAACGCATAGCCCAGCCGGTCTTCAAAGGCCTTGAGCTCCGCCGAGAGCTTCATTCGAGCTTCTCAAAGAAACGGTCACCCCGCCATGTCCAGAAGAAGAGCATGGAGCGGCCGGCCGAAGAGAAAATCACGCGGTCGGCGCGGCCGATGAGGTTTTCGTAAGGAACAAATCCCACGCCACCCGCACGATCCGGCACGCGGCTGTCGGTGGAATTGTCGCGGTTATCACCCATGAAGAAATAGTGACCGGGCGGGACGTTATAGACCCGCGTGTTGTCGGACGGCATGTTGGCGATGTTGAGGATGTTGTGCGCGTGCCCGCCCGGCAGGGTTTCAACCTGGCGCGATTTTTCGCAGGTCGCACCCAGCCCCACAGGCCCGTTTTCACAGCGCGGCAGGTTGCGGAGCGGGCCTTGGGCGTCCTTGATTTCGACGAACTGACCCGCCTCTTGGATGCCCACGGGCGTGTCGTTGATGGACAGGACACCGTTTTGCACCTGCACCTTGTCGCCGGGCATGCCGATCAGGCGCTTGATGAAATCGGTGCCGTTGGTGGGGTGTCGGAAGACGATGATGTCGCCGCGTTCGGGCGAGCCGCCCAAGAGACGCGTGTTGTCATTGTCGAGAAACCCGCAGATTTTTTGTGCGTTGATCCCCAGCGGCGCGATATTAGGGCAAGAGGCGTAGGAGTAGCCGTAAGCCATCTTGTTGACGAAGAGAAAGTCTCCAATCAGCAGCGTGTCTTTCATCGACCCGGACGGGATCCAGAAGGGTTGGAAAAAGATCGTGCGGAAGATCATCGCGATGACCAACGCCCAGAATACCGTCTTGATCGTATCCCAGATGCCTGATGATTTCTCCTCAGTGGACATGCGTCTCTCCGCTCTTTGTGGTCTTGCCCCTCTTGGGGGCGTGGGGGCTGGGTGTCAAGCGTGTGGCGTATCTTGAATTCGGGCCTCGATCACGACAAAGGCCTGTGCCCAAGGGTGGTCATCGGTAAGGGTGACGTGGATGATCGCGTCATGGCCCGCAGGGGTCATCTCCGCCAGGCGCTCGGCGGCCCAGCCGGTGACATGCATGACGGGCTGGCCGGTGTCGAGATTGCTGACGGCCATGTCCTTCCACGCAATCCCCATGCGCAGACCGGTGCCGAGGGCTTTGGAACAGGCCTCTTTCGCAGCCCAGCGTTTAGCGTAAGTGCCGGCGGTGTCCTTGCGGCGTTCTGCTTTGGTCTGTTCAAGGTCAGTGAAGACGCGGTTGCGGAAGCGGTCGCCGAAGCGGTCGAGCACGCCCTGGATACGATCGATATTGGCCAGATCAGTGCCGACGCCGAGGATCATCTTACCCTCCTGCCGCAAATAACGGGAAGCTGACGCCCAGCGCCCAGGCGAGGGCGACGCCGAGGCCGAGGCCTGCCGCAGAGGGGCCTGCGATCTTGGCCGTGATGCGGCCCATGACGCCGAAGGTGAAATAGAAGAGCACCAACACGGGTGCGATCATGAGCAGGAAGAAGAGCCCTTCGAAGTCGAGCGCGACGGCGGCGGCGAGGGAAGCAAAGAAAGCCACGCGCGCCAGGATGCGCTGCCAGAAGGGTGCGCCATGGGCGAAATAGCTGTCGGCGATCATGAAGGGGATGGCACCAAGGCAAAGCGCGGCGATGAGGCTGAGGCGGCCCTCGGCAGGCCAGAAGTTCGCGCCGTAGCGGTCGAGCGCGGTGCCGAAGATCAGGATGGCCCAGGCAGCAAGAAGGGCGGCAGCGGTCAGATCGGGGCGCGCAAGACGGCCCTTGAGCCAGAGGAGCAGGCCCAGTTGGATGAGGCCGAAGATGGCCAGATGCAGGGCGAGGTAGTCTGCGACGAGGACGGGCAGAACCTCGATTTCGAAAGGGTAAGCAAGCAGGGGCGTCAGGATCGCGGGGACGAGTGCGACGATGGCAAAGCCGTAGGGGTTGAGCCATGGCGTGCTCTGTTCAGTGGGCGGGTAGATCTGCATCACAGGGCGAAAGAGCACAGTGATGGCAAAAAGAAGCGCGATAAGCGGCCAGCCGGTTTGAATGGCGACGTGATCGGTGCGCGGGCGGTCGTAGAAGGTGTTCAGCCAATCTTCGGCCTCGGTGAGGCCAACGCGGGAATGGAGGATGGCGACATGTTCGACATTGGGGGCGAGGATGGCTTTGCGGCGAATGTCACCTTCTTCAACCGTGTCGCCCAGCGCCGCATCCGCGTTGGTCATTTGCAGGGCGTCTTCGGCGAACTCCGCCAGTGCGCCTTCCCATGCCCCCGTGATCAGGAGCATGTCGTCGGGTTGCGTGGCGTCGATGGCCTCAGAGAAAGCCGAGAGCAGCACGACAGGCCCCACCGCCTCCTTCTGGCGGGCAACGCGGACCAGCACGTCGGTGGCCATGGAGTGGCCCAGAAGCGCGACGGGGGTTTCACCGTCAGATGCCATGTCGACAATGCCGATGGTCTGGTTGACGAGCCGTGTCGTGGTGCCTTCGATGGCGGTCACATCGCCGCGCATCGGGTCGGGGTGGCGGCCATGGCCTTCGAAATCGAAGCTGTAGATCGTGTAGCCGCCCTGCGCCAAGGCGCTTGCATAGCTGAGCATCATCTGGCGGGAGCCTGCAAAGCCATGGGCGATCACAACGGGCGGACCACCAGAGCCGTCTGAGATGCGCGTCACCGGCGTGGGGCCGTCGCGCAGTTCCTCAAACGTCAGCCCTGCGCGGGAGGATTCCAGCATCCAGATGGCCCAAGCCCCCAGCGCCAGCGCGATGATGGTCAACAGGATGGCACGCGCTGACATGCCCTCTTCCCGTGGAGGGGCTTGGGTCAAGGGGTCAGTCAAAGCGAGGTTTACCCGGCCGTCTTCAACGGCGCGCCGCGTGCATCATCCATAAGGCGGCGCATTTCCTTGATCGCTTCGCCCAGACCCAGAAAGATCGATTCCCCGATCAGGAAGTGACCGATGTTGAGCTCTTTGACTTCCGGAAAAGCAGCGATGGGGGCGACCGTGTCGAAGGTGAGACCGTGGCCTGCATGAACTTCCAGACCCAAAGACGCCCCATAGGCTGCCATTTCGCGCAGGGATTGAAACTCACGTTCGCGGGTTTCAAAATCACCGTCCGCATGAGCATCGCAATAGGCGCCGGTGTGCAGTTCGATCACCTCGGCCCCGATGCGGCTGGCGGCCTCGATCTGACGGCGGTCAGCCGCGATGAAGATCGACACGCGGCAGCCCACCTCGCGCAGGGGCGCGATGTAGTGGGCAAGGCGGTTCTCTTCGCGGGCCACTTCCAAGCCCCCTTCTGTCGTCCGCTCCTCGCGCTTTTCGGGCACGATGCAGACGGCGTGGGGTTTGTGGCGCAAGGCGATCTGTTGCATCTCATCCGTCGCGGCCATCTCGAAATTCAAAGGCAGGGTCAGATGATCCATCAGCCGTTCGATATCGTCGTCGGAGATATGGCGGCGGTCTTCGCGCAAATGGGCGGTGATGCCATCGGCACCCGCCTCTTCGGCCAGTTTGGCCGCACGGACCGGATCGGGATAAGCCCCGCCGCGGGCATTCCGCACGGTGGCCACATGATCAATATTCACACCAAGTCGCAGATCGTTGTCAGACATGTTCACGCCCTCCTGAGTAGATGTACCCTCAAGCTAGTCCTGAGGGGTCTTCCTGTCAGCCTTCGCCGCCGCTTTTTCTTTCAGCGCCAGCAGCTTTTCCTTCAGACGTCCCCTGCGGCGGTTCTGATAGGCCTGAATGACCGGCAGGGAGAGATAGTAGAAGGCCACCCCGGAAATCGTTCCGGTGACGAGGCCGCCCACCATGTAGGGGAAAAACACCTCGTCATAGAAAACATAGAGGTTCTTCCAATCCGCCATTTCATCCGTGAAGATGGCCAGGAAATTGTGTTTCAGATCGCCCCAGGCATCGACAAATTTACCACCCACGGAACGGTGCACTTCAGCATCTTCGCCCCATCCGCCTATGCGGCCAAGAAGCAGATTGCCCGTTTGCAGGGAGGACGCGGCGATAAAGAAGAACGTCAGAGGGTTGCCCACGAATGTGGCGAAAAGCGAGGCGATGATGTTGCCGCGCATGAGCTTCGCAAGCCCGGCCGCCAAAAAGAAATGCAGCCCGAAAAACGGCGAGAAGGTCACGAAGACGCCTGCAAAGATGCCGCGCGCGATGCGGTGGGGTTGGTCGGGGATGCGGTGCACCCGCAGCTTGACGTAGTTAAATGCGCGCGCATACCCGCTTTTGGGCCAGAGAAACTCCAGCACCTTGCGGGGCGTTGTTTGTTTTTCGCGACGCTTGAACACCAAACCTGGCTGTCTCCTACCTTACCAAACGCTCTGCATCCTCGACCGCTCTTGCAGGGTCGCGATGGCGGGCGACCTCTGCCACGTTGCTTTCCGCGTCGAGCGCAGAAATAATTGTATGCAGGTGCCCTGCATCGCTTACATCCACGTCAATCAGCAAACGGAAGAAATCCGGCTTTCGATCCAGAAACGTCAGGTTGGAGATATTGGCCTTCTGCTCTCCGATCAATGTACAAATTCGCCCCAAAGCGCCAGTGTCATTGCCAATTGTGATCTCAATCGTAACGTCATACTCCGCCGGGTGCTTTCCAGCGTGCCAGTGCAGATCCAACCAGCGTTGGGGTTGGTCGTCGAATTGGGACAGTTCTTCACAATCGATCGCGTGCACCACCACGCCTTTGCCGCGATAGGTGATGCCAACGATGCGTTCACCCGGGATCGGCTGACAACATTTGGCGCGGATGAAATTTTGGTTGCGGCCAAGGCCGATCACAGCGCGGTCATGGCGTATCACATTGCCTGGCTTGGTGGCCACATCGGGGTAGACCGCGTTCAGCACTTCCTGTGCTGTCAGTTCCGTGCTGCCTAGCCGCGCCAGCAGGTCGTCCACATCATCCAGGCGCAACGTCTTGGCCGCTGTCTCCAAGGCCTTATCCGTCGCCCGCTTGCGCACGTTGTCAAAGGCAGACCGCGCCAGTTCCCGGCCCAGTTTTATGTATCGGTCACGATCCAATTCCCGCAAAGCCTTACGGATCGCGGCGCGTGCCCGACCGGTGGTGGCGATATCAAGCCATGTGGCCTGCGGGGTCTGGCCATCGGCGGTGATCACCTCCACCGACTGTCCGTTTTTGATCCGCGTCCAGAGCGGAACGCGCATGTTGTCTATCTTGGCCCCAACGCAGGCATGGCCGATGCGGGTGTGGATGGCATAGGCGAAATCGATGGGCGTGGCCCCTTTCGGCAGCTTCACCACTTCGCCCTTAGGGGTAAAACAGAAAACCTTGTCGGAATACATCTCCAGCTTCACGGCCTCGAGGAATTCATCGTGATCCTCATTGGCCTCGAACTGTTCATTCAGGCTGGAAATCCAAGTGGTGGGATCGACGGCAAAGGGGTTTTCCGAGCGCACCCCATCGCGATAAGACCAATGCGCGGCCACCCCGGTTTCGGCCACATCGTGCATCTGGCGTGTTCTGATCTGCACCTCCACTCGGCGGCCATTGCGGCCCGATACGGTGGTGTGGATCGATCGATACCCGTTTGATTTCGGCTGGCTGATGTAATCCTTGAACCGCCCGGGCACCGCAGCCCAACGCCCATGAATGGCACCCAGCACGCGGTAACAATCCTCTTCCGCTTCGGTGATGATCCGGAAGCCATAGATGTCAGACAGGCGCGAAAAACCGATCTCCTTGGCCTGCATCTTGCGCCAGATCGAATGGGGTTTCTTGGCGCGACCAAAGACATCGGCCTCAATGCCCGCCTTTTCCAGTTCCAGCCGCATGTCATGGGTGATGCGTTCGATCACATCGCCGGTTTCGCGCTGCAGTTTGATAAAGCGGCGCATGATGGAATTGCGCGCATCGGGGTTGATCACGCGAAAGGCCAGATCCTCCAGCTCTTCGCGCATCCACTGCATGCCCATGCGGCCCGCAAGCGGCCCGAAGATATCCATCGTCTCGCGCGCTTTCTTCAGCTGCTTTTCGGGGCGCATATGCTTTATGGTGCGCATATTGTGCAACCGGTCGGCGAGCTTTACGAGGATGACGCGCATATCCTTGGATATCGCCATGAAGAGCTTGCGGAAATTTTCCGCCTGCTGGGTTTCGGTGCTGGAGAGTTGCAGATTGGTCAGCTTTGTAACACCGTCCACCAGATCGGCAATCTCGCGGCCAAACTTTTCTTCGACGACGGCGTAGGACGCACGGGTATCCTCAATCGTGTCGTGCAAGAGCGCGGTGATCAGGGTGGCGTCATCCAGACGCTGTTCGGCCAGGATCGCGGCGACGGCGACAGGATGGGTGAAGTAAGGCTCACCAGAATGGCGCATCTGGCCATCGTGCATCTCCACGCCAAATTCAAAGGCTGCGGCGATCTTGGCTTCATCGGTTTTGGGATTGTAAAGCCGAACCAATTCCAACAGGTCGGATGCGGCAAAATCTTGGGTTGCGATGGTCATGTCCGCACCCCCAAGCGGGGCGTCGGGGTGAAAAAATCAGCCCTCGCCCTGCGCCTCCATCAGTGCCCGCAGAAGATCTTCCTCGGGCATGTCATCATCGGCGGGCTTGTCCGGCTCACCACCCATCAGGAGCGCCATGGAATCATCTTCCGGTTCATCCACTTCGATCTGGCTCTGGTTGGATTCGATCAGGCGTTCTTTCAACTCATCGGCCGATTGCGTTTCATCCGCGATCTCCCGCAGGGCCACGACCGGGTTCTTGTCGTTGTCGCGATCCACGGTGATGGCAGACCCCGACGAAATCTCACGCGCACGATGGGCGGCGAGCATGACCAGATCAAACCGGTTCGGGACTTTGTCAACGCAGTCTTCAGTTGTAACGCGGGCCATTGGACCTCCGATCGCGACTATGCGGGGTTGAAGCCCCGTATGTAGGGCGGTGGTATAAGAAACACAAGCGCATAATGGGGTGAAAAGCGGGTGAAACCGTGACAAATATCTGCGCCACATAGACCGAACAAAACGCCTTGATTCCGCGCCGGGACGCTAGAGGGCGACAACCTCTTCTATGGATGCAGGGTCCAGGCGCGCCACCATCTCCCGAACGCTCAAACCCAACACAGGGTGCACCCAATCCGGCGCTACATCCATCAGTGGCACCAACACAAAGGCCCGATCCTGCAAACGCGGATGCGGCAGGATCAGTTGCTCCGGGGCCTCCTGCCGCTGTGCCTCAGGCGGCAGATCGCGCCATGCCTGATAGGTCTCGAGATCCGGTCGCACGGCATCGCCCATCGCGATCAGGTCCAGATCAAGGCTGCGTTGACCCCAGCGCTGCCGCCTCTCGCGGCCAAATTCCGCCTCAATCGCGTGAAGACGGGACAAGACCGCCTCTGCCGTGTCGTCAATCGCTGCGATGGCTGCGCAATTGATGTAATCGGGCCCCGCGCCGGGCGGGAAACAGGGCGTCCGATAGAGCCGACTGGCTTTGACATCTTCGAAACCGTAGCGGGGAAAAAATTTGACTGAGTCGGCCAAACTTTGCTCAGGCGGGCCCGCGTGGGACGGTAGATTCGCGCCCAGCGCAATCAACAGGACTTGTTTCATTGGCTTTGTGACCCTTTTACGCTTATATGTTGCACCGCAATTTGACGTGTGGGAACCTATTGCGAATAGCTTGAACACAGCATAGTACCGCGCCCCGAATCCAGCCGCTAAGGTGACCCGAATTTTCCCACCATGGCTGGATCCCTTTGGAAAGGACGAGTGATGTTTTACAAAGACGAACGGCTGGCGCTGTTCATCGATGGGTCCAATCTGTACGCGGCCGCGAAAGCGCTGGGTTTCGATATAGACTACAAGCTGCTTCGGTCAGAATTCATGCGGCGCGGTAAGCTACTGCGCGCCTTCTATTACACCGCGCTATTAGAGAATGACGAATATTCGCCCATCCGACCGCTGGTGGATTGGCTGAACTACAATGGCTTCACCATGGTGACGAAACCAGCCAAGGAATACACCGACAGCCAGGGCCGCCGGAAGGTGAAGGGCAATATGGACATCGAACTGGCCGTCGATGCCATGGAACTGGCCCCGCGTGTGGATCACATCGTGCTGTTCTCCGGTGACGGAGATTTCCGCCCGTTGGTGGAAAGTCTTCAGCGGCAGGGCGTGCGTGTGTCCGTGGTCTCCACCATTCGCAGCCAACCGCCGATGATTTCCGATGAATTGCGCCGCCAAGCCGACAATTTCATCGAACTCGAAGACCTCAAGGAGGTGATTGGTCGGCCGCCACGCGAAGGCAATACGACCGGCCGCGATGAGGAATTGGCGCAATAATCGAGTGATCGGGCCACTCAGAGCGGCCTATCTTCTCACCCCCCCTAGACGCCGATCCCGAAGCCGTTAAAGTCATGACAGCGCGCCACTTTTTGCGGCGTGGCCAATGACGTCAACACGTCTTTCACAGGTCGAGGGGCCGGGATGAGCCTGCAATTTCTGATCACCGCATTTGTCGTGGTTGTCGCGCCGGGAACAGGTGTGATTTACACCCTTGCGATTGCGTTGGGTCAGGGGCAACGCGCCTCCCTCTATGCCGCGCTTGGCTGCACGGCGGGGATCGTGCCGCATCTTCTGGCCGCGACCTTCGGGTTGGCCGCGATCCTGCACGCCTCCGCGCTTTTGTTTCAGATCGTGAAATTCGCGGGCGTGGCGTATCTGCTTTATCTTGCATGGCAAAGCCTGCGGGCGGGCGGTGCGCTGTCGGTGGAACCTGACAAGGTGCGCGAGCGGGCGTTTGTGATCATGAGGCGGGGAATGCTGATCAACGTGCTGAACCCAAAGCTCTCGATCTTCTTTCTGGCGCTGCTCCCACCGTTTCTGTCGGGAAATCCGGCCACCGCCACCGCGGAAATGCTGGGGCTGGGTGCGGTCTTTATGGTCATGACCTTCGCGGTCTTTGTGCTCTACGGGGTCTTTGCCGCAACGGCGCGGGACAGGCTAATGGCCTCCGAAGCTGCGATGCGCTGGATCAGCCGCGGGTTTGCCGCAACATTCGCCGCCCTTGGCACGCGCCTTGCCTTTGAGAAAACCTCATGAACTCGACTGTGCCGCGCATGCCGCTTTACCTCGGACTGGCGGGGCTTTTGCCGTTCATCTGGGGGGCGCTCAGCGCGCTGTCGCCGGCGCTGCAGGCCTTTGGCATCGAAATGCTGGGCCCGCGCTTCGTGGGCCCGTTCGTGTCGCTTTTTTACGGTGCGATCATCCTGTCTTTCATGTCGGGCGTGCTATGGGGCTTTGCCGCGCGGCTGGAGGACAAACAGGCCGCCACTGGGTTTTTCCTGTCGGTTCTGCCCGCGCTTTGGGTGTTTTTCACCACCGGAAGCGGGGTCACCGGGTCGGCCTTCACGCTGATGGCAGGGTTCTTGGGACTTTTGGTGCTGGATTGGTATTTCTGGCGCCTGGGCGCGGCCCCGGATTGGTGGATGCAATTGCGCATGCTGCTGACGGCGATCGTGGTGGGGTCGCTCGCAATCATTGCGTTTTTTGCATGAGCGCGGATGCTGAGACCCTACGCGTCTATGACGCCAAGGCGGAGGACTATGCGAAGCTGGTCTCCACCTCGCCCGATACGCAACTGAGGCAATTCATGGCAGCGCTGCCCCCGGGCGGCGATGTACTCGATCTTGGCTGCGGACCGGGCAATTCAGCCGCAATGATGGCGCAAACCGGTTTTTCCGTGGAGGCCGCGGATGCCTCGCAGGAAATGGTGGCTTTGGCAGGGCGGCAGGACGGCGTGACCGCGCGCTTGGCCAGCTTCGATGATGTTTCAGGCGAGGACATCTATGACGGCATCTGGGCGAATTTCAGCTTGCTCCATGCGGATCGCGCTGACATGCCCCGCCACCTCGCAGCGTTGCGGCTCGCTCTGCGCGCGGAGGGTGTCTTCCATATCGGCATGAAAACCGGGTCAGGCGCGGAACGTGATGGGCTCGGACGGTATTACGCTTATTATACCACCGATGAACTGATCGGGCTTCTTGGCGCGGCAGGGTTTGAGCCGTTGAAGACCCATACAGGCGTTGAAAAGGGCCTGGCCGGGACTATGGACCCCTGGATCACGCTACTCTGTCATGGGCTCTGCCGTGGCTGAGCTCTTTGCCTATACCGACGGGGCCTGCTCCGGCAATCCGGGCCCGGGGGGCTGGGGCGCGCTTTTGATCGCGCGGGATGGGGAGACGGTGCTGCGCGAACGCGAACTATCCGGCGGCGAGGCAGAGACCACCAACAACCGGATGGAACTTCTGGCCGCCATCAATGCCCTGGAAGCGCTGAAGACGGCGAGCACGATCACGGTTGTCACGGACTCGATCTACGTGAAAAACGGCGTGACGGGCTGGATCTTTGGCTGGAAGAAAAACGGGTGGAAAACCTCTGCAAAAAAGCCGGTGAAGAACGCTGATCTCTGGCAGCGGCTGGATGAGGCACAGTCGCGCCATGAGGTTGATTGGCAATGGGTCAAGGGGCACGCGGGCCATCCCGAAAACGAGCGCGCCGATGCGCTGGCACGAGCAGGCATGAAGCCGTTCAAAAGCCGCGCCAGCTGATATCGCGGTATTTGAGTATTTTTGGCAAGATGAACCCGGCGGGTCGTTTTTCATCTTGCCAGAAATACTCCTTGCAGCAACGTAATCTGAAGCATGATTTCTATTTTCGCCAATGGGTCGGCACGATGATCAGCGCACCGACCGAAGACAGGATCGCGTCAAACCCCGGTGAGCCGAAACCAATGCCAAACATGATGCGCACGAAGTAAAACAAGAATGCGCCGCCCACACAGATGATGATCGACTGGATATAGCCGTTATGGGTGAAGCCCGAACGTTCGCTGGCGTAGCCGATGATGCCCGCAATCACCACGGTGCCGAAAAGCTGCAAGAACATGGGGCTACTCCCTCAAAAATGCCGTGCCGGGTCGCACCGGCGAGCCGCGCAGAAAATCTGCGCGATCCTGTGGGCCTTTGCCCTCGCGTTGCAAGCGTAAAACCTCAACCGCGCCGGTGCCGCAGGCGATGGTGAGGGTATCATCCAGAACTGTGCCCGGTGTGCCGTTTCCCTCGATCGCACGGGAGGCAAGGAATTTAAGCCGCTGGCCATCCACCTCCGCCCAAGCGCCGGGGAAAGGCGACAGGCCCCGGATTTTGCGGTCGACCTCCTCGGCTGTCTCGGTCCAGTCCACGCGGGCCTCCGCCTTGTCGATTTTCTGGGCGTAGGTCACGCCCTCTGCGGGTTGCGGCTCGGGTGTGAGGTCGCCCAGTTGCGCCAAAGCTTCCACGATCAACCGCGCGCCCATGTGAGAGAGGCGATCATGCAGCGCACCGGTGGTCTCCTCCGCGCCGATTTCCGTGCCCTCGCGCAGGAGCACCGGCCCGGTATCAAGCCCCGCTTCCATCTGCATGATGCAGACGCCCGTCTTCGTATCCCCCGCCATGATCGCACGGTGAATGGGTGCCGCGCCACGCCAGCGCGGCAAGAGAGAGGCATGGATGTTGACGCACCCCAGGCGCGGCGCGTCGAGCACCGCTTGGGGCAGGATGAGGCCGTAGGCGACTACGACGGCGATATCGGCTTTGATCGCCGCGATCTCATCAGCAGACCCCTTCAGCGTCACCGGGTGGCGCACGTCCAGACCCAGTGCCTCAGCGCGGGCATGGACCGGTGTGAGGCGGTCTTTCTTGCCTCTGCCCGCTGGGCGCGGAGGTTGGCAATAGACGGCGGCGATGTCATGTCCTGCCGTCCCGAGCGCGTCGAGCACTGGGACAGAAAAATCAGGCGTGCCCATGAAAATCACGCGCATTACCGGTCACCTTGTTGAATTCTGGCCTTTTTGGCACGGCGCAAAAGCATGTCTCGTTTCACTTTGCTGAGCCGGTCGAAATACATGCGGCCTGCCAGGTGATCAATCTGATGTTGTACCGAGGTGGACCAGAGATCTTCGAACGCCCGCTCCACCACCGCGCCCGTGTCATCCATGTAGCGCACCGTCACCACACGGGGCCGTTTGAGTTTGGCCGAGACACCCGGTAGGCAAGGGCTGCCCTCCTTGTGGGTCCGTAGATCGTCACTGGATGCGATCACCTCCGGATTGGCCAGCCGGATCGCTTGGCCCCGTTCGTCGGAACAATCCACCACTGCCAGCGCCTGCAAGACGCCGATCTGATTGGCCCCGAGACCGACACCCGGCACGCCCTCCATGGTGTCGATCGTATCCTCCCAGATCGCGCGAATGTCGTCGGTGATCGCTTCAACAGGCTTCGCCGCGGTGCGCAGGCGCGGATCAGGCCAGAGCAGGCAAGGCCGAGATGCCATCCGCTCAAGCCCGCGCCTTCTCGCGCTTCAGCTTTTGCATCTTGCGGGTGATCATCTGGCGTTTGATCGCACCCAGATAGTCGATGAAAAGCTTGCCATCGAGATGGTCAATTTCATGCTGCACGCAGGTCGCCCAGAGACCATCGAACGTTTCGGTCTGCTCAACGCCGTCGCGATCCATCCAGGTGACATCCACCACCTTGGGGCGCGTCACATCCGCGAATTGTTCCGGGATCGACAGGCACCCTTCTTCATAGACATTGGTCTCATCGGAGTGGGCCACAACGCGGGGGTTGAACATCACCAGCGGACGGGGATCGCCGCCTTCATCCTTGGCGCAATCGAGCACGATGAGGCGGCTTAGCACCCCGATCTGCGGGGCGGCGAGGCCAATGCCCGGCGCATCATACATCGTCTCCAGCATGTCATCTGCTAAGGCGCGCAAATCATCGCTGATGTCAGGCACGTCTTCGCTCACCTTCTTGAGGCGCGGATCAGGATGAATGAGAATGGGTCTTAACATGATGGTGATGTATGCCACCCATAGGCTACGTGCAACGCCTCTTGCAGCCGCACAGCATTCGATTAGCTATACTCTATTGGTGAAAGGAGCCCGCATGTTTGACGAACGCATCGACCGACGGGGAACGAATTCCAGCAAATGGGATGCGATGGAGCGTGTGACGGGCGTCGGCGCTGATGATGCGCTGGCCATGTGGATCGCCGACATGGATTTCCGAGCGCCGGAATTTCTGCAGGCGGCGATGCACAAACTGATCGATCAGGCCAATTTCGGCTATTTCGCGGGCGATATGGAAATGCGCAAACAGATCGCGTGGTGGATGAAGAACCGCCATGGCTGGGACGCCAACCCGGATCATATGACCAGTACGCTGGGACTGGGCCATGCGATTGCCGCGCTCTTGGAGACCTTCACGGATCCCGGCGACGGGGTCATCATCTTCACACCAGTCTATCACGAGTTCACGGTCAAGATTAACCTGACGGGCCGCCGGGTGCATGAAAGCCCGCTGGTGATCCGTGATGGTGTATACCACATGGATTTCGACGTGCTGGAGGCGGGGCTGACGGGCGATGAAAAGGCGATGATCATATCCTCGCCGCACAACCCGGCCGGGCGCATCTGGACATCCGACGAACTGCGCCAGTTGGCAGATTTTTGTGAACGCCACGATCTGCTGATGATGGCAGATGAAATCCACCATGATCTGATTTATCCGGGACATAAATTCACCCCCTACCTCGTGGCCGCACCCAAGGCCGCGCATCGCACCTTCGTGCTGACGGCGGCCTCCAAGACCTTCAACACGGCGGGCGCGCGGCTGGGCACGGTGACGATTTCTGATGACGACAAACGCGCGGCCTTTCGCCACCATCTGCTGTCGCACCAGACACAAGCCAACCTTCTGGGGGTCGAACTGACCCGCGCGGCCTATTCGCCGGAAGGGGCC
>JBCCCZ010000075.1:0-13802 GCA_039033255.1 Pseudomonadota bacterium
AACCTGCGCCATGCCCTGCGCCCGCTGAGTGCGACGCCCGACGCGGATGCGGCCATGCTGGGCGCGCTGATCGACGGGCTTTACCTGCGCGCGGCACTGGGCGGTGGCACAACGGCCGAGGCGGATTTCAAGGATATCGACCGTTGCTGGGAGGCGGTTCAGCACGCAAAACGCCCGCGTATTCACACGTTTATCGGCACATCGCCTTTGCACCGCGCCATTCCGAACCTCACGCAGGATGAAATGGCCGAGCGGATCCACGACACGGTCACGCATGCCCGCAATCTTTGTGACAACGTGCAGTGGTCGCCAATGGATGCCACGCGCACCGAATGGGATTACCTGGCCCGGGTCTGTGAGATCGCGATCAAAGCGGGCGCCACGACGATCAATGTTCCGGACACGGTGGGCTATACCGCCCCGCTGGAGAGCGCAGAGCTGATCAAGCGTTTGATTGCCGAGGTGCCGGGCGCAGAGGATGTGGTGTTTGCGACCCATTGCCATAACGATCTGGGGATGGCGACGGCCAATGCACTTGGTGCTGTGGCCGGTGGCGCGCGGCAAATTGAATGCACCATCAACGGGCTTGGCGAGCGCGCTGGCAATACCGCTCTGGAAGAGGTGGTGATGGCGATGAAGGTCCGGGGCGATATCATGCCCTTCTACACCGGGATCGACACCACCAAGATCATGCATGTGAGCCGCCGCGTGGCCACTGTGAGTGGCTTCAATGTGCAGTTCAACAAGGCCATCGTAGGCAAGAACGCCTTTGCCCATGAAAGCGGCATCCATCAGGATGGCATGCTCAAAAACGCCGAGACCTTTGAGATCATGCGGCCCGAAGATGTGGGCCTGACCGAGACCAACATTGTTATGGGCAAGCATTCGGGCCGCGCCGCTCTGCGGTCCAAGCTCAGCGATCTGGGGTATGAACTGGCTGACAATCAACTCAATGACATTTTTGTCCGATTCAAGGAACTCGCCGACCGCAAGAAGGAAGTCTACGACGATGATCTGATCGCTCTGGTGACGGCGGGCGAGGACGTCGAGAATGACCGTCTGGTCGTGAAATCTCTGGCCGTTCAGTGCGGAACCTCAGGCCAAGCCAAGGCTGAATTGGTGATGGTGGTAGATGGGGAAGAAAAATCCGCAACGGAAAGCGGTGATGGCCCTGTCGATGCGACCTTTCGTGCCGTTCGTGCGCTGCATCCCAACACAGCGCGCCTGTCGCTCTATCAGGTGCATGCGGTGACAGAAGGCACGGATGCGCAGGCGACCGTCACGGTGCGGCTTGAAGAAGATGGGTTCATCGCCACCGGGCAATCTGCGGATACCGACACTGTCGTGGCCTCTGCCAAGGCCTATGTCGTGGCGCTCAACCGTCTTCTGGTGCGACGCGACAAGCTGAGCGGCAAAGATCGGCGCGAGATCAGCTACAAGGACGTGTCTTGAGCGCCTGAAAAGTTTGCGCAGGGTGCATTGTGCGCCCGCGCACTGGTCGCGGGTTGAGTGCAGGCTTAGGTTGAACTGCGCACCCAGCAAACGCAAGGCAAACCGTGGCCCGAACTGACACCCAGGAAAAAGGTTTCCGCACGATCCGTGAGGTCGCGCCCTATCTCTGGCCCAAAGATCAACCTTGGGTCAAACGGCGGGTCGTGGCCGCGCTTGTTGCGCTGTTTCTGGCCAAGTTTGTCGCTGTGGGCACGCCTTTTTTCTACAAAGGCGCGGTCGATGCCCTGTCGGGGGAGGCCTCGGGTGAGGCCTGGATGCTGGCGCTGGGCGCAGTGGGGCTCACTATCGCCTATGGCATGGCGCGGCTTCTCAATATCGGCTTTCAGCAGCTGCGCGATGTCATCTTCGCGCGGGTCGGGCAGCGGGCGCTGCGGCAGCTCGCGTTGCGCACGTTCCGGCATATCCACCAGATGTCGCTCAGCTATCATATCACGCGCAAAACAGGTGGGCTCTCTCGGATCATCGAGAGGGGTGTGAAGGGCGTGGAATTTCTGTTGCGGTTCTTGCTGCTGTCTGTCGGGCCGCTGCTGATTGAACTGCTGATGATTTCCATCGTGCTCTGGGCATTTTTTGATTTCTGGTATCTTGCCGTCGTTCTGGGCGTGGTCATCCTGTACGTGTCCTTCACCATCAAGGTTACCGAATGGCGCGTGCGTTTGCGCAAGCAGATGAACGATCAGGACACCGACGCCAATCAGAAGGCCATCGACAGCCTGCTCAACTTTGAGACCGTCAAGTATTTCGGCGCTGAGGGCCGTGAGGCCGCGCGCTATGATGGGGCGATGGAAGGGTATGAAACGGCCGCGCTCAAGACCTCCTATTCGCTGGCGTTTCTGAATGTTGGTCAGGCGGTCTTGATCACCGCAGGCCTCGTGGGCGTCATGGTCATGGCGGCTTACGGGGTGCAGGCGGGCACCATGACAGTGGGCGATTTCGTCATGGTCAACGCCTACATGATCCAGATCACCATGCCGCTTAACTTCCTGGGCTTTGTCTATCGCGAAATCCGCCAGGCGCTGGTGGATATGGGGGAGATGTTCGATCTTCTGGAACAGAACACGGATGTGGCCGACAAACCGGATGCCAAGGCGCTCGTGGTGGATGGTGGCAGGGTCAGTCTGGAAAACGTGTCTTTCGCCTACGCCAAGGATCGCCCCATCCTGAAGGGCGTTTCCATCGATGTGCCCGCAGGCCAAACCGTGGCCATTGTCGGACCATCAGGTTCGGGAAAGTCGACCATTGGGCGGCTTCTTTTCCGGTTTTATGACGCAGGCGGCGGGGCCGTTCGGATCGACGGGCAGGATATCCGCGATGTGACGCAGGAAAGCCTGCACGCCGCCATCGGTGTGGTGCCGCAGGACACCGTGCTCTTCAATGACACGATCGGCTACAACATCGCCTATGGCCGCGATGGGGCGACGCAGGCCGATATAGAGGCAGCGGCCAAAGCCGCGCAGATCCATGACTTTGTGATCGGTCTGCCCGATGGCTATGACACCCAGGTGGGCGAGCGTGGGCTGAAACTTTCGGGTGGGGAAAAGCAGCGCGTGGGCATCGCGCGGACGTTTTTGAAAGACCCGCCTATTCTGCTGTTGGACGAGGCGACAAGCGCGCTCGATACCGAGACCGAACAGGGCATTCAAGAAGCTCTGGCCCGCGCCAGTGAAGGGCGCACCGTGATCACCATCGCGCACAGGCTGTCCACCGTGTTGGAGGCGGACCGGATCGTGGTGCTGGAGGCCGGTGAAGTCGTCGAGGAGGGACGCCACGCCGACCTGCTGGAGCGAGACGGGCGGTATGCGGCGCTGTGGCGTTTGCAGACAAGTGATGAGCCTGCGCCGGTTTAGAGACAGGAGGAGAAACATGTCCATGAATGGAAAAACGCTTCTAGTGGTCGGCGGTGCGACGGGCATCGGCCGCGCGACAGCAGGCCTTGCAGCACGCGACGGCGCGCATGTGATCATTGCCAGCCGGTCGGAAGAGACGCTTGCGAAGGCCGCAGGTGAGATCGGGCATGGCGCGGAGTACCGCGCATTTGACATGACCGATGAGGCAAACGTCAAGGCTTGGGCCGCCGCGTTGCCCGCCATCGACTACCTCGTCATATCGGCCTCCAGCGCGGCCCACGGCCCCTTTGCCACGTCCGAGACCGGACCTTTGCGCGCGATGTTTGATGCCAAGTTTTTCGGTCCTTATGTGACCGCGCGGGAAGTGCTGCCAAAGATGCGTCCGGGCGGCGCGATTGCGATGTTTTCCGGCGTGTTGAGCCGCAAACCGGGGGAAAACTGCGCGGGGCTTGGTGCTGTCAATGGCGCGGTCGAGGCGTTGACGCGCGGCATGGCGCTGGAGCTTGGTCCCGATCTGCGGGTCAACTGCATATCACCGGGTATGGTGCGCACGGAGGCCTACGCGAAGGTGCCCGATGCAAAACGGGACGCGATGTACGACAGCACGGGCGCGAGCTTGCCCGTGGGTCGCGTCGGTCTGCCGGAAGAGATCGGCAACCTGGTGATCGCCACCTTGGTCAACGGGTACATGACGGGTCAGGTGATCGACATAGACGGCGGGCACATGATCCGCCAATACGCGACGCGGTAGACGAGAACGACATTGTTGCCAGGGATCGGACGTGCCTTGGACGCGGCGACAAGGCGACCCGAGGTTGCGCAGGGACATTATGCAATCCAGTGGTGCAACGTCCAGCGATTGTCTGTGTCAAACCAGCGAAACAGGCCTCCAACATGGCCGCACGGCAGATGTGGCAAAACAGCCACCATTGGGTTTGCTCTTCTGCGGTGCTTGACTCATTAACGATTGGTCAACTAACCCTAAATAGCGCGAAACAACGTACTATTAGCAAGCCTTCCGTCAGCTATTCCGCGTTTGTCGAAATAGAAAATCGGAAGGGGCTGATATGTTTCATATCACCAAAAGTTGGCTGTTGGGGTCCACTTGTGTGGGACTGGCGTTGTCGTCCGCAGCATCCGCTCAGGACGACTCAACAGATCTCGGGACTTTGTTGCTTGGGGAAAGTAAACGGGAAGTGCAGACCCAAACGGCAACTTCTGTTACAGTCGTTGATGAAACAGAAATCAAAGACCGTCAGGCGGGCACCATCGCCGGGCTCATCGATTCCGTTCCCGGTGTAAACCTGATCAACGGCGCTACGCCTGTCGGCTCAGGTATCAATATTCGTGGTTTCGGAGCGAACTCCACTTTTGGTACTGACAACAAGACACTGATCCAGATTGACGGCGTGACCCGTGGCGCGGAAGAGTTCTATCGCAACGCGACGCAGCTCTTTACGGATCCCTACCTGTTCAAAGAGGTGACTGTCATTCGCGGCGCCACAGGGTCATTCGAATTTGGCTCAGGTGTCGTGGGCGGCGCCATTCTGCTTGAAACAATCGACGCGTCGGACGTTCTGGGAGGAGAACTTGGCTTCGCTTTCCGTCCACTGGTTGAGTATCGTTCAAATGGTCAGGGTGTCACACGGTCGGGCACATTTGCTTGGGCTCCAACGGAACGCGCTGAGTTCTTGTTCAACTACACGCAACGAGAGCTTGGAATTCGGCAGGATGGATCGAGCGTACCCATCAATCCCACGACGGGGTCGGTCGATGACCCAACCTGGCTGCTCAAGGGTAAATTACGCTTCGGCTCCGATAACGAGCACAGCATCGAAGCATCTTACACCGACGCACAGACCAGTCAGTTCAACGTGCCTTTCGAGTCCTTCACCGCATTCCCGTCATTTGTTGGTAATGTTGATCGGTTTGTGGATTCAACCACGTTGGCAGTTAAGTATGCCTATAACCCGGTGGATAACGACCTTGTGGATTTCAGCCTGCAATACTCGTTTGCCGATGAACAAATCCTGCTGTCAGGCGTAGGAAGCATACCGAATCCCTTCTCTCCATTTTTGCCACCGGTCAGCATTGCGCCTCCTTGTGCACCCGGGGATTTCGTATGTGCTACGTTCAACGCGGATCAGGTGTATGAAACAACAACCGTAACAGCGAAAAACCGTTCACTGTTTACAACCGGTGCCCTCCAGCACAATCTGGTCGCTGGCGTTGAGTACCAGTTCCGTGACCGACCGTTTATTGGCCAAAGCCAGCTGATCAACGGTGTTCCGTCCGGTCACAAAGAAAGCTGGGCCATCTTCGTCGTCGACGAGATTGACGTCGGCAACTGGACCTTCACACCCGCCATTCGCTATGAGGATCAACGGGTTCGCGGGGATGAAACGACGCCCTCCGTGTTCACCGAAAATGCGTTGATGGGTGGTTTGTCAGCGCGCTATGCATTCAACAATGGCGCTGCTGTGTTTGGCAGTGTCGCTTACACCGAAGTTCTTCCGATCATCGACGACGTTGGCACACCAGCGCGAATGATCAGTGAGAAAGCGCTGACCTACGAAGTGGGCGGTTCATATGACGGGTTCGATACCTTCCGTCAGGGAGATAGGCTCGCTGTTAAGGCCAATGTTTACTTCACGGACTTGGATGACGGAAACTCGTTTACCGGCTTCGCACCGGGTACAACCGTTGATGAAGTCGAAACTGTGGGGCTTGAAGTCGAAGCTTCCTATGAGACCCTTGAGGGATACTACGCCGATTTCAACGGACAGATCGTGGATGCGACTGAAACGCTGCAAAATGGAACCGCCGCTGTCTTTCGTGGTATCACTCAGGACAACGGGCGCCTTACGATCGGTCGTAAGTTTGCCAGCGGTGTCGACATCAGTTGGGAAGGGATCTATGGCGCGGGTGGTCGCACCAATGCGTTGGGCCGGGCGTCCGACTTCTTCGTAAACAACCTTCGCCTGACAATTGCGCCGGATGAAGGTGTTTGGAAGGACACGGAATTCCGTTTGAGCGTGGAGAATGTATTTGATCGCACCTACCGCCCGCTCTTGTCAGCGAGGCAGGCAGACGGGCGCAACTTTATCTTCTCGGTTGCGCGCAAATTCTAATTCATAACAACAAGCAGAGAAGCGAACTTGGCCCGGCATTAGTTTGCCGGGCCTTTTTATGGCCGCATTCACGCGGTTGCGGCGATCTTGCGCAGTTCGAACTTCTGGATCTTGCCGGTCGAGGTTTTGGGCAGTTCCTGGAACACGACCTTTTTGGGCGTTTTGAACCCGGCCAGGCGTTCACGGGCGAATTTGATGATCTCTTCGCCTGTCACCTCGGCGCCGTCTTTTAGCTCGATGAAGGCGCAGGGCACCTCGCCCCATTTGTCATCGGCCAGCGCCACCACCGCGCAGAGCGACACCGCGGGGTGATGCATCAACGCGCCTTCGACCTCCACGGAGGAGATGTTCTCGCCGCCCGAGATGATGATGTCCTTGGCGCGGTCGGCGACTTTCAGATAGCCGTCGGCGTGCTGATAGGCGATGTCGCCGGAATGGAAGTATCCGCCTGAGAAGGCCTCTTCGGTGGCTGCGGGGTTCTTCAGATACCCTTTCATCACGGCATTGCCGCGGATCATGATTTCGCCTTGTGCGACCTCATCCATGTCGATCTGGGTCATCGTTTCGGGATCCATCGCGGTGATGTCTTCCATCATAGGCATCAGAACCCCGGTGCGCGCCTTGATAGCGTAGCGGTTTTCCTCGGGCTCCGCGTCCCAGGCGTCATGCCACATGCATTCGGTGACATGGCCGTAGGTTTCCGTGAGGCCGTAAACCTGCGTGACGTTGAAGCCCAGCGGTTCAATCGCCTTGAGCGTGGCGGCGGGGGGCGGCGCACCGGCGGTGAAGACCTGCACGACATGATCAAACTCCCGCCGGTCAGCATGAGAGGCGTTGATCACGGTGTTCAGAACGCTGGGGGCCGCGCCGAAATGGGTGACGCCCTCATCGGCGATGCCGTCATAGATGTTTTTCGCTGTGATATCGCGACAGCAGACGACCGTGCCGCCCATCATGGGCATGGCCCATGTGTGGTTCCAGTTGTTGCAGTGAAAGAGCGGCACGATGGTGAGGTATTTCGAATGCCGGGGCAGGGGCCAAGTGAGCGCGGTGCCCATGGTCATCAGATAGGCGCCGCGGTGATGACACACCACGCCCTTGGGTCGCCCCGTGGTGCCGGAGGTGTAATTGAGCGATATGCTCTCCCATTCATCTTCAGGCATGATCCAGTCGAAGTTGGGGTCGCCTGTGGCCAGCACCTCTTCATATTCCGGGTATTCCGTGATCGCCCCGACGCCCGCATGTGGATCCGCCACCTCGATGATCTTGGGGGCCGGCCCGTCCAAGTCTTCAATGGCCGCCTGTACAACCGGCATGAACTGCGGGTCGACCAGCACGATCTTCGCCTCTCCGTGACCCAGGATGTAGGAAATCGTATCCGGCTCAAGCCGAATGTTGATGGCGTTGAGCACCGCACCACAGGCTGGCACACCGAAATGGGCCTCTACATGGGCGGGGATATTTGGCAGCACGGTGGCCACCACATCGCCCGGGGCCACACCCATTTGCGCGAGAGCCGACGCCAGCCGCGTGCAGCGTTCGTAGTATTCGGCATAGGTCTTGCGGAAGGGGCCATAGACCACGGCCTCATGATCCGGAAACAGTTTGGCCGCGCGGCGCAGATGAGACAGCGGCGTCAGCGGCACGAAATTAGCCGCACGTTTTTCCAGACCGGTTTCATCCTTCATCCAACCCATGGCCAGCCCTCCCTTGCTGTATGTCATGGCATCAAACGCATATGCCGTATTTGACCCAGCTTGGGAAGGCTTTGGAGTCACCGCAGACACCACAGCAGCATGTTTTTTTCCACCCGGTTTTGGCATAGCGTTGGGGCATGATCATCTCACCCGGGCGACGCTTCATCTTTGTGCATATCCCCAAGACCGGGGGCACTTCGCTTGCGCTGGCGCTTGAAGGGCGGGCGATGAAGGATGACATCCTGATCGGGGACACGCCCAAAGCCAAAAGGCGGCGACGGCGGCTGGACGGGGCGCGCAGCCGGGGCCGGTTGTGGAAACACTCGACCCTCGCCGACATCGACGGCCTTGTGCCGCCCCAGCAGATCAAGGACGCGTTTACAGTCACGTTGGTGCGCAACCCATGGGACCGGATGGTCAGCTACTATCACTGGCTTGCTGTGCAGACGTTTGATCATGAAGGTGTGCAGGCTGCGAAATCCCTGGCGTTTTCTGATTTTCTGCGCAGCGATCATGTGGCATCTGCCGTTCCGCAGCATCCATTTTCGTATTACATGACCCGCGCGGACGGGGCGGAGGATTGCAACCTTTATATCCGCCTGGAACATTTCACACAGGATGCTGAACCCCTTTGGGACCATTTGGGATTTCGATTGGAGCTGCCTTTGATCAATCGATCCACCCGACCGGCAGATTACAAGACACTCTATTCCGCGGCTGATTCCAATTTGGTTGCGGATATGTGCCAAAGCGACATTGAACGTTTCGACTACCGTTTTTCGTGAGAAACTGTTCGATGGTTCTGGACAGTCACGCCCTGTGGCGAAGGAGTGTTCCAAATATGGAAACACCGCCCCAATCTTGCCCGATTTCGGACGCAGATACGGCCAAGCCTCGCGACACATTTTAACCATAAATAGCGGCTCAGAACGACCGCGTGATTCGAAGGACGGTAGGATGTTTCAGGGTTGGTCTTTCTTTTCGCAACCGGATGCCATTGGCCAAAGTGCCGACACCGGTCACACCGCAAATGCACAGCCATCCGGCCTCGTTGGGGGGGCCATGTTGGCCACCTCGCGCGGCTGGATGGCAGCGGGCGAGCTGCAACCGGGCGATCTGGTGCTGACCTTTGACGCAGGCTTGCAGGCCGTCACGCAGGTTTCGAGGGAAACACCCTGGGACGACGATGAGGAATGCCCCCAAGCGCTTTGGCCGCTGGAAGTGCCCGCCGGTGCCTTTGGCAATGACCGGCCTTTCTATTTGATGGGGGGGCAGAACATCATGGTGGAAAGCGATGCCGCCGAAGACATGTTCGGTGATCCCTTCTCCGTCATCCCGGCCGGTACGCTGCAGGGTGTGCGACGGATCGAAAAAGCGCCTCCTAAGGCTGCGATGGAGATTGTGCACATTTACTTTTCCGAAGAACAGGTGGTTTTCGGCGAACATGGCGCGCTTTATCTCTGCCCGTCGTCGCGCGACGTGTTGGAAATGGCGTTTGATCGGGCAAAAGATCCGCTCTATTCCATTCTCCCTCCGGCGGAGGCGCAGATCATCGCCTCTTCCTTGCGCGAAGACATGTGCGCCTATGGTGATGAGTTGCCGCTTCACATGGGCAATCCAGTTCACGCCTGAGCGCTTTGGTTGAATGCGGCCCGGCAATGGGCCAAGGTGGTGGCACTTCAATGAGGAGATGCCGCCCAGATGTCACAGTCCGGTTCGCTGAAAGTGGCCACGGCGGCCTATCCGCTCACTCCGATGCACAGTTGGGCGGAGTATATGCGCAAGATCGAAAGCTGGGTGCGGGATGCAGAAACCCAGGGCGCGGATTTGCTGTTGTTTCCTGAATATGGCGCGATGGAGTTGGCCACATTGGCGGGTGCCGAGGTGGCGGCAGATGGGGAGGCCTGCATGCGCGCGGTGTCGGATATGATGCCGGAAGTGGACGCGTTACATGCGGATCTGGCGGGCAAATACGGCGTGACGATTTGCGCGGGATCTGCGCCAATTTATGATGATGCCGTCGGGCCACGCCCTGTGAACCGCGTGCGCTTGTTCACGCCAGAGGGGGCGGCGGCGGTTCAGGACAAGCAGATTATGACCCGCTATGAGCGCGATGAGATGAACGTGGTGCCCGGCGGGCCGTTGCAGGTGTTTGACACGGGCCTGGGGAAAATCGCCGTGCTGACCTGTTACGATGCGGAGTTTCCTTTGCTGGGGCGCGCGGTGATGGATGCGGAGATCATTCTGGTGCCATCGTGTACCGAAGTTCTTTCCGGCTATTGGCGCGTGCGCATTGGCGCCATGGCCCGCGCGCTTGAACAGCAATGCGTGACGGTGATGGCGTCGCTTGTGGGCCTGTTTGACGTCTGCCCTCATGCAGATGCCAACACCGGTATGGGGGGCATTTTTGGCCCGCCGGATAAAGGGTTTCCGCAGACGGGTGTTTTGGCGGAAGGCACGATGAACACGCCCGGCTGGACGGTGACGGAGGTGAATTTGCAAACCATTTCAGATGTGCGCGCGGATGGTCGGGTTTTGGGCCGCTCCCATTGGGTGGAACAGGATGGCCGCGACAGGATTGCCCCGCGCGTGACGCTTTGACATCAAGTCCCCAGACGGCTTTCGCGTCCGATCACGTATAGAATGGACAGGATCGCGCCATAGGCCGATAGGACCATCAGAACCAAAAGGGGCAATGCGCCCAGCCCAAGGTTCAATACAACCCCTGCCACAGCAGACAACGCCGCGCCGAGGCCGATCATCAATGCGCCGGAAAGCCCGCTCGCCGTGCCTGCCAAATGTGGCCTGACGGATAAGGCGCCCGCCGTGGCGTTGGGAATAACCATGCCATTGCCCAATCCCATGAGCGACATCAGCCCAAAGAACGCGATGGGTGAGCCGAGGCCCACGGCAAAGAGCATCAGGTTCAGCGTGATCCCAGCCGCACAAACCACAGATCCCACGAGCACCATGTGGTTCACCCCGAACCGGATCGAATACCGGCCCGACAGAAAATTCCCGAGGAAATAGCCCACAGCGGGTGCGCCGAAATAAATCCCGAATGTGGCCGGATCCATGCCGAACACCCGATCCCCCACATAGGGCCCCCCGCCCAGATAGGCAAAAAACGCGCCGGATGACAGACCCAGCGTGCTGGCATAGCCCCAAAATCTGGGCGAGCGGAAAAGCTCCGGACTGTCGCGCATCTGCTGGATGAACCCTCCGGCGCGGCGCGGGGCGGTTTCGCCCAGATCCGCCCAGGTCAGCGCCAAGACAAGAGCACCCATCGCGAAAAGGAACCAGAAACTGGCCTGCCAGCCAAAGGCCGCATCCAGCGCACCGCCTATGGCAGGGCCCAGCATGGGGGCCACAGCCATGCCCATGGTGACATATCCGATCATGGAGGCCGCTTCGCGTTCGGGCACCATGTCGCGGATCGTGGCCCGCGCAAGCGCCATGGTGACCACGACGGCGGCCTGTAACATGCGAAAGGCCAGAAACATCCAGACATTGGTGGCCCAGATGCAGCCCAGCGTTGCCAAGAGAAAGACGATCAGCCCGCCCAACAACACAGGTCGTCGCCCATAACGGTCCGAGATCGGCCCGATGATCAGCTGCAGCACCGCATTCATGGCCAGGTAAAACGCAACGGCCATCTGCATGATCCCGTATTCGGTCTCAAAATAGGCGGTCATATTGGGCAGCGAGGGCAGAAAGATATTGAGCGCAATGCCCGACAGGCTGGACAAAGCGATCAGCGTGAAAATATTTGGCGGGCTGCGACGGTCTAGAAACCGGCGCGCCCGCAATTGGTCTTGTGTCGAATGCATGAGGTGACCCTAGCGTATGGCGCGGGCTTGTCCATTGCTCTGATCAGGATGCAGTATCAAATGTCAGGCAATTGCCGGTTTTGGGCTTTCTCCTACCTGACCGATCCTTTAATTATCTTTCAAATTTTGAGGGACCAGCGACATGAAAGACATTCTCCAGATTCTGGAAGACCGCCGTGGTGAGGCGCGGCTGGGCGGGGGGCAGGCCCGGATCGATAGCCAGCATGGCCGGGGCAAATTGACGGCGCGCGAACGCATTGACCTGCTGCTGGACGAAGGCAGCTTTGAAGAGTTCGACACGTTCAAAACCCATCGCTGTACTGATTTTGGGATGGAGACGCAAAAGCCCTATGGCGATGGGGTGGTGACCGGCTGGGGCACGATCAATGGGCGTCAGGTTTATGTGTTTTCCCAGGACTTTACCGTGCTGGGCGGGTCGGTGTCGGCGACGCATGCGCAGAAGATCTGCAAGATCATGGATATGGCCGTGGAAAACGGCGCGCCTGTGATTGGCATCAACGATTCAGGCGGGGCGCGCATTCAGGAAGGCGTCGACAGCCTTGCGGGCTATGGCGACATTTTCCAGCGCAACATTGAAGCCTCGGGCGTGGTGCCGCAGATATCTGTCATCATGGGGCCTTGCGCGGGTGGCGCGGTCTATTCGCCTGCGATGACCGATTTCATTTTCATGGTGAAAGACAGCTCTTACATGTTTGTCACTGGCCCGGATGTGGTGAAAACCGTGACCAATGAACAGGTGACGGCGGAAGAACTGGGCGGGGCAGGGACGCATACCAAGAAAAGTTCTGTCGCGGATGCGGCGTTTGAGAATGACGTGGAGGCGCTGGCCGAAGTGCGGCGTCTGGTGGATTTCCTTCCCTTAAGCAACCGCGAAAAGCCGCCCGTGCGGCCGTTTTTCGATGATCCGGGCCGGGTGGAGATGAGCCTCGATACGCTCATCCCCGACAATCCCAACACGCCTTATGACATGAAGGAACTCATCCTGAAGATCGCCGATGAGGGCGATTTTTACGAGATACAGGGCGAATTTGCCAAGAACATCATCACCGGGTTCATCCGGTTGGAAGGTCAGACGGTGGGTGTCGTCGCGAACCAGCCGATGGTGCTGGCGGGTGTGCTCGACATCGACAGCTCTCGCAAGGCCGCGCGGTTTGTGCGGTTTTGTGACTGCTTTGAAATCCCGCTTTTGACGCTGGTGGATGTACCGGGGTTCCTGCCGGGGACGACGCAGGAATATGGCGGGGTAATCAAGCACGGCGCAAAGCTGCTGTATGCCTATGGTGAGGCCACGGTGCCCAAGGTGACGGTGATCACGCGCAAAGCCTATGGCGGGGCATACGTGGTGATGTCGTCGCAGCATCTGCGCGGTGATTTCAACTATGCCTGGCCCACGGCGGAGATTGCCGTGATGGGGGCGAAGGGTGCGACCGAGATTATCCACCGGGCAGATTTGAAAGATGCCGACAAGATCGCGCAGCACACCAAGGATTATGAAGACCGCTTCGCCAATCCGTTCGTGGCCGCCGAACGCGGGTTCATCGATGAGGTGATCATGCCGCATTCCACGCGCAAGCGAGTGAGCCGGGCCTTTGCGTCGCTGCGCACCAAGAAGCGAAGCCTGCCGTGGAAGAAACACGACAACATTCCGCTTTGAGTTTGCCCGGAACGCTGGGGGGCCAGCCCCCCACGTCGGAACCGATGGTTTCGACGCTCCCCCGGGGATACTTATGGCAAGAAGAAAGGCTAAAACGTCGGTGAACTGGG
>JBCCCZ010000076.1:0-13773 GCA_039033255.1 Pseudomonadota bacterium
CCCATAGTGCGGTAGGCTGCATCGGTCGCGATGCGCTGCTGCGCGTGGCTAAGGAAGGTCCGGTGCAGGAAATCCGTGCGCTGGTGATTGATGGCGGCCCGGTGCCGCCCTGTGATCGGTGGTGGCCTTTGCGTTGTGGCGATGAGGTGGTGGGCCGGGTCAGTTCCGCCGCGTGGAGCCCGGATTTTGACACCAATGTCGCCATCGGCATGATCCGGATTCCGTATTGGACGGCGGGGAGTGAGCTGAGGGTGGAAACCCCTGAGGGTCCGCGCGGCGCGATGGTGCAATCGAAGTTCTGGCTGTGACGGTCGGGATTGTGAGTATTTTTGGAAAGATGAAGCAGGGCAGGGAGCCCGGTAGAAAAGGAGTTCGAGATGTTTAACGCTTTGGTGGTTGAGAAAGACGAAGAGACTGGGAAGACGTCCCAAAGCGTGGCCCAGATCGGGGTGGATGATCTGCCCGAAGGCGATGTGACGGTGGCGGTGGAGTATTCCACTGTGAACTACAAGGACGGGCTCTGCATTGGGCCGGGGGGCGGCCTCGTGCGCAAGTACCCCCATGTGCCGGGGATTGATTTTGCGGGCACCGTCGAGGCGAGCGATCACGAATGCTACAAGCCCGGCGACAAGGTTGTCCTGACCGGCTGGCGCGTTGGGGAGGTGCATTGGGGCGGCTATGCCCAGAAGGCGCGGGTGAAGGCCGAATGGCTGGTGCCGCTGCCCGAGGGGCTCGATACGCGCGCGGCGATGGCCGTGGGCACGGCTGGATTCACCGCAATGCTGGCGGTGATGGCGCTGGAAGATCACGGGATGAAGCCGGGGCAGGGGCCTGTGCTGGTGACGGGGGCGGCCGGTGGCGTGGGCTCTGTCGCGACGGCCATCCTGGCGAACCTGGGCTATGAGGTGGCCGGTGTGACCGGGCGGCCGGAGACGGCGGAGTATCTCAAGTCGCTGGGGGCCACCCAGATCGTGGCGCGTGAAGAGATCAATGAGACGGTGAAGCGCCCGCTGGAGGCAGAGACCTGGGCGGGCTGCGTGGATGCCGTGGGTGGCGACATGCTGGCGCGGGTTCTGGGGCAGATGAACTATGGCGCCTCTGTTGCCGCCGTGGGTCTGGCCGGAGGGGCTGGATTGCCTGCAACGGTCATTCCGTTCCTTCTGCGCGGGGTGAACTTGCTGGGGATCGACAGCGTGATGCAGCCCTATGACAACCGGGTGCGGGCGTGGCAGCGGATTGCCTCGGACCTGCCTAGGACCAAGCTAGAGGCGATGATCCAACCGGCGACATTGTCGGACCTGCCGGGGCTTGGGCGCGATATCCTCAAGGGGCAAGTCAAGGGCCGCGTTGTGGTCGATGTGAACGCCTGATCAGGGCGTTTCGGCCCCCAAATGGTTAACAGCGGTGTTTTGCTGTGATTTGGGGGGCGGTATTGCGTCGGTATCCTGTCGGTATTGCGTCGGTGCGGTTCGATGGGGCTGCGGTGGTTACCGCAACGCACGGACCTCAGTCTGGAACATGCGCAACGTGGAGTTTGTTGCCGTATGTGTCGCGGCAATAGGCGCCGTAATAGCCCGGTTTGTAGTCGCGTTCGCCCGGCGCGCCTTCGTCAGTGCCGCCCAGGTCCAGAGCTTTGGCATGAAACCGGTCGACCGCCGCGCGATCCGGGGCGGCGAAGCTGACTTGGGTGCCGTTTCCTGAGGTGGCGGGGGCCTTGTTGTAGGGCAGGTTGATGTAGAAGATCGGCGGCGTGCCGGGGGTGCTGTAGCCGGCCTCGGTGGCGTTTTGCGCGCTGCGGACCATGCCGAGCGTGGCGAGCAGGGCATCGTAGAACGCCTTGGAGCTGTCGAGATCGTCGGTTCCAACGCTGACGGCGATGAGCATCTTTCCCTCCTTCAGACTTTACGCGTCATTGGTGTGACGGGCGCGGGCGCTTGTCAAATGCAGGGTCAGGCTCGCGTCATCGCAGGGCTGTGTGGCGGGGAATGGGAATTCGTGGCACTGGGGCGCGAATCACCTCGGTATTTCATGGGAAATGTGGGTTTCGCCGCCTGTTTTGCGCGCTCTGAGTGGCTAAAATCCGGGATTTGAGCATGAAAGTTCGAAAAATCTGGGATTATGAGGGAATTCTTGGCTGGGGCGTCGATTGTCTACATATTGTGTTTAGTTTCGCATAAAACGCTATTTACGGTACAAGTTTGACATCAATCGGCACATCATGTTGATTTTTCGGCTCTCTGAAAACAAGATGCTGTGCAAATTCCCGTAGAAAGTTATTGATTACCATAAATTCCCATGTAATACCTTTCTACACGATGAGGACGGGATCAAAAGGGGCGATCCAAAAAGACCCCAACGACAATCCCAAGTCAGGTTTCATACAGGCACCCGCTTTCATCGAATGAAGAGATCCGGCGCGCGGGCGAGCAGACATCCCCCCAGGTGGCGCGCGCAGCTGGACTACCCGCTAGAGCGGGACGAGGGCGGCGGATTGGACAGTGGCAGCAGTTCAATCCGCCGTTTTCATTTCAAAGGCCCGATTGGGGCGTGAAGCGGGGGGAAGAATTGGGAGCCAAGGACAGTGGTTCGCAGGTTCAGAGGTGAAGGGCTCCACAAGGTGGATGCCAAGGGGCGGGTGTCTATCCCGGCCCATTTTCGCCGTGTGCTTGAGGCCAATGATCCGGGCTGGACGGACGGTTTGAGCCCTGAGTTGGTGATCGTCTATGGCGATCACCGCCGCAAATATCTGGAGTGCTACACGGTCAAGGCCATTGATGAGGTGGATGAGAAGATCGCCAACCTGCCGCGTGGTAGCCGGGAGCGGGCGATGCTGGAGCGGCTGTTCTCTGCGCAATCGGTGCACACATCCGTGGATGAGACGGGGCGGCTGGTGCTGCCTTTGAAGCTGCGCGAAAAGATCGGGCTGACGGTGCCGGGTGAGGCGCTGTTCCTGGCCGCCGGTGACACGTTCCAGATTTGGAAGCCGGAAACCTATGAGGCCGAGGAAGAGGCGCGCACGGAGGCCTGGCTGGATGAATTGCCGGGCGATGTGGATCCGCTGGTCTTCCTTGATGGACCGCCGGGAGGGGCGTGACAGATGTCTGCTGCCGCTGCCACCCATACCCCCCATGTTCCAGTTCTTCTTGATGCTATTTTGACGGCTGTGGCCCCTGTCGAAGGGGTTTGGGTCGATGGCACGCTTGGCGCGGGCGGGTATACGCGCGGGTTTTTGGGTGCCGGTGCCGCGCAGGTTGTGGGGATTGATCGCGATCCGCTGGCGATTTCCATGGCCGCTGAATGGGGCGGGGCGTATGGTGATCGCTTGCGCGTTGTGCAGGCGCGGTTTTCTCAGATGGATGACCACGTGGACGCGGCGGATGGCGTTGTGCTGGATCTGGGTGTGTCGTCGATGCAGTTGGATCAAGCCGAGCGCGGGTTTTCGTTTCAGAAAGACGGGCCGCTGGATATGCGCATGGGGCAAGACGGGCGGTCTGCGGCGGATATTGTGAATGAAGCATCGGAAGAGGTGCTGGCGGATATCCTTTATCTGTTTGGCGAAGAGCGGGCGAGCCGGCGGATTGCGCGGGCCATTGTGAAGGCAAGGCCGCTGGAGGCCACGCTCGAACTGGCGGATGTGGTGTCGGGGTGTTTGCCGAGACCTAAGCCCGGTCAGGCGCATCCGGCGACGCGGTCTTTTCAGGCGCTGCGGATTGCCGTGAATGAAGAATATGCCGAACTGGTCGACGGGCTGGAGGCCGCCGAGCGCGTGCTGCGCCCGGGTGGGCAGTTGGCCGTGGTGACGTTTCATTCGGTCGAGGATCGGATCGTGAAGCGGTTTTTGCAGGCCAAGGCGGATGCGGGCGGGGGTGGCAGCCGTCATGGGCCGCAGGAGGCCGCAAGGGAGCCCCAGTTTGAGTTGAAATCCCGGAAGGCAGTGGCGCCGAGTGCCGAAGAGGTGGCTGCCAATCCGAGGGCGCGGTCGGCAAAGCTGCGATTGGCCGTGCGGACGAACGCCGCGCATGAGGCGGTGGACCGGCGCGGGCTGGGCATGCCTGAGTTGAAGAGGGCGGTGTGATGTGGGGTCGTGGATCAGCAGCGCATGGGCGCGGAATTAAGGGCGCAGCCCGCCGCGCCTTCGCAAGGCCCCACCCAGGGCCTGGCGAATTGGCAATTGCAGTATGTCGCTCGGATGGAGTCCGAGAACCCGACAATAAAGTTCTGCCGATGAAGATTTTGATCGCCAGACCGGGGCCTTGCGAAGGCGCTCTGTCGGGTTGGTATTTGAGAAGGTTTGTTTGATGCGTACGATTTTCTATGCCCTGACCGTCGCCATCGTCATTTCCATGGCGTTCTGGGCGTACCATGAGAACTACAAAACCCAGGAAGCGCAGTCGCGGGCAGAGCGGCTGCAAAGCGATATCGCGGGCGCGCGGGAACGGCTCAGGATGTTGCGGGCGGAATGGGCCTATCTCAACCGGCCGGACCGGCTGCGGGATCTGGCGGAGATCAACTACAAGTCCTTGGAATTGATGGAAATTCGACCGCATCAGTTTGGTCGTGTGGGTGAGGTATCCATGCCTGTGGAAGAACTGGAAATCATCGAATTGCCGCTGGAAGAGATGGAGATCATCGAGCTGCGCAGTGAAGGGGGGCATTTCCCATGATCCGGACACCGCTGCGCCCGCTGGCGCGTATTCTGAAGGCCCGCGAAGAGGGCGAGAACCCCGACGCCATCGAGCGCGAAAACATCCGCGCGCGCCATGAGGAAATGCAGACCCGGGCGCGGCGTCGCGCGCAAGGGCGGCTTTTCGTGCTGGGCATGTTCTTCATGTTCGCCTTCGCCACGATTGGCGCGCGGATGGGGACGCTCGCGCAGTCTGAACCGGCGGAGCCGCGCACGGCAGCCTCGGGCGCGCAGATTTTGGCGCAAAGGGCCGATATTGTGGACCGCGAAGGGCGCATTCTGGCGACGAATTTCGAGACGCACAGTCTATATGCCCACCCGCAGGAAATGATTGAACCCGACCGGGCGGCGGACGCGCTGGTGAAGATTTTCCCCGATCTCAAACGAGAGCGGTTGATCAAGGATTTCACCGGCAAGCGGACATTCGTCTGGGTCAAGCGCAAGCTGAGCCCGGAGCAGATGCAGGCCGTCCATGACATTGGTGAACCGGGGCTGCATTTCGGGCCGCGTGAGATGCGGCTTTATCCCAATGGTGCGCTGGCCGCGCATGTTCTGGGTGGCACCAGTTTTGGTGAAGAGGATGTGCATTCGGCCGAGGTGATCGGCGTGGCGGGCGTGGAGAAGCGTTTTGATGAGCGGCTGCGCGATCCGGCGCGGGGGCATGAGCCGCTGATGCTGTCGATTGATCTGTCGGTGCAGGCAGCGGTGGAGCGGGTGCTGCATGGTGGCATGACCATCATGAATGCCAAGGGCGCCACGGCCATCTTGATGGATGCCGAGACGGGTGAGCTGATCGCCCTGGCAAGCCTGCCGGATTTCGACCCCAATGATCGCCCTCCGCCGCCCACCGAAGGGGCACCGGATGACAGCCCGATTTTCAACCGCGCGGTGCAGGGGCTGTATGAATTGGGTTCTGTCTTCAAGATTTTCACCGTGGCGCAGGCGATGGATCTCGGGCTTGTGAACCCCTCGACCATCATCGACACGCGGGGGCCGATCACGTGGGGGCGGCACAGGATCCGGGATTATCGCAACTACGGCCCGGAACTGTCGACGACGAAGGTGCTTGTGAAATCCTCCAACATCGGGACGGCGCGGATTGCGCAGATGATCGGGGTGCATCGGCAAAAGGATTTCCTGGGCGATCTGGGGTTGCTGGATCCCTCGCCGGTGGAGTTGATCGAGGCGCCCAAGGTGAAGCCCTTCATGCAGCGATCCTCCGAACTGACGCTGATGACGATGTCTTACGGTCATGGGGTGTCGACCTCACCGCTCAACCTGGCGGCGGCCTATGCGACGATTGCCAATGGCGGCTACAAGGTGGCGCCGTCGCTTCTGCGCCAGCCGCGCAATCAGCGGGGACCGCAGGTGATGTCGGAGGCGGCGGCGGCCCATGCGATGAAGATGTTGCGGCTGGTGGTCAGCCACGAGGATGGGACCGCGTCTTTTGCGGAAGTGCCGGGCTATGCCGTGGGTGGCAAGACCGGCACGGCGGACAAGCCGCTGACGCGGGGGGGCGGCTATTATGAGGACAAGGTGATCGCCACATTTGCCAGCGTCTTCCCGGCCCATGATCCGAAATATGTGCTGGTGGTGACGCTGGATGAGCCATCGGAAAACTCCGGCAGCGAACCGCGCCGGACGGCTGGCTGGACAGCGGTGCCCGTGGCGGCGGAGATCATCCGCCGGGTGGCCCCGCTGATGGGCCTCAGGCCCGAGATTGAACCCGTCACAGTCACTGGTATAACAGAGGTGTCGCAGCAGAATTGACGTGAGGGCAGAGGCGTGGCGCAGGTGAAATCTTTGGATCAGCTGGGCCTGACCGCCATGGGCGGCAGACGCGCCGACATCACCGGGCTCGCCGTGGACAGCCGCGAGGTGAAGCCGGGGTTTCTGTTTGCCGCACTGCCGGGCACCAAGGTGCATGGTGGAGAATTCATCACATATGCGCTGCGCATGGGGGCGGGGGCGATCCTGACCGATAGTGCGGGCGCGCAGATTGCGTCGGAGGATTTGGCGGGATCGGATGCCGCGCTGATCGTGGCCGAGGATCCGCGCCAGACGCTGGCCTTTGCCGCCGCGCTGTGGTTCGGGGCGCAGCCGGAGACGGTGGTGGCGGTGACGGGCACCAATGGCAAGACCTCTGTGGCCAGCTTCACCCGCCAGATTTGGGAGCGCATGGGGCTCGATGCCGTCAATATTGGCACCACCGGGGTGGAGGGCGCTTATACCGCGCCTCTGGCGCATACGACGCCCGAACCGATCACGCTGCATCGCATTTTGGCGCAGGCCGAGGATCATCTGGTGACCCATGCGGCGATGGAGGCATCCTCCCACGGGTTGGAGCAGCGGCGGCTGGATGGGGTTCGGCTGGCGGCGGCGGGGTTTTCGAATTTCAGTCAGGATCATCTGGATTACCACGCGACGTTTGAGGAGTATTTCAACGCCAAGGCGGGGCTCTTTGCGCGGGTGCTGCCCGAGGACGGCGTGGCGGTGATCAACATTGATGACCCGCGCGGGCACGATATGGCGTCGGTTGCCAAGGAGCGGGGGCAGGAAGTGCTGACGGTCGGGCGCACGGATGGGGCGGATCTGCACATCGTCGCGCGGAGTTTTTCGCCCACGGGGCAGGTGCTGCGCTTTGATTGGCGGGGGTTGGTGCATCAGGCGGAATTGCAGCTGATTGGTGGGTTTCAGGCGGAAAACGTGCTTCTGGCGGCGGGGCTGGCGATTGGCGCAGGCGCGGACCCTGAGCAGGTGTTTTCAACGCTGCCTGCGATGCGGACAGTGCGTGGGCGGATGGAGCTGGCGGCGCGGCGGGAAAACGGCGCGTCGGTTTTTGTCGATTATTCCCACACGCCGGATGCGGTGACCACGGCGCTGAAGGCGCTCAGACCCCATGTGATGGGGCGGATCGTGTGCATTGTGGGTGCGGGTGGGGATCGTGACCCCGGCAAGCGCGTGCTGATGGGGCAGGCGGCGGCGGAACATGCCGATCAGGTGATTGTCACCGATGATAACCCGCGCAGTGAGGACCCGGCGGTGATCCGGGCCGCTGTGTTGGAAGGCTGCCCCGAGGCCACGGAAGTGGGGGATCGGGCCGAAGCGATCTTGCGCGGGGTGGATGCACTGGGCGCGGGGGATGCGTTGCTCATTGCAGGCAAGGGCCATGAGACCGGGCAGATCGTGGGCGATGATGTGTTCCCCTTTGATGATGCCGAACAGGCCAGCGTCGCGGTGTCTGCGCTGGATGGGGGCGCATTGTGAGCCTTTGGACGGCTGAGGACGCCGCGAAGGCAACAGGCGGGCGGGCGACGTCTGATTGGGTCGCGACCGGGGTGTCGATTGACACGCGCACGTTGGAGCCTGGGGATTTGTTCGTGGCTCTGACCGTGGCGCGGGATGCGCATGGGTTTGTGGCGCAAGCCCTTGAGAATGGGGCTGCGGCGGCATTGGTGTCGCGGGTGCCTGAGGGCGTGGCGGAGGATGCGCCGCTTTTGATTGTGGAGGATGTGCAGGCGGGGCTTGAGGCTTTGGGCCGCGCAGGGCGTGCGCGGACGGATGCAAGGGTTGTGGGCATCACCGGGTCGGTGGGGAAAACCTCGACCAAGGAGATGCTGCGCGATGTGTTGGCGGCGCAGGGGCGTTGCCATGCCTCGGTGGCCAGTTACAACAACCATTGGGGGGTGCCGCTGACGCTGGCGCGTATGCCCGCAGATACAGAATTTGCCGTCATTGAAATGGGGATGAATCATCCGGGTGAGATTGCGCCGCTGTCGAAGATGGCGCGGCCTCATGTGGTGATGATCACCACGGTGGCCGAGGTGCATATGGAGGCCTTTGACGACGGTCTGACAGGGATCGCGCGGGAGAAGGGCTCGATTGTCGAAGGGTTGGAGACCGGCCCGGAATTTGGCGGTGTGGCGGTCATCAATGATGATATTTCTACCAGGGCCATCCTGTCTGAGGCGGCGCAGTCGGTTGGGGCTGCTGAAATCGGGTTTGGCGAGCAGGGGCGCGATTATCGGCTGTTATCGGTCAGCGTGGCCGATGGGGTGAGCGTGGTGAAGGCGGAGACCTCGGAGGGGCCGTTTCTGTTCAAACTGGCCTCGGCCGGGCAGCATTTCGCGATGAACGGGCTGGGGGCGCTGGCGGCGGCGAAGGCGCTGGGCGCGGATCTGGCGCGGGCCTGTCATGCCTTGTCGGATTGGGCGCCTGTGAAGGGCCGGGGGGCGGTGGAGCGCGTGGAGCTTGATCCCGATCGGCCTGAGGCGGCGCTGATCCTTATCGATGATTCCTACAATGCCAACCCGACATCGCTGGGCGCGGGGTTCGATGTGTTGGCAGAGGCGGCATCGCGCGGGCGGCGGATTGCGTTTGTGGGGGATATGAAGGAGCTTGGGCCCGCGGAGGTCGCGATGCATGCGGGGATGGCGGAGCATCGCTCAATCGAGAAAATTGATTGCGTTCATTGCGTTGGGCCGTTGATGGAAGCGCTGCATGACGCGCTGCCCGGCGACAAGCAAGGGATGCATACCCAGACAAGTGAGGCCATGGCACCGCACCTGCGCGACCTTGTGCGTGCGGGGGATACCATTCTGGTCAAGGGGTCGCTATCCATGGCTATGGCGCGTATCGTGGAGGGCATCCGCGATCTGGGCTGGCGGCTGCCGGAGCGTGCAGCGCGGGATATGAAAAACATCGATACCGGGGAGTAAAACCCCGGAGACAGAGGGCAGAGCGCATATGCTATATTGGCTGACCATATGGTCCGACGGCGGGGATTTCTTCAATCTTTTCCGCTATATAACCTTCCGCGCCGGTGGGGCGTTCATGACGGCGCTGGTCTTTGGGTTCATCTTTGGCAAGCCACTCATTAACGTGTTGCGCAAGCGGCAAGGGAAGGGCCAACCCATTCGCGATGACGGGCCGGAAAGCCACATGGCCAAGACGGGCACGCCGACCATGGGCGGGTTGCTGATTGTGGGCGCGTTGGTGACGGCCACGCTGTTTTGGGCGCGGCTTGATAATCCGTTCGTGTGGATCGTTCTCTTCGTCACGTTGGCCTTCGGGCTGATTGGTTTTGCCGATGACTACGCGAAAGTGTCCAAGCAAAGCTCGTCAGGTGTTTCGGGCAAGGTGCGGCTGCTGCTGGGGTTCCTCATTGCCGGTGTCGCAGGGTTTTGGGCGACGCTCTATCATCCTGACGCATTGCAGAACACGATGGCCTTTCCATTCCTGAAAGATGCGCTGTGGAATATGGGGCTGTTTTTCATTCCCTTTGCGATGTTCGTGATCGTGGGGGCGGCCAATGCCGTGAACCTGACCGATGGGCTGGATGGGCTGGCGATCATGCCGGTGATGATTGCCGCGACCGCGCTGGGGATCATCGCCTATGCCGTGGGCCGCGTGGATTTCACCCAGTATCTGGAGGTGCATTACGTGCCCGGAACCGGCGAGATCCTGGTCTTTGTCGCGGGTCTTGTGGGCGGGGGCCTCGGGTTTTTGTGGTACAACGCGCCGCCGGCGGCGGTGTTCATGGGCGACACCGGGTCGCTGGCCTTGGGCGGTGCGCTGGGCGCGATTGCGGTGGCCACGAAACACGAACTGGTACTCGGCATCATTGGCGGGATTTTCGTGGTCGAGGCGCTTTCCGTTATCATTCAGGTGGCTTACTTCAAAGCGACCGGAAAGCGCGTGTTTCTGATGGCGCCCATTCATCATCACTATGAAAAGAAAGGTTGGGCCGAGCCCACCATCGTGATCCGCTTCTGGATCATTGCGCTGATCTTGGCCATGATCGGACTGGCGACTTTGAAGGTGAGATAAACCATGCCCCATGCCGAGCTTTTCTATTCCAGTGATCTGAGCCTTGATCCGATGGCCGTTCTAGAACGGATCGAGGAGGTGCTGGTGGCCCATGATCCGGGATCGGGGGCGTGCAAAGGGCGGGCCTATCCGGCGGAGATTTTCCGCCACACCCATTTCATCGCGCGGGTGTCGATGCTGCCCAAACCGCACAGGGATGCGGCCTTCATCGCCAGCTTGAGCGCGGAGCTGGAGGCGGCGATCAAGTTGCTGATCCCGGAACCCTGCGCCTTCACGCTGGATGTGTCCTTTTCGTCGATCAACTACATCACCAACCTGCACGAGGGTTCGGGATGACAACGTCGAAAAGCGCGCCCGTCAAAGACCGGGCCGCGATGATTGCGGGGATGGCGCCGGTGTTGCAGGAGACGGTTTGGCATTTCTGTACACGCGTCGATGCGGACCCGAGCGGCGCGTTGGCGGTGTTTGAAGAGACGGAGGGCCGCTCTCTCGTCCTGGCGGACGATCTCGCCGCGGCGCGCGGGTATGATCTGTCCCAACCCATGGCGCAGATCACGTTGAGTGTACATTCGGCGCTGGATGGCGTGGGGTTGACGGCGGCGGTGGCTGGTGCGCTGGCCGATGAGGGTATTCCCTGCAACATGGTCGCGGCGTTTCACCATGATCATGCGTTTGTGCCATGGGAGATGCGGGCGCAGGCCATGGCGGTGCTGACGTCCCTGGCGGAGCGTGCCGCGTGATCCCGGTGCGGGGATCAGAGGGCCGCACGGTCGCTGTTCTGGGCCTCGGGCGGTCGGGGTTGTCGGCGGCGAAGGCGCTGCGCGCGGGCGCGGCAGAGGTGCTTTGCTGGGATGACAGCCCGCTGGCGCGGTCGGCGGCAGAGGCGGAGGATTTGGCGCTTCGCGATCTGTCCAAGCAGGATGCGTTTGAAGGTGTGGATCTGTTGGTGGTGTCACCCGGTATCCCGCATCTTTATCCCGCTCCAAACCCGATCATTGCGCGCGCGATGGCGTCGGGGGTGCCTGTGGACAATGACATCGGGCTCTTCTTCCGGTCGCTGGCCAGTGAGGACTGGGCGCGGTTCGACACCCCGCCGCGCGTGATTGCGGTGACGGGGAGTAATGGGAAGTCCACCACTTCGGCTCTCATTCACCATATCCTGCAATGCGCGGGCAAGACTGCGCAGCTCGCGGGCAATATCGGGCGCGGGGTGCTTGATATTGACCCGCCCGGCGATGGCGGCGTGGTGGTGTTGGAGTTGAGTTCCTACCAGACCGAGCTGGCCCGTGCGCTGACGCCGGATGTGGCGGTGTTCACCAATCTTTCCCCGGATCATCTGGATCGGCATGGGGGCTTTGGTGGGTATTTCGCGGCCAAGCGCAGGCTCTTTTCCGAGGGTGGCCCGGATCGCGCGGTGATCGGGGTGGATGAACCGGAAGGTGTGTTTCTGGCCGGTCAGTTGGCGCAGGGGCCGAGCGATGATCGGGTGTTGCGTGTGTCTGTTGAGGGGAAGCTGACGGGACCGGGTTGGAACGTGTTCGCGCGCAAGGGGTTTTTGAGTGAATACCGCAAGGGGCGGCAGGCCGCGTCGATTGATCTGCGCGCGGTGGCGGGGTTGCCCGGCGCGCATAATCATCAGAATGCTTGCGCGGCTTATGCCGCGTGCCGGGCGCTGGGGATTGCGCCGCGGCTGATCGAGGATGCGTTTCATTCCTTCGAGGGTCTGCCGCATCGCAGCCAGATTGTGGCGAAGCGCGATGGGGTGATGTTTGTCAATGACAGCAAAGCCACCAATGTGGATGCGGCGCTGAAGGCGCTTTTGGCGTTTGATCGGGTGCGGTGGATTTGTGGCGGCCTTGAGAAAGAGGGCGGGGTTGCCGGGCTGAAGCCCGGCCTACGTCATGTGGCGAAGGCCTATGTGATCGGTCGGGAGGCGGCCGCGTTTGCGCTGCAGCTGGGCGATGTGGAGGCGGAGGTTTGCACGACCATGGAGCGCGCGGTGGCGCGTGCGATGGAGGAAGCGGACGAAGGCGACACGGTTCTTTTGGCCCCGGGGGCGGCGAGCTTTGATCAGTATGACAACTTTGAGCAGCGGGGCGATGATTTTGTGGCCTGCGTGTTGAGAGGCATGGCCTGAGATTTCGTGCCTCCGGCGGGGATATTTTCAGCCAAAAGAAGCAGCTTGAGGATCACGTTGATGTGAGAGGCTTGCGGTTGGTGGCATGCGGTCGCACGTCTTGCGGGTGTAATTCTTTTGAAAGGAGACCCCCCATGCAAGCGCTTCAATCCGGTGAGACATTCCCCAAACAGACCGTGGCCCGCGTGGGCGGCGGTGAGTTGGTGTTGGGCGCGCCCGGGGGTGGGCATGACTGGCAGATGGTCGTCGTTTATCGCGGGCTGCATTGTCCGCTGTGCAAGAAATATCTGGGCAAGCTGGAAGAGATCCAGGGCAAGTATCATGCGCTTGGTATTGATGTGGTGGCGGTCTCGGGTGACCCCGAAGACAAAGCGCAGGCGTTTGTCGATGAAGTGGAGCTGAGTTTCCCAGTGGGCTACGGCCTGACCGAGGCGCAGATGCGCGCGTTGGGCGTGTTCGTGTCGGACCCGCGCAGCCCGCAGGAAACCGACCGTCCGTTCCCTGAACCGGCCCTGTTTGTCATCAACGGGGATGGCAAGTTGCATGTCGTCGATATCTCCAACGCGCCGTTTGCGCGGCCTGATCTGGAGGCGCTGGTGTTTGGTCTGGAATTTGTCCGGGGCAATGACTATCCGATCCGGGGGACGCGCGCGGCCTGAGGGGCCGAATGTGACGGCGGAAATGCTTCCCTCTGCCCGGCCGATCTGTTAAGCTAATGGGATAGCCCCCGATAAAGAGGGGCATGACCAAGGCAGAGCGGCGGTAGACATGACAGAGATGGTGTATGGCGCGGTCCCGCAACGGGATGGTGAGCCTGTCCTCCCCAAATGGTGGAGGACGATCGACAAATGGTCCATGACCTGCGTTTTGATCCTGTTTTGCATCGGGATTTTGCTGGGGCTGGCGGCGTCTCCGCCGTTGGCCGAAAAGAACGGGTTTGATCCGTTTCATTACGTGCAGCGACAGGCCGTGTTTGGCGGCATGGCGCTGACGGCGATGTTCATCGTGTCGATGATGAGCCCACAATTGGTGCGGCGCTTGGCTGTGCTGGGGTTCATTGCGGCCTTTGCGGCGCTCGCGATGTTGCCGTTTTTCGGGACGGATTTCGGCAAAGGCGCGGTGC
>JBCCCZ010000077.1:0-13685 GCA_039033255.1 Pseudomonadota bacterium
AACAGCAGCGCTTTATCCATCCGGTCCCGGACGACATCCGAGCGATGTCCTGCAATTGCCAATTCGCCAGGCCCTGGGTGGGGCCAGGCGAAGGCGCGGCGCGCTACGCGCTTGATTCCGCGCCGGGGGTGAGTGACTACTGCTGAGAAGTGAATTGAGGGGCTTTCATGACGCATCTTTGGGTTCGGGCGGAACAACGGGAAAATGAAGAGCGTGTGGGGATCACGCCGGAGGGTGTGGCCAAGCTGATGGCGGCGGGCATTCGGGTGACGGTGGAGGAAAGCGGCACTCGGATTTTGCCGGATGCGGGCTATGCCGAGGCCGGGTGCGAGATGGCTCCAGAGAACAGTTGGCTCGAGGCGCCGCAGGATGCGATCATCTTCGGGCTGAAGGAGCTGCCGGAGGATGGCTCGCCGCTACCGCATCGGCACATCATGTTTGGGCATGCCTTCAAGGGGCAGCATGCGGGGCAGGCCTTGCTCAAGCGGTTCAAGGCGGGTGGGGGCACGCTCTATGACATTGAATATCTGGTCGATGAGAACGGCCGCCGGGTGTCGGCTTTTGGATATTGGGCCGGTTATGCGGGGGCGGCGGTGTCGCTGAAGGCCTGGGCCGCGCAGAGCACGGGCGCGGTTTGCCCAGCCGTCAGCACGTGGCGCAACAAGGATGCGTTGTTGGATGAATTGGCAAGCGATATGGCGGGCCGCACACCGTCGGCTATCGTGATCGGAGCACTGGGCCGTGTAGGCACCGGGGCGGCGGATCTGTGCGAAGCGATGGGGATCATGCCCACGCGGTGGGATATGGAGGAGACCGCCTCTGGCGGGCCGTTTCCGGAAATCCTCGCCCATGATCTGTTCTTCAACTGCATTCTCGCCCGGCCCGGGACGCCGCAATTTGTGCCCGTTTCGGCTTTGACAGCGGATCGGCAGCTGCGTGTCGTTGGTGATATCGCCTGCGACCCGGACAGCGATTACAACCCGATCCCGGTCTATGACGCGGCCACGACCTGGAACGCCCCGGTGGTGCGTGTGCAGGGCGATCCGGTGCTCGATGTTATGGCGATCGACAACCTGCCCTCGTTACTCCCACGGGAAAGCTCCCTTGATTTTGCAGACCAACTCTTGCCATCGCTGATGGGCTTGGACAATCTGGACGCAGGTGTGTGGGGACGCGCCCGCGCCACGTTTGAGGCGCATCTGAAAGAGGTGTGAGATGACAATCCATTGGTGCGGGACGGGGCTTTCTGCGGTGCCGGGGCTGCGGCGGCTGCTGAGCGCAGGGCGCGACGTGAAAGTCTGGAACCGGACCACGGCCAAGGCGGAAGAGGCGGTTGGCGATCTGACCGGCAACATCGCGGCGTTTGAGTTTGACGCGATCTCGGCGGAGACGGACAAGGGCGACATCGTGGTGTCGATGCTGCCCGGCGATTGGCATGTGCCGCTGGCGGAGATGTGCATCAACAAGGGCGCGCATTTCGTGTCCTCAAGCTACATCGCGCCGGAGATGCGCGCGCTGCATGGCAAGGCGCTGTTGGGCGGTGTGGCGTGCGTGAATGAGATCGGGCTCGATCCCGGGATCGACCACCTGATGGCGCATCACCTGATGGGGGAATATCGCAGTGCGCATGCGTTCTCCGACATCAATGATCTGAGTTTTATTTCCTATTGCGGTGGGATCCCGAAGCATCCCAACCCGTTTCGTTACAAATTCAGCTGGTCGCCTTTGGGGGTTCTGAAGGCGCTCAGGTCGCCGTCACGGTCGATCAAGGACTTCGCGGAGTTGAACGTGGCGCGGCCTTGGGATGCGATTTCGAGTTATGAGGCACCCTTGCCGGAGCCTGAGACCTTCGAGGTGTATCCCAACCGGGATAGCTTGCCCTTCATGGAGGATTACGGGTTCGAACCCACGTGGCGGGTGAAGGAGTTCGTGCGCGGGACGCTGCGGCTGAATGGCTGGGCGGTGGCGTGGAAAGACGTGTTTACGGAGGTGGAGACGTTGGAGGGCGCGAGCGGCGAGGCGCGGCTGAAGGAGATGTCCGATGAATTCTGGGCGGCGCATGCCTATGACGCAGGGGAGCCGGACCGGGTGGTGCTGTGCGTGTCTTTGAAGGCGGAGCGAGGTGCGGATGTGGTCTGGCTCAAGAGCTTCGTGATGGATGCGTGGGGGGATGCAAACGGCACGGCGATGGCGCGGCTGGTGTCGGTGCCGGTGTCGCTGGCCGTGGAGAGCGTGCTGGCCGGCGAGATCCCGGCGGGCGTGAGCGCCGCGCCGAGTGACCCGCGGCTGGTGCTGCGGTATCTGGGGGAGGTGGACCGCTTGGCGCAGCATTTGACGGTGGTGGATCATTTGTGATTTGGCCGTCGCAGGGTCTGCTGTATGACACGAAGCTGTCACTGCTGTCCTTGATCATAACAGCCGCTTTGAGGGCTTCGCCACTGCACCCAAAAAAGGAGCAATGGCGGGATGTCGATCTGCGCCGCAGGCCTGCGGCAATCTAGTTGCCAATCAACCAGCGCTTCTGCTTCCAACAGGTCTTTCTTCGGGTCAGCCGCGTGCCGTACCAGTCGCGTATCGGTTTTTGTGCTCTGATTTCTTGTTCACCCGTGTGACGTAAGTGTTTTTCTGATGGGTCACTGTCTACACAAACATCGGCCTGAACTTGGCGTTTTCGTTCACGGCTGAGCTTCCACATGCACGTTCGGATCGAAAGTGGTGTGCGACAGAATTTCTTGAATTTGATCGATCGCATCGATTGTTCTCAACCAAGACACACCGCCCATTTTGGATCCATCAAGCTCAAAAATCTGGTTGGCGGAAGCCACATTTGTAACTTTCACAAGAGGGTTGGACATAAATTTTTCGTAGTCGCCATCCGGGCCGCTTACGCCAGAAAAATCGATCAAAAAAATAGCGTCCACCGTCATGTTCAAAAGCGCTTCGTGTGAAAATTCAACGACGCGTGATCCGCCGGCAAACTCTTTTTGCCAATCGGGCTTTCGGAAGCCGATCGCTTCAAATGCCGCGCGATATCCATGGACCCAAGGCATGGTGCGCATCCTTTGACCAAAGTACGTCATTGCCAGCGCTGTCGTCTGCGCCGGTACATCTCCTAGTTGCGCTTGGGCTTCTGCGATGCTGGCGTCGAATCGCGCCTCAAGCTTTTGTGCGCGTTCGGTCCGATCAACTGCATCCGCAAACTGGTGCAAAGCCGCTCGCAAGGGTTGTTTGAAAACATCAATCACAATGGTTGGCGCAATCTCGCTATACGTCGCGTAGTGCCACTCGGGTGACGGTGTTGTGATAATCAGGTCGGGCTCAAGGTAAGTGACCACCTCAGCACTTTCATTGCGATGCTTTCCGACGACGGTGATGTCAGACGTGTCATAGGCTTCGGTGTTGCGAAAGAACGGGCGGCCCTCGGGGCCTGTCTCGCCGGATGCACCGACTGGGGTCACGCCCAATTCCAACAAGGGCAAAAGGACATTCCCATCATGCAAGGCCACGATACGTTCAGGCGATACCGGAATGCAGTCAACGCCAGCGGCATGTTGGAAGATGCGCATCCCCGGTGCACAGGGTTGCGCCGCTGAAGCACTGGCCCAACAAACCGTGGCCAAAACAGCATGCAGCACAATACAGCCAATGCTGTTCGCTGCATGCTGTTCGGACACACCTTTCATCACGCGGTGCTCTCTTCAGAACGTATACTCAACAAAAGCGCCAACTGTCCGGGGCTCACCCACAATCGTGCGCTGAGAGTTCAACCGGTAGGTTTCGTCGAAAAGGTTCCGCACATAAAGGCCTGCCGAAAACGGGCCATCGTCATATGTGACACGGGCATTCACCAAAAACCTCTCTTCCGACAGGTTGGTGGGGTTGTTTGGCACATTCAGGAAACTGTCATCCTGATAGGTCATATCGGCGGCCAAGGTCACTTTGTAGGTGGCGTAGTATTCGAAGCCCAAAAGCGCGGACCATTCAGGTGCCCCCGCGAATTGCTGCCCATCGCGGGCAACAGTTGTGCCTGCGAAATCTTTGAACTCTGTGTCGAGGTATGCCGTTGATCCATAGACGAGCCACGTGCTGCTTGGACGTGCTTCGACCTGCAATTCCACACCGCGTGCTCTGGCTTCCCCTGCGTTTACCAGATTTTGGCTCAGCCGCGTGGGGTCGGCGGGATCGAACTGAAGCAGCTGAAGATCCGTGTAGTCGGTCTGGAAGATGTTGGCGTTCACAGTGAGCCTGTCGTCCAGAAATTCACCACGGAAGGCGATTTCAAAGTTGTCGGCAAACTCCGGGCCGACCTCATTCACCTGGCCCGTTCTGGCGTTCAACTGAGAGGCTCCGGGCCGATAACTGCGTTGGTAGATGAAGCTGGTGGAAATCCTGTCTGTCCAATCGTAGATCAGACCCACTTTGGGTAGGAACGCATCGAATGTTGTTCTTGTGTTGGTCGTCGCACCAGATATGGCCACGTCGAAATTGCGCACGGTTTCAGTATCATAGCGCGCACCGACGACAGCGCTCAAACCCGGCAGAATTCCATCGGCGGCAATCGTGGCTTCGCCAAAAATGGCATAGTTTTCGTTGTCCGAAGAGACCGAGAACGTCGCTGGGCCGCCGCCCGCATCGAAGAGAATATTCCGCGATTGAGAGATGTCCGTGTAGAAAAGGCCCACAACGGCGTCGACGGCATCGCTTTCGTAAATCAGGCGAAGATCCTGTTCAAAGACCTCACTGAACTGGTTCACTTGAGCAAAAGCGCCCGCCGTTGCGCCGTTAAGATCTTGCAGGCGCGTGGCATCGAAATCCAGAAAACTGGTCTCGGATTCCAGGCGCAAGGACGGATTGATATCCCAATTCAGCCTCAGCCCGTAAATCAGATGTTCGTTGTTTTCGACCTCATCGATGTCATTGAGACTGATAAAACCGCTTGGGTAGAACCCGGCGACAAGTTCCTGACCACCCCGTTTGCTATCGGTGTAGCTGAAGGACAGGATGGAGCTGAAATTCGACGTTGGATCCCAACGCAGCTTGGCACGGACCGTATCGCGTTCGCGTTCATTGAAGTCGTCTTCCCCACGGGTGTTATTGTCGACAAACCCGTCGGTTCGGGTGGATTCCGCGCTTAACCGAAAGGCCAGCCTGTCTTCCACCAGCGGTACGTTGGCAACGAAGGCCCCGCCATAGGTGTCAAACTGACCAATCTCTCCGCGCAAGCGGAATTCTTGCGAAAACGTGGGATCGGCAGATCGCAGGATGATCGCACCCGCTTGCGCGGCACGGCCTTGCTGCGTGCCCTGGGGGCCGCGATAAATTTCGACCTGTTCAAGATCCCACACCGAATACGGACCATCAAATGTCGCGGCATTGGTCAGCGCCACGCCATCGACCTGCGTGGAGACGGCCAATCCGGTGTTTGAATTGCCAATCCCGCGCTGATCCACGCCGCGTATGCCAAAACCGCGCTCCTGGTCGCTGACGATCACGCCTGGGGTCCGTTCGATGACATCGTAAATGTCATTGTCGCCCCGTTCTTCCAATTCCTCGCCGGTTACCACGACGACACTGTCCCGGTTTTCCTGCAGTGGTGTGTCAATCAGCGGGCCGCGCAGAATGATCGAGCCCAGATCCAATGGAGCATCCGTTGCGTTCTGCGACACGAAGTTGAGCCTGTTTTGGCTGACGACCAAGGTTCCATCGGACAGCTCAGAAACGCTAAGACTGTCATCGCCCAACATGGTTGCAAGGCTGTCCCTGGGCGTCATGGAGCCACGGATGGCGACGCTTGTTCGGCCCGCCAAAAGCTCCCCCGGCCCTGTGATTTGCCGTCCGGTGGCCACACCCAATTCAGCGATGGCGTCGATCATATCTTGCGACGCAATGTCCACGGGCGTGGCGGTTTCGGCCCATGTGCAAACGGGCAGCAGCCCCGAAAAAGCAAGTGACAGCGCTGTGCCACTGCGCATCGATGTTTTGGTCATTATGTGCCCCCTATCAGACGCATCCGTTTTCGCGCGTTAATAAGGAGACGAACAATTGACGCGAATTTTCGCGACCGCTGAAAAAAAACATCAGGGCAGGATCAGATGACCCAAGGGCCCAAGCGAAATGACACGGGCATCTCTTGCAGCGGCCACAGCCCGAAGGGCGGCCTCAGGGTTTTTCAGACTAACTGTTCCGGACACGCGCGCGTCCGACAGGGCCGCCTGACCAAAGACGATCTTGCCGGGCAAACGTCTGTCGATCACATCTGCCAGCTGGCCGAATGTCAGACCGTCCGCAACAATTCGATCGTCCCGCCAAAGGGCCACGGCCCGGGGTTCTATCTCAACGACCTGACCGCCCGTTTGCCCGGACCAAAGCAGGTAATCCCCCGCATCCAGCGTCCATTCGCGGTCTGGCGTGCTCACGCGCACACGACCCTCGCTGACGGAGACGGCAACACTTTCATTGATCCGCGATGCCTCAAAAGTTGTGCCCAAGACTTCGATGGTCAGATCGCCTGCCTGTACGACAAAGGGACGGCCGTCCTTTTCGACGTCAAACAAGGCGGCCCCGTCAAAGAGCGTGACCTGACGCTCTGCCCCATCGGTGTCATCGGACAAAGCTGTATCCGCATCCAAGACAACACGGTCACCTGAAGCGAGGTCCGTCTCAAGGGTTTCAAACCGCGTTGCAATATCGGCCAAAAACAGGTTGCGCGCCGGCTTTGTGACCAACAGCCCCAACGCCAAAACCCCTGCAAGCAAAGCAACCATCAGCGGTGTGTTGGGACCCGGCTTGCGCCCCACGCCTGCCCAGGCCTTCGCAACATGGGCATAAATCTCACGCTCAGTCTCACCACGGTCCTGAAAGGCCTTACGCTCGGCCAACAGGCTGGCGTTTTCAGGATCTTCGCGCAAGCGCACAAAGATACTGGATGCTTCATCAATCAATGTCTTGCGGTCTTGGTCAGGCACGGTGTGCACACTTCCTAGATAGCTGCTGGTTCGTATAGGGAACGAACTCAACGACAAATTTTTCGGCAGGATTACTCCATCATCCGAAATGTGATGTGGGACAGCGCTTTCACAATGTATCCATGAATACTCGATGGAACCGTGCCAAGCTCTTTGGCAATCTGCGTCATGGTCATCCCCTCAACCCGATGCAAGCGGAACGCCTTGACAACGCGCGGGTCCAGTTCTTCCAGCGCGCTGACCAGCCTTCTGATCTCCTGACGTGCAATCAAAACGCGTTCGGCATCGCGGGGATCATCGAATGTCAGCACAAGGTTTTCAAGGATGGACACTTCGCGCGTGCGGCGACGACGCCAATCGCGGGCCAGGTTGGTGACGATGCTGCGAAACACCGGCTTTGCCTTGTCCGTGGGATAGGTGCTGGCATCCCAACGCAGCCAGCTTTCTTGAACCAACTCTTCCGCAACGGCGCGGCTGTCTACAATGCGCGCTGCTATGGCGATGAGGCTGTCGCGCTCTTCGACATAGGTTTTGAGTGCTGAGTGTTGTGATTGCAGAGTCACTGTTAATGTCCAGCGTAGGGTTTCAGCTGGCTCGCACTCATCGCGCTGGCTATGCCGCTAGGTAGCTGAGACGTCTGCGATTTCAAAGAGTTTCCAGCGCGCAATGGTTTTGGGCGTCCTGAAAGAAACAAAGAGAGCATGTAGCTTTGCACCAAGTGCCGCCTGTTTTTGGCTGAATGGCGGCCGTGGATTAACGCGTGAGTATGGCGGAATGGTCCGATACGCCACTTTCTTGGTTCGCTCATCTTGCCTTTGCAACGGTAAAGCTTGGTTGCGAAACTGCGTGCAAATCAGGTGATCTGCCAATCAACCGAAATGGCAGCATAACCCGCACTTTTGACTTCTGATCGCGATCACATTTGCGGCTACGGCTGTAGCCCAGTTCAACAGGCCGTCCCTCAACAAAAAAGTCTTCCAAGCCAGGTCATCTTAGACCCGCCTCACAGAGGCCAAAATCGACTTTTGGCGCTTGGCGGTCGTTTGGACAAACGGCGGTGTTTGGGGGTTTTGGGCTTTATGCGGGCGGTCTTCGCGTTTCAGATGTATTTTAAGCAACATGAACTAATAGCCCCGGTCAGGATTGACGACGTTTTGCAGGGCTTCTCCCTTTTGCCAGCGTTTGAGATTTTCGATGAACATCTCAAAGGACGCGAGGCCCCAGCCGCGATAGATGGCGGAACTGTGGGGGGAGATGAGGGTGTTGGGAGCGTCCCAGAAGGGGCTGTCTTCGGGCAAGGGTTCGAGCTCGAAAACGTCAAGGCCGGCGGCAGCGATTTGGCCGGTGTGGAGGGCGGTCAGGAGGTCATCGCCTTTTATCACGCCGCCGCGGGAGACGTCGATGAGGATGGCGGTGCCTTTCATGGCGGCGAAATCGGGCGCGCTGATGAGGGATTTGGTGCTGTCGAGCAACGGCACGCTGACCACGATCATGTCGGCGCGGGACCAGAGGTCGGGGAGGGCGGAGGCGGGGTGGACTTCGTCTACGTTGTCCATGGGGGCGGGGCGGGCGCGGGTGCCTAGGACGTGCATGTCGAAGGCCTTTCCTTTGGCGGCGACGGATTGGCCGGTGTGGCCGAGGCCCACGACCAGCAGCGTTTTGCCCTTGAGCGGGGTCATGTAGCGTGGTTTCCAGCGGCGGGCGGTTTTGTCGGATTGGAATTGGGTGACGTCCAAGGTGAAGTGCAGGGCACAGCCGAACGCGAATTCGGACATCATGTCGGCGGCGACACCGGCGGCGTTGGTGACGGTGGTTTTGGATGTGTCCCAGACGCCGAGGTGATCGCAGCCGGAGCCGCCGACAGAAATCCATTCAGGTCCGTATGGTCCGAGCACATGATCGGTCGGAAATCCGAAGGTGCCGCCGAAACGGACGGAGTAGATTATGTCGGGGCGGCTGGATTTGAGCACCTCGCCCATGCCTTCGTAGCTGTTATGGGTGAAAATCTCTGCCTCGGGGATTGCGGTGCGGAGAGGATCGACCAGGCGTTCAGGTTTGTCGTTGTGGATCAGGACTTTGGGGGCGGATTTGGTCATGCGTCGGGTGGCTCCGTCAGAAGAGTGGTGAGGTCGGTGAGGTGGCTGTCGGGCTCTAACATACGGTTGCGCATTGTCCAGATGGCCTTGGCGCGCGCGGGTGATAGGACGCCGTCGCAGAAGGAGAGGAATTTCGCTTCAACCTCTGCATCCGTGCGCCATGTGCCAGGGCCGCCGCTGGCGCGGATGTCGCCGGAGGTGAGGGTGTGGCCGTCTTGCAGTGTTATGTCCACGTCGGAGACGCGCTCGGCGGGGAAGAGGGCGCTGTGATGTTGGGTCTCTTCCACGGTTATGTGGGGGATGATGGCGGCAATGTCCGGGTCCGACAGGGCGTCGCCTTCGATGTGGCGAGGGGCGACCTCGCCATAGCGGATCATCGTGGCGACGGCATAGTGCATGGAATATTGCGCCTCGGTCGTGCTGCTGGGCATGGCGGGGAAGAGGCGGGCGGCTTCTGCGAAGGTGCGGATGTGAACGGTGGCGATTTGGGTGTGATCGAGGTTGTGATCCTCCATCAGTTTGCGGGTGGCGTCGAGGGCGGCGTGGGTCCAGCGGCAGATGGGGTAGGGCTTGATGTAGTTGTCCTGCACGGTCCAGCGGGTGCCGAGGTCTTGCCAATGGGGGGCGACTTGCGTGTCCTCGACAGTGATGGCGGGGGCGCCGGTGAAGCCGGATTGGGCGAGGAAGGCGGCGTTGAGACCAACCAGAGCGCCCATGCCGGAGCCGTCATGGAGCATGGTGGGATTGTCAATTTCGCGCATCATTTGGCTGCGGGGGCCGTGGTATTCGGCGATGCCGAGGGCGTGGCGGAGGGTGTTTGTGTCGGTTTGCGCGAGGTGACAGGCAAGGGCGGCGACGCCAAGGGCGTTCCATGCGCCGGAGGTGTGGTAGTCGCTGACAGTTGCGTGGAGGGAGACGCCTGCGCGGGCGGCGATTTCGTAGGACATGGCCATGGCGCGCAGGGCTTGGGGGCCGGAGAGGTCGTGGCGTTCGGAGAGGGCGAGCAGGGCGGGGACGACGGCGCAGCCTATGTGGCCTTTGGTTTCCATCAGCCCGTCATGGCCGTCGAGATTGTCGATTTGGGTGGCGAGGGCCCAGGCGGCACCCGGTTGGCTGACATGGCGGCCATCGAAGAGCATGGGCGCGGTGTTGCCGGGAGTGGCGAGGTGCATGGTGGCGGCGTAGTCGCGGGCGATTTGGCCGACCTTCAGGCGCATGGCCCCGGCGGCGACGCCGATTGTGTCGATGAGGAGCGTGGCGGTGTGGAGGAGAGCGGCCTCAGGGATCTCTGGCGGTTCGAGGATGAAATCGGCGATGGTGTCGAATTGGGTCATTGGTTTAGCCGGTTCATCAGCGCGCCGAAGTCGGGGCCGGGGGATGGTAGGGAGAGCATTTGGAGGGCTTGGAAGACCATGGCCTGATTGGAGGTGATGATGGGTTTTTGCAGTTCGGTTTCGAGGCGGGCGATGACTTCTACCGCGCGCATGTCGGTGCAGGAGAGGACGATTGCATCCGCTTGGCCATGGTTGGCGCGGTGGGCGAGGGCGGCGACGTCATCAGGGGTGAGTGCGCCTTGGCCTTCGTTGTCGAGCGTGCCTTCGATATCAGCGCGGTGGATGGTTGTGATCCCTTCCGAGGCGAGGAAGGCGATGGCTTGGTAGTTGATCTTCGGCACGTAAGGGGAGGCGAAGGCGATTTTGGTCACGCCGAGGGTTTTGATGGCGTGGACAAGGGCACCGGCGGCGGTGACGGTTTGCGCGCCTGATTGTTGGCTGATGGTGCGCGCCAGATCGCGGTCGAAGCCGGGGCCGTGGGTCAGGGTTGCGGAGGTGCAGCCGTAGAAGACGACGTCCGGTTTGACGCCTTGGAGGAGGCGGAGGGGTTCGGACATGTCCGCCTCGCCCAGCTCTGCCATTTGGGTTTCGTCGGGGATTTCGTCTTCGTCGTAGCCGCCGAGGCGGGCGAAATGGAGCGACACGCCGGGGGGGCGCATGAGCATCATGTCGGGTTCGAGATTAGTGTTGGTGAAGGGGACGAGGACGCCGAAACGTGCGGTGCCGCGGCTGGTCATGACGGGTTCCTTTCGGTCCAGTTTGAGAGGAGGTCGGCGGCGGTGTCCATGTCTTCTTGTGAGCCTGTGGTGGCGCGCAGGCAATGGGGGAGGGCGGCGCCGGATTGGGGGCGGAGGAAGAGGCCGCTGCGTTTGAGGTAGGTGTCGGCGTCTTGGGCAGCTTGCGCAGAGGTGAAGGGGATGAGGGTGAAATTGGTGAAACTTCGCGGGATTTGGAAGCCGAGGGTGCGGAGGGTGGCGGCGAAGGTGTCGCGGATTTGTGCGGTTTGGGTGCAGGTGGTTTGCATCCAGTTTTGGTCGTTCAGCGCGGCCTCAGCGGCGGCGAGGGTGGGCAGGGTGATGTTGTTGGGGTTGAGGGTTTTGCGGACTTCAGCCGCGATATGGCTGGGGAAAAGGCCCCAGCCGATGCGCAGACCTGCCAGCGCGTAGGCTTTTGAAAAAGTGCGCAGAATGATGGTGTTGGAGGTTTTGGTGAGGTCGAACATGGGTTCATTCAGGTGGTCGGCGAATTCTCCGTAGGCTTCGTCTAGGACGAGGAGGATTTGGGAGGGGAGAGCGTCGCGCAGGGTCAGGATATCGGCGCGGGGGAGGCGGGTGCCGGTGGGGTTGCCGGGGTTGGCGAGGAAGAGGATTTTGGTCTGAGGCGTGACGGCCGCGAGCAGGGTGTCGGGATCGGCGTGGAGGTTGGTCTCGGGGGCGGTGTCGAACCGCGCGCCGGTCAGGCAGGTGGCGGTGGAGAAGAATGGGTAGGCATGGGCTGGGGCGAAGGCGGCGTCACCGGGGGCGAGGTAGGTGCGGGTGATGCAGCCGATGAGGTCGAGGGAGCCACTGCCCAAGAGGATGCCACCTGCGTCTATGCCGTGATGGGTCGCGAGTGCGGTACGCAGGGACGTCCAATCGGGGTCGGGGTAGAGATGGGCGTTCGTGATGGCCTTCGTGGCGGCGGCGATGGCGTGGGGGCTTGGATCGCGGAGGCTTTCGTTTTGGCTGAGCGAGATGAGGCGCTTGCCTTCGGGCGCGGAGAGGTCGGCGAGCGCGTAGGCGGCCATCTCGGCGATTTGGGGATTGGGTTTGGTCATGGGTCTTCCCAACCGTAGAGGATTTTGGCGGCTTCAGAGGAGACGAGGCCGGTTTTGACGTCGTGTTGCACGGCGTTGGTGTCGCGGGCGGTGGGGTCGCCGAAGCCGCCGCCGCCGGGGGTTTCCAGGATGATAGGCTTGTTGCCCGGCACGCGGAATTCGCCTTTGGAGGGGAGATCTGCGCCGTCTACACCAATGCGGATGCGGCCTTTGGCACCCGGCCCGCCGCCGTGGCGACCGGCGGCGGGGAAGCGAATGCGTTCGACGGAGAGGAAGACGAGGAAGACGAGGAAATCTTCGCCGTGGCTTGATGTCATTTCGATGTGCTGGCCCAAGCCGCCGCGGTACTGCCCCGCGCCGCCGCTGTCGGGGCGAAGCTCGCGGCGGGTGATGCGGATGGGGGCGGTCGCCTCGGTTGGTTCGACTTGGCTCCCCCAGACGCCGGAGGGGAAGGCGGTGGCGGAGAGGCCATCCAGCGTGGGGCGTGCGCCGGTGCCGCCGTTATAGACCAGTTCGAGGGCGAAGGTTTGGCCGCCGTCGCGGGCGGCTTCGGGCGTGTGGCGGAGGGGGACGTCGTAGAGGCAAGAGGCGCCTTCGGCGGGGACTTTGTCTGGGAGCGCTTGGGAGAGGCAGCCGTAGACGAGATCGGGTGTCATTTGGCCGATAGAGTGGCGCATGGCGACCGGGCTGGGCGGTTGCGCGTTGAGGATGCAGCCGGGCGGGCCGGTGACGATGAAGGGTTCCAAGGAGCCCGCGTTGTTGGGGATGTCCGAGCCGATGATGCAGCGCAGGGCGAAGACGGAATAGGCGGTGGCGTAGTTGAGCGGCACGTTGATGCCTTTGTCGGAGCAGCCGGAGGTGCCTGCGAAATCCAGCAGGATGTGATCGTCTGCGATGGTGAGCGTGGCTTTCAGGGTGATGGGGGCGTCGTAGCCATCGACTTGGAGGGTGTGGTGGAAGGTGCCTTTGGGGATGTCGGCAAGGGCTGCAATCGTGCCGTCGCGGGAGGTGGTGATGATGTAGTCGGACAGCGGGTCGAGCGTGTCGATGTCGAATTCTTCCATCATGCCGGTGAGGCGCGCGACGCCGGTTTCGCAGCAGGCGATGAGGGCGTAGATGTCGCCTTCGTTGGCGATGGGTTCGCGGGAATTGGCGGCGACGATGTTCATCAGAAGCGCGTTCAGTTCGCCTCCGGAGACCAGTTTGCAGGGCGGGAGGAGGAGGCCCTCGTCATAGACGTCGGAGCCTTCGGGGCCCATGCCTTTGCCGCCCAAATCGGCGAGGTGCGATGTGCAGGAGGTGAAGCCGACGACGCGGCCTTTGTGGAAGGCGGGTTGGAGGAGCAGGAAATCGTTGAGGTGACCGGAGGCGAGCCAGGGGTCGTTCGTCATGTAGATATCGCCGGGTTTCATCGCATCTGTCGGGAAGACGGCCATCAGGTTTTTGACGGCCTCGGCCATGGTGTTGATGTGGC
>JBCCCZ010000078.1:0-13371 GCA_039033255.1 Pseudomonadota bacterium
ATACGGATACGGTTTGCCATACCTTGATTTGCCGGCCCTGCCATCCCAATTCTTCCAGCACTCAGATCAGCACTCAGCCCAGATATATCAAGTGTGTCAAAGGTGGCATTAGCGAGAATACTTCCTGAATTTGAATTCAAGCGTCCTGTATTGCCCTTATAGGTTCCGCGAATATTCTGCGCATCTATATCAACATTCCCTGCAATATCCGCGCCTGCTCCTTGGAAGTCGGCTGTTCCCGAAGCATTGGCAACTCTCAAATGACCGGCCTTGAAGCTGGCTGTGCTGGTAACATCGCCTGCGTTATTAATTTCAACATCTTTAAGCGCAGCGCTGCCGCCCACACTCCCGTTAAAGGCTATGTTTCCATTGGTGTTGAGCGTCAGGTCATGCGCTCCATTTAGCGGCCCATTAAAGTTTATATTTCCATTCCCGCTTGCAAAAACAAGATCACTATTCAATGCGACCGCCCCGCCAAAATTAATATCTGAATTGTTATTGGATGTAATGTCCGCATCAATCAAAGCATTCCCATTATAGGCAAGCGAACCATCTGAGCCCGCTAGCGTTTCTTGAGAACCCAAAATATGAATGGCGTTTGTTGTATCACTTGCGTCTTTGATAAAAACCGTTGAATCGCTCCAATCTGATTTGGCAGCAATATTAATTGCGCCGGTTCCATCAGAACGGTGGCGATTTCATGGGCCAGTATCGCGGCGGGTTCCGAGGTGGATGACCACGGTGAGGCGTAGACCATTTTGCGCACCTGATCCGCGATCGCGTCGGCCATTTCTTCGCGCCCGTAGCCGATTTGCACGCACCACATGCCGCCCGGCCCGTCGATGAATTTGCGCCCCTCACTGTCCCACAGATACACTCCGTCGCCTGTGTTGAGACGTTGATACTCATCCTCGCGCCAGGACCCGATGCCGCCCCATGGGTGCAGGTTGTGATCGCGGTCCCAGGCAGTCAGGTCCGAAGGGCTGGGCGAATTGGCCTGGGGTGTCATGGGGCGCTCCTGTCGGGGATGTGAGGGTCGCGTCACGATAGGTTGGGTGCGCGCCTCTTGTAAAGTTTTTTTGAGCGCTCAAATAAATTTGGACGATGCTGTACAGCAGATGTGTGAAATGACGCACCAGAAAGGGATCGCGATGAACAGGATGTCCGATGTCAAAAAGCCCCGGAAGGAGCGCAAGGAGAACGCCGATCGGCGCCGACGGCAGTTGCTTGATGCCGCGCGCCGATCGATCCTGGCCAATGGGCTCGCGAAGACAACCCTGGCGACGGTGGCGCAGGAGGCCGGGCTGTCGCAGGGTGTGGCCGTGTTCTATTTCAAATCGAAGGCCGGGTTGCTGACGGAAACACTGCGGGATGCCTATCAACGGTACGAAACCCTTTGGCGCGCGGCGCTGGAGACGCCGGGCCAACCGGTGGACCGGCTGATGGCCGTGCTGGAGATGGATTTTCATGAAGAGGCCTGTGGGCCCGACCGCTTGCCGCTCTGGTTTGCCTTCTGGGGCGAGTTGCGATTTTCAGAGAACTATGCCGAACTGGCGGAGGCCTTTGACACCCGCCGGAGGGAGGCGCTGCTCGGGTTATGGCGCGAACTGTTGCCCGATGCCGATGACGCAGAGACGGGTCGAATGACCGATTGGATGGACACCATGACGGACGGATACTGGGTCACCCTTCATCTCAGCCCCGACGCCTTGACGCGGGCAGAGGCGCTTGAAGACACAAAAGAGCTTTTGCGTCGTGTTGTGCCCGGTATTCCCTGACGCGGGCGAGGCGCGCCCGTGAGGGAGCGACGAGCGGCGGATCAAATGCCCAGTTTATCCAGCAATCGCAGGCGGAGGATCTCTGCCTCCACCATGGTTTCGCGGGCGAAGGAAAAGGGCAAAGGTTTGATCGTTGTGACCGGGAAGGCCAGCTCTTCTTCCGGTGCGCCTTGCGCCCATTGAGCCAGCACCCGACCCATCGCTGTGGCAATCGCCACGCCGCGGCCGTTATAACCAAGGCCTGCCTTCAGCCCCGGAACGATTTCGTGCAGATGCGCGTAGTGATCCCGCGTCAGCGCCACAAACCCACCCCACGCGTAGTCCCATTCCACATCCGCCAATTGCGGGTAAAGCCGCGCGGTCACGTTTTTCAACCGTTCGAACTGCCGCTGGGTGGAGGCATCGCTATAGGTGCCGCGCCCGCCCATCAGGAAACGGCCTTCGGCGTCCAGCCGGAAATAAAGCAGCAACCGCCGGGCGTCTGAAAGCGCGTGAAGCTCAGGCAAGATGGATTTGCGGATGTTGTCAGAGAGGGGTTTTGTGGCCACCTGCACAGACCGCACAGGGATGACCGATTTCGCCAGCGGGCCGTGCAGATCAACCTTCGAATAGGCGTTGGTGCAGAGCATCACTTGTGGGGCTTCGACAGACGCCTTGCCCGCATGCACCCTGTGGCCTGTCGCTGTCTTCTCGATGCGTGTGACGGACGATCCGCCACGGATCACCGCACCCATCCGTTCTGCCGCATCCGCCAGACCCACCGCATAGTTGAAGGGCTGCAGGTTGCCCCCGCGCATGTCGATCAGCCCGCCCAGATAGTCATCTGTTCCGGTGAGTTTCGCCATGTCCTCGCGGCCCAGCGGGCGGACGTCTTCGCCGAGGGCCTGCCATTCATGGGCCAGCGCGTGCAGGTCATCGAGGGTTTTCGTCGTATGCGCGGCGCGGAGCCAACCGGGGCGGATGGCGTCGCACGCGATCTTGTGCTTTTCGATCAGATCGAAGACCAGATCACCCGCCTTGCCCGACATCTCGATCATGCGTTGGCCGTACATGTCGCCGAATTTCTGGCGGATCACGCTGGGCGCATCTTTCAACCCGACATTGATCTGCCCGCCATTGCGGCCCGACGCGCCCCAGCCCGGTTGCTGGGCTTCCAACAGGGTCACCTGCACGCCCGCCTCCGCCAAATGCAGCGCGGTCGAAAGGCCGGAGAAGCCGCCGCCCACAACGACCACATCTGTCTTAGTGTGCCCCTCAAGGGCGGGAAAATCCGGCATGCGGTTGGCGGTGGCCGTCCAGAGGCTATTGGCAATGACAGGGCGCTCGTTGGGGATCATGGCCTAACCCAGTGCTTTGACGATCTGCTGTGCGTTGAAGCGTCCGCTCTCATAAGCGCCGTTGACGAGGGCGGAAATGGACCCACCCACGGCCTCGCCCCCGAAGAAGAGCTTGTCTTGAAGGGGCAGCCCAAGTTTCTCGCGAGCACCGTATTTGCCCGGTCGTACCGCGCCGTAAGCGCCCAAAGTGTTGGGGTTGTCCGCCCAGTCGGTCGCGTATCCGCCCTTGAAGCGATTGCGCGCGTCGCTGCCCACACAGCGGACAAGTTCGCCAAGGGCGTAATCCACCACGGCGTCCTGGCCTTCGCTGTAAAGATCCCAGGCAAAGGAGCCGCCGATGAACCCCATGCAGTAATCCCAACCGCACGGCCAGGAGACGAAGAAGCACCCCTCGCCTGCCTTGTCCTCCGGCAGTTCGTAGGCGACCCAGTTGTTTTCCCCAAGATCGAAGCGCGCGCCGTCAAACATGAGCGGGACTTTCATCAAAAGACCCATGGGGATGTCGTTGATGGCCTCTTGCTTTTCGACCGGTAGGGTGGGGGTGAACTTGATCTTCTCTGCCGCCAGCACGCCCACGGACACGGTGACCAGACAGGCCTTGGCGCGGATCGTGCCGTTGGCTGTTTCCACGCTCACGCCATCGCCGGAGTAATCCACCGCCGTCACCGGTGTGTTGAGCGAAATGGGCAGCCCGTCGGCCAATGTGGCGACCAGTGTGCCCAGGCCTTCTTTGACGAAATAGCTGGGCTGACCGTCGGCGGAATTCCAGTAGGATTTTGTCGACACCTGATCGAGCGTCACGCCGTAATCCATCGCCCCCATCCAGGATCGCACGCTGGCACCCCAGGGCACATCGGGGATGACGGAGGCGGCGGGCACATCCTTGCCCGCGCGGCCCGCATCACCCAGAGCATCCAGGATCGCGGTCCAGGCGTTGTCATAGGCCACCCAATCCGACCCTGTGGCCGGGTTGCCGTCGATGTCGAAAAGATCCGAATCAGCGTTCGAATGGTCCACCATCGTAAAGCCATTCTCGTAGCCCAGTTTCGCGTAAGGGTTGTTATTTGCGCCGTTGATCCAAGAGCAGCCCATATCGACGGGCTGCCCCAAACGCGCCGATTCCGTATGCGCCCGCCCGCCCAAGCGGTCAGAGGCTTCCACGATCACGAAGGACACCCCGGCCTGCTGCAGGACCCGCCCGGCCGACAGTCCGGCAGAGCCTGCGCCGATGATCACGACATCGGGGTTCGTGGGGATCGTTTGGGCCATGAGAGGGGTTGCTCCTAATGCGGTGAGGCCACCTAACACGGCACGGCGTCCTAGTTTTCTTGTCATGTTCACACCTCGCTTCGTGATATTTGCTGTGGCCGAGACGCGTGATCCCCAAGCCATGTTTCTGCCGGTTCAAGATCATCGCCGGATGTGTGGGCTGGCGCTGCCGCTGTTTCCATTTTCCTGTGTGCGCCGGTCATAAAACATTGCCCTTTTGGCAGCATGGTCTAGGGTTTTGATGCGGTGGCCTAAGTCTTGGGCACCGATCACATTGTGATCTCGGTGATCCGGGTAAAGCTTGACTCGATTCGGGACCTGCGTAAATGATTGAATGATCATTCAATGAGAACTGCGGGGGTCTGGAAAGTCAAACGAAGATTTCTGGATGACCGGGCTGTGCTCGGACAGGCCGCGCAACAAAAAGGTGCCGATCAAAGAAAAATGGCGCCATCAACGATAGGGAGAACCAAGCATATGGACGTACTGGATCAGCTAGGCGCGATGCGCGAAGGAAAGATGAGCCGTCGGGCCTTTACCAAGAGCCTGCTTGCAGCGGGGGTCGCAACGGCCACGGTGCCGCTTGGCGCAGGGAAGGCCCGCGCCTCAGGCGATCAGGCAACTTTCTTTACATGGGGTGGCTATGACATCCCGGATATTTTCCAGCCTTATCAGGCCAAGAATGGCGAATTGCCAGACTTCTCCGTGTTCGGGGCATCCGAGGAAGCGCTGACGAAAATCCGCGGCGGGTTCGTGGTGGATATCGCCCATCCCTGCAATTCTGGCATGCCACGTTGGGCGAGCACAGGGCTGTTCCAGCCCATCGACACCAGCCGCGTGGAAGGTTTTGGCGACATTATTCCGAGCCTCGTGAACCTGCCCGGCAACGATGCTGAAGGTGGTAACGTATGGATGGTCCCATTTGACTGGGGTCAGACCTCTGTGACCTACCGCACCGACCTCTTTGAGCTCGAAGGCGAAGAGAGCTGGGATATGCTGTGGGACAAACGCTATGCCAACAAGCTGGGCTCGCTGGGCTCAGGCGGGGACGCATGGTGGTGTGGCGCGATCAAAGCGGGCGTGAATTTCGACGACCTTGATAGCGAAGATGCCTTCACCAAGATTTCCGCCGTGATGCGCGAGCAGCGTCCGCTCATTCGGACCTACACTGACGACACCACGACGCTGCAGCAGGCGCTGGCCTCGGGCGAGATGGTCGCGGCGATGACGTGGAATGATAGTGCCACGCTGCTCAAAGCAGAAGGCGTGCCAGTCAAGTTCGCGGCCCCGAAAGAAGGCGCGCTGACCTGGGTGTGCGGCGTCATGATGCACAAGGACGCGCCGAACCCGGATCGCGCCTATGACGTGATTTCCTCGCTCGTCAGTGTGGAAAGCGGCAAGTTCCTGATCAATGATTACGGCTATGGCCATTCCAATGCCCGGTCTTTCGATGACTTTTCCGAAGAAGATCTGGCGAATCTGGGTCTCAGCAAGAACCCCGATGAAATCCTGTCGGCGGGTCATTTCCAGCGCCCGATGAGCCAGGATTGGGAAACCCGCATGAACGAAACGTTCGAACAGATCAAAGCGGGCTTCTAAGCCAAACCACAAAGAGCCCGCCGGCATATGTCGGCGGGTTTTTCAGTTTCTTGACCGAAAAGACACGCACCCCATGGCTGATACATCTCTTTCGCAGACGCAGAAAGACACGGCGGCACGTACGGATAAAACGCCGATGAAGACATCGTGGCTTTCGGCGCTGCTTTACAAGCGAGAGTCGCTGCGCGGCTACCTTCTGATGTCGCCCACCATGCTGATCCTGACCATCGGGATCATCATTCCTTTCTTCATTCTCGTGGCGATGAGCCTTTGGACACGCGACGGGTTTGGGTTTGACACCACCCTGACGATGGCCAATTACGTCCGGTCCCAGAATGAGCCGATTTTCAATGCGCTGTTGCAAAGATCCTTCTGGATTTCCGGCGTTGCCACGGTGGCCACCATCCTGGTGTGTTATCCGATGGCCTACTACGTGGCCTTCCACGTCCACCGGAACAAGATGATGTGGATCATCCTGATGACGCTGCCCTTCTGGACCAGCTATCTGCTGCGCGTCTTCGCGTGGAAGGTGGTTCTGGGCTATGAGGGCGTGATCAATTCGGGCTTCATGACGCTGGGGTTCATCGAGGAGCCGCTGAGCTTCCTCCTTTATTCCCAGACGGCGGTGATCATCACGCTGGCCCATGCGTGGGCGGCGTTTGCGATCCTTCCGATGTATGTGTCACTGGAAAAGATCGACAAATCGCTTCTGGAGGCGGCGACCGATCTGGGCGACGGGCCGATGGCGCGGTTCTTCCGCATCACGCTGCCGCTGTCGATGCCGGGGATTATCGCGGCAAGCTTCCTGATCTTCATCCCGACGACGGGGGATTACATCACACCCGCGCTGTTGGGTGGCCCGGACGGGGCAATGATCGGCAACTTCATTCAGCTTCAGTTCGGCCCGGTGAACAACTGGCCGATGGGCGCGACCCTGTCCATTGTGCTGATGCTCTGGATCGCGGCCATTGCGCTGGTGTTCCTGTTCCTGACCCGCAAAGCACAGGATAAAATCGCATGAGCGCCCGAGATACTGGAACCTACATCAAGCGGCCCAACCGGCCGCTGCAAATCTACGCGGTGATCTTTCTGATCGTGCTTTATGTGCCGGTCCTCTTCATCCCGATGTTCAGCTTCAATGACAGCATCTATGTGAAGTTTCCGCTGCAGGGGTTCACCTTCCAATGGTACGTTGAGCTTTGGTCGCGCGATGCGGTTTGGGCCGCGCTTTGGAATTCGGTGAAGGTGGGCATTGTGGTGGCCGCGATATCCACCATCCTCGGCGTGGTGGCCGCGCGTGCGATCACGCGGTACCGCATTCCCGGCAAAAGCGCGTTGGTGACCTTTATCATGATGCCGCTCGTGATCCCCGGGATCATCTTCGGTGTTGCGCTTCTGGTGTTGATGAGCCGGCTGGGCGTGCCGCTGACGCTGTACACCGTGGGGCTGGGCCATTTGATCGTGTGTCTGCCCTTCGCGGTGGCGACGTTGCTGCCCCGCTTTGAAGGCTTTGATCCGTCGATGGAGGAAGCCTCCGCCGACCTCGGCGAGAACGGGTGGTGGACCTTCTGGCGGGTGACCTTTCCGATGGTTTTCCCCGGCGTGGTGGCGAGCCTTCTGCTGACCTTCACCATCTCGTTCGATGAGTTCATCATGGCGTTCTTCCTCACTGGAACGGACCCGACTCTGCCGATGTATATCTGGGGTCAGCTGCGCTTCCCGCAGGAATTCCCGTCGGTGCTGGCACTGTCGTCCCTCATCCTCTTTGTCTCATTCCTTCTCGTGTTTATCGCCCAGCGTGTCGGGCGCGTGGGCCTTGAAGATTAAACAGGTGCAGCCATGACCAATGACGCCTTCATCTCCATCCGGAATGTGAACAAGTATTTCGGCAGCTTTCAGGCCATCGACGATGTGTCGATGGATATCGGGCAGGGGGAGTTCTTTTCGCTGCTCGGCGCCTCGGGCTGTGGCAAGACCACGCTTTTGCGGATGCTTGCCGGGTTTGAGAGCACCTCGGACGGGGAGATCCTGATCGACGGGCAGCCCTCGGCGGATGTGCCGCCGCATCATCGCCCGGTGAACATGGTGTTCCAGAGCTATGCGATTTTCCCGCATTTGAATGTGGCCGACAACATCGCTTACGGGTTGCGCAAACAGCGCCTCTCGAAAGAGAAGAAGAAAGAGATGGTCGATGAGATGCTCGAGCTGATCAAGCTGCCGGGCTATGGCCAGCGCAAGGCCAATGAGCTGTCGGGTGGTCAGCGTCAGCGGATCGCGCTGGCGCGTGCATTGATCCTGCGGCCCAAGGTGCTTTTGCTTGATGAACCGCTGGGCGCGCTGGATAAACAGCTGCGCGAACAGATGCAGCTGGAACTGCGCGCGTTGCAACGACAGGTGGGGATTACATTTGTTTTTGTCACGCACGATCAGGAAGAGGCATTGACCCTGTCGGATCGCATCGCGGTGATGTCGGGTGGCAAGGTGCTGCAGGTGGACACGCCGGAGGGGCTGTATGAAGCGCCCACGACGCGCGAAGTGGCAAGTTTCATCGGCAACATGAATTTCTTTGAAGGCACCGTGCGACGGAACGGATCGAAAGAGGCCGCGATTGAAACCCAAGGGTTGGGCAATATCCCAATCGACCTGGAAAAGGTCACGAAACCCGATGGCGCGCCCGTGCAGGTGGCCCTGCGGCCAGAGAAGTTCGAGCTTCTGGAGGAGGCGCCCAAGGACGGTCATTTCGTCACCGCGAAGATGGACAAGGCCGCCTATATGGGCGACCGCAGCCATTACTATGTGATGCTTGATGGCAAGTCGGAACCGGTCGCCGTGTCCGCCACCAATTCATTCGTGGCCCGCGATGATGACCGGTGGGCCAAGGGCGATGATGTCTGGCTGCGGTGGTCGCCCGAGGCGGTCGTCGTGCTGGATGCAGACTAAGACGCAGGCGGGTCGCTTTCCATGAATGACGTCACCAAGCTGAAAGAAAAGCCGACACGGCGCACCGAATCCAAAGAGGTGCGGCGGCAGCAGTTGATTGATGCGACGATCACATCCATCGCGCAAAACGGCATTGCGGGCACCACGATGTCGACCGTGACGGAAACGGCTGGTTTGTCGCTGGGGATCGTGAATTTTCATTTTGAGAGCAAACAGAAGCTCTTTGAAGAAACGCTCGTGCATATCGCGCGGGAATATCATGACCACTGCAAGCAGGCTTACGATGAGGTGGGGCCGGTCGCGCGGGAACGGCTGGAGGCGCTGGTGGATGCGCATTTCCATCCCGTGATCTGCAATCACAAGAAACTGGCCGTGTGGTACGCGTTTTTCGGGGAAGGCAAGCGTCGTGCGATTTATCGCGATCTGATTGATGATCTGGATGATGAACGCTGGGATATGACGACCAGCCTGTTCCAGGACATCATCGACCATGGCGGCTATAGCTGCCCGCCGGCCAAACAGGTCGCTCTGACGATGGAGGCGCTGCTCGATGGGATTGCGCTCAACATCCTGATGTATCCCGAAAGCTATACCGCCTCGGACGGGCGCAAACAGGTCTACACATACCTCGCCGCGCTCTTTCCCAATCATTTTGACATGCCGTCCTTTTAGGCGGCCCAAGACGCGCCACGCAGGTCCGGACACGGACAACGGAGCCAAGACCAATGCCCAGAGATCCCCGCTACGACATCCTGTTTGAACCGGTCAAGATCGGGCCGGTGACGGCGCGCAACCGGTTTTACCAGGTGCCCCATTGCACCGGTATGGGATATGTGCGCCCGCGCACCCTGGCCGCGATGCGAGGGGTGAAGGCCGAAGGCGGCTGGGCGGTGGTGAACACCGAATACAATTCGATCCACCCCACATCCGATGACCTGCCGCACCCGTCGGCGTCCCTTTGGGATGACAGCGATGTACGTGCCCATACGCTGATGACGGACGCGGTACATGAATATGGCTCGCTCGCGGGGGCGGAGCTTTGGTATGGCGGTGGGCGGTCGGCCAATATGATGACGCGGTTGGTGTCGATGGATGTCAAAGCGATGCCCAATCTGGCCGGGCAACCCTATGCGACCCGGGCGATGGACAAGGAGGACATCAAGACCTTCCGCCGCTGGCACCGCCGCGCGGCTTTGCGGGCGCGGGAGGCGGGGTTTGATGTGGTTTATGTCTACGCGACCCATGGCTATCTGCTGTCGAACTTCCTGAACCCTCGGGTGAATGACCGCAGTGACGAATATGGTGGCAGCTTGGAAAACCGCGTGCGGCTGGTGCGGGAATTGATTGAAGAAACCAAGGACGCCGTGGGCGATCGCTGCGCCGTGGCGGTGCGGTTTTCAGCCGATGAAGAGGCGGGCGAGGATGGTGAGCCGATCTTCGGTGAACGCCGCGACATGTTTGAGATGCTCGCTGAGCTGCCGGATCTCTGGGACATCAACATTGCGAATTACTCGGTGGAAATGGGCGTGTCGCGCTTCACCAAGGAGGCGGTGTTGGAGCCCTATATGGAGTGGGTGAAGTCGAAGACGTCAAAGCCCGTTGTGACCGTGGGGCGCTTCACCTCGCCCGACACGATGGTGAGCCAGGTCAAGCGCGGTGTGACCGATTTCATTGGCGCCGCGCGGCCCTCTATTGCCGATCCGTTCCTGCCCAAAAAGATCGAAGAGGGGCGGCTGGAGGAGATCCGCGAATGCATCGGCTGCAACATCTGCTATTCGGGTGACAGCATCGGTGTGCCGATCCGCTGCACCCAGAACCCCACGATGGGGGAGGAATGGCGGCGCGGCTGGCATCCTGAATTTCGGCAGGACACACCCGAGGAGGGTTCCGTCTTGGTCGTGGGTTCCGGTCCTGCGGGGCTTGAAGCGGCCCGTGCGCTGGGCAAGCGCGGCTATCAGGTGATGCTGGCCGAAGCGGGCCGTGAGATCGGCGGACGTGTCACGCGAGAGGCGGCTTTGCCGGGGATGAGCGAGTATATCCGCGTGCGCGATTATCGTGAGCAGACGCTGATGGGGATGCTCAATGTCGACATCTTCCGTGAAAGCCGTATGACGGCCCAAGATGTCTTCGCCACGGAGCCCGATCATGTGGCCATCGCCACCGGCTCCACCTGGCGGCGGCAGTGTTTTGATGGGGAAACCTTCTATGAGATCGCGAAAGGTGATGCCGCTTTGCGCGTCTTTACCCCAGACGACATCATGGATGGCAAACTGCCCGATGGCCCGACGCTCGTCTTTGATCAGGACAATTACTATATGGGCGGCGTTATCGCCGAACGGGTCCGGCAGGAAGGCCACGCAGTCACCTATGTGACCGAAGAGGACAGCGTGTCGAGCTGGGCGGGCAAGACGTCTGAACGGTGGCGGGTGCGGACGCATATGACGAAGATGGGGATCAAGATTGAGACGGCGCATTCGCTGATCAATTTCGATGGGGAACAAGCGACCATCGAATGCGGTTATGGTGGCGGCCAAAAACAGGTGCCGGTGACCAACATCGTCCTTGTGACGTCGCGCGCGCCCAATGATCAGCTTTACCATGACATTCTCGCCCATGCTGGTGATGACCCACTGCCCTTCACGCTGACCCGGATCGGTGATGCCGAGGCGCCCGCGATCATCGCGGCGGCGGTCTATGCCGGGCACCGCTATGCCCGTGAACTGGACACGGATGTGGATGTCGACGTGCCCTTGATGCATGATCGCGTGGATGTCGGCGCTGAGCCCGCGCCCGCGCGTTGGAAATAGGAGGCCCGCATGCCGTCGCAGGAATACCTCGATACGCTCAAGCAGTATTATGAGGAGGAAGTGGAAGGGGAGGCCTATTTCGCCGAGGCCGCGCGGCACTATGACGACCCGCTGGTGCGCGAGAAACTGGAATTGCTGGCGGAGTGTGAGCGACATGCGGCAGAGGCGGTGGAGCCCTTGCTGCATAAATACGGGCTGACGCCGAAATCGGTGGCGGAATTGCAGACAAGTGGCCGCGAGGATGCGCAGGCGACCGAGGTGGACTGGGCAAAAATGATCGCGGGGATGAACAAAACCTACCCCGGCTATCTGGATGATTTCAAAGGGTTGGAGGCGCTCGGACCTGCGGAGGATCAACAGCGGTTGAATTTCCTGACAGAACACGAGGTGGCCGCGATCGCGTTTTTGCGCCTTGAAGCGATTGATCCGGGAAGTAGCGTCGGGCCGCTGAAGGACTACCTCGCCACCGACCCCACCGAATGGGTCATCGCGGCGGAGTGATGATGGTGCGTCTGACCCTCATATTCTGCTTGTTGGCCGGTATGGCTATGGCGGAGACTGAGGGTAGCGCCACGACCGAGCAGGATGCCGTGGCCCCGGCTTGCGACACATGCGCGGCACGGAAGAACGGCAAGCGGGTCTTGCGGGAGTATCTGGCAAAGAAACGGGCCGAGGAAGAGGCGGAAGCGCAATTGCAGGCTGAGGACAAGGCAGATGACTGACACACCCAAAGCCGCCGGTTACACGATGCCCGCCGAATGGGAGGAGCACGCCCGCACATGGATGATGTGGCCCTGTCGCGACGTGGTCTGGCCGGATATGGAAGCCACGCGCAGCAACTACCGCGATGTGGCCCACGCGATCCGGGATTTTGAGCCGCTGACGATGGTGGTGCGGCCCGAAGATGTAGATGGCGCGCGCAACTTGCTGGGGTCGGACATTGATCTGATCGACCATCCCATCAACGACAGTTGGGCGCGGGATGCGGGGCCGAATTTTCTGAAGAACGCCGCCGGAGAGGTGGCCGGGTCCTGTTTCGAATTCAACGCCTGGGGTGGAAAGTACAATCCCTATGACGGTGACAATGCCGTGGCTGAGGCGATCTGTGAGGCGGCGGGTGTGCCCGGCTTCACCTCTCGCCTGATTGCCGAAGGGGGCGGGATTTCCGTGGATGGCGAAGGCACGGTTTTAACGACCGATAGCTGCTTTCCCAATGCAAACCGCAACCCGGATTGGTCGCGCGATCAGATCGAAGAAGAACTGATGGAGGCCTTGGGCGCGGAGAAGGTGATCTGGCTGCCTGGCAATGTGGAAGAGACGGAAACCGACGGTCATGTGGATGGCGTCGCGGTATTCGCCGCGCCGGGCGTGGTGCTGATCCAGAGCGACGAGGATCAGGAACACTACTGGCGCCATATTCATGAGGCCAATGTGGCGGCGCTTGAGGGGCAGGTGGATGCCAAGGGGCGCGAGATCAAGCTGATCAAAATGCCCGATGCGTGGAAGCTGCAGACGGGTGTTGAGGGTGAAGAGTTTTGCGACAGCTACGTCAATTTCTTCATCTGCAATGGCGGTGTGATCATGCCGCATTATGGTATTCGAGAGGACGGTCTGGTGGCGGAGATGCTGCAAGAGGCCTTC
>JBCCCZ010000079.1:0-13363 GCA_039033255.1 Pseudomonadota bacterium
CTGGTGAGACGGGCAAGTGCCGTGGCCAGATCAGCCGGTACTTTGGAGGCGCGTTCGAACCCGCGCCGGATTTCGCGGATGTTGGCGGCGGCCACCTCTGTTTCCGGCTCTGCGGCATCGAGCCATTCGCCCACCTGAGGATCCGTGCGGCGGGCGTGCAACACCGCCTCCATCGCGCCCTGTTCTTCGGCGCGTTGGTCGGTGGCCCCGGGGGGCATCATGGTTTCCTGATCCCAGCTGAGCCGCCCAGAGATTTGTCCCAAGGCCCGTGTCTGACGATCATGGGACATCAACGCGTCATAAGCTGTCATGGATTAACCTCGGATGGACTGGGTAACAGGATACTGGCCTTGGAAGCGGGCGCGCAGGATCAGAACCCACAGCGCGACCGCAAGCAGTTGATGGAAAATCGCGATGTACCACGGCGCGCCGTAAAGAACGGTCACAATGCCCAGCACCATCTGCGCGATCAGAGCCATCATCATCACGCTAAAGGCCCGGCGGGTGGCGGTATGGGCGCTGCGGCGACTGCGCCACCAGACAAAGATCGCGTAGGCCAGCAGCAGATAACCCCACTTGCGATGGATGAATTGCACGAAGCCTGCGTTTTCGAAGAAATTGCTGGCGCCCAGTTCGGGCATCCAGAATTGCATCGGCACAAAATCCCCGCCCATGAGCGGCCAATCGGTGAAGGACCGGCCCGCATCAATGCCAGCGACCAGCGCGCCGAGCAGGATCTGAATGAACACGAAATGCATCACGCCACCGGCCATGGCGAACATGCGGCGCTCGCCGTCGCGGCGCGCCTGCATCAGGTCGCGTTCCGTGCGGGACATCTTGAGAATGAACCAGGTGATGAAGCCCAGGATCACGAAAGCCAGCCCCAGATGAACGGCCAATCGATAACTTGCCACATCGAGCATCGTACCGGTGAGACCAGACGACACCATCCACCAGCCGATCGCCCCCTGCAATCCGCCAAGCACGCCGATGAGGAAGAAACGCCCCGTCCAACCGGGGGGCATCTTGCGGGTGGCCAGCAAGCCGAAAAACCCGACGGCCCAGACGAGGCCAATCACGCGGCCCAGCTGGCGGTGGCCCCATTCCCACCAATAGATGACCTTGAATTCCTCAAGGCTCATCCCCCTGTTTTGCAACTGGTATTCCGGGATGGCGCGGTATTTGTCGAACTCCGATTGCCAGTCAGCGGCGTTGAGCGGGGGGATCGCCCCTGTCACCACATTCCATTCCGTGATCGACAAACCGCTATCGGTGAGCCGCGTCAGCCCACCGACTACGATCATCAGCACCACAAGCCCAAAGAGCACGATCAGCCATGCCCGGGCCAGCGCGCGGGATCCCGTCCGCCCCTGATCGATCACGCCGGTGGCTGGCTGCGCACGGGTGGCGGCCTCGCTTGAGACCTCCTCAAAAATACTGCGTTTGGAGCTCATGGCTTGGATGACATCCTGACGGTCCTGTGGCCAGACACTAAGGCGGGACGATGGGCGCTTCAAGGGACGTGATTGACGCTGCCGCGTCTTTATTTGTCCTTCCAGCGCACCATCTGGCGCAGCACCCCGTGCAGCATCTGCACATCCGCGCGGGTGAGAGGCATGCGGCTCCACATATTTCGCAGATTGGTTTTCATATTGGCCGCCTTGGTTTGCGGAAAGAAAAACCCAGCTTGGGTGAGCGTTTCTTCGTAATGCGTTGATAAACTGTCGATATCGGCGTGGTTGGCCCAGTCGGCCTGGGCCATTTCCATGCGCTCTGGCGCGGCCTCTTGCGTCGCGCGGCGCCATTCATAAGCCGTCAGCAGCACGCATTGGGCCAGATTTAGCGATGGAAACGCCGGGTTCACCGGCACGTTGACGATCGCGTTGGCGCGGGCGATATCGTCATTTTCAAGCCCCGCGCGTTCTGGGCCGAACAGCACGCCCACCCGTTGGCCGCCCGCGATTTTCTCAGCAGCCATCTGCATCGCACGCTCTGGCGTGACCACGGGCTTCGTCAGGCCCCGAGGTCGCGCCGTGGTGGCAAAAACCATCTCAAGATCGGCCAGCGCGTCGGCGGTGGTATCAGACAGCCGCGCCTCATCCAGAAGCCGCCCCGCCCCGCTCGCCATCGCTACGGCCTTCGAATTGGGCCAGCCGTCGCGCGGGGCCACCACGCGCATTGCATCCAGGCCAAAATTCCACATCGCCCGCGCCGCCGCCCCGATGTTTTCCCCCATTTGCGGACGGACGAGAACGAAAACTGGTTGATGGGGCGTGGTTGGCATGAGGCGGGCTCCTTCCCGCGTTGCTTTAGGCGGGTTCTTGGCCCATGAAAAGAGCGGATGGACAGCGGGGCAATCTGGCCGTTATAGGGGCAGGATGACGAAGGGGATGGTCATGGAAGATGCTGACACACCACAGATTTACCTGATCACCCCGCCCGAGATCGAATTGAGCCGCTTTCCCGGCGATCTTGATGCTGTGCTGCAGGCCCATGATGTGGCCTGCGTGCGCCTGGCGCTTTCCACCCATGATGAGGCGGAACTGTCGCGTGTCGCCGATGCCTGCCGCGACGTGACCCATGCGCGCGATGTCGCCTTGGTGATTGAAACGCATTTTGTGCTGGCGGAACGGTTGGGGCTTGATGGCGTGCATCTGCTGGATGGCGCGCGACAGGTGCGTGCGGCCCGCAAAGCCCTCGGTGCGGATGCGATTGTCGGAAGTTTCTGCGGGAACAGCCGCCATGACGGTATCTCAGCCGGGGAAGCCGGCGCCGATTACATCAGTTTCGGCCCCGCAGGCGTCAGCGCCTTGGGCGATGGCCGTCAGGCGGAAGCCGATCTCTTCGCCTGGTGGAGCGAGATGATCGAAGTGCCGGTCGTTGCCGAAGGCGCGATTGACGCGAGCACCATCGCACAACTCTCTGACATCACTGATTTTTTCGGCATTGGAGTTGAGATTTGGGGAACCGATGACCCGGTGGAGGCTTTGAGCGCTGTCAAAACGGCAATGGGTTAACTCGCCACTTGCCGAGCTTCGGGCATGCCCTGCCGCACGGCGGTTTCCGTGGCCGCGGCCATCGCCTTGCGATCCGCCATATCCCGCACGGGCATGGGCGGGTGACAGATCACCTTCACCGACCCACCGCGCGGCTGCGCCAAGAGGATGAGAGCGTGCGGCCCGAAATCCATATCGCCCCACCAGCCGTAAAACCGTGCATCTTGGCCTTCAGGCGCGGTATAGATGATGCTGATCGGTTGAATGTAGAGTTTATTGCGCAAATTCTGACTGAAAAACGCCTCAAAGAGCGTTGATTTGAAAGACAAAACTCGGAAATTATCGGTGGACGTACCTTCCGGAAAAAAGAGCAGCCGATGCCCCACCAGCAGCCGGTCCTCAAAAACATCCCGCTGCGCGCGGGCCTGAGCGCGATCGCGGGCGATAAAGACCGTGCCGGTGATCTTCGCCAATAGACCAATGCCCGGCCAGCCAGCCACCTCTGATTTTGACACGAAGTAAAGCGGCGTCACGGCATTCAGCGTGAAAATATCGAGCCAGGATGAATGGTTCGCCACAAGGCCTCCCGGATGGCCCATGATATGGCCCTCAACACTCCGCTTGAGGCCGAGAATGGCCAGGCAGATCCTGCAGACCACAACGGTGATCCCTGGCGTCCAGGGTCGAGCCATGCCGTGAAAAGGGCGTTCCACAACGCGCAGCACGCCCATCATGACCACGCCGGTTAGCAAAACCAGAACCAGCGGCACCCCTCGTAGCACCACCAGCGCCCAGCCAATGGGCGTGATCTTCACCTCAGGCGGTACATCCTTCGGCGACCAGGTGAATGTCACGCTGTAACATCCTTGGTATAAATGGATTTTTGCGCCTCATTCATGCGTTTGGTGTCCATCACCAAACAGATATCCGTGGTGTTGAACGCGTGATCCACAAAGGCACCATCTCCCACGAAACCACCCAGGCGCAGATAGGCCTTAAGCAGTGCCGGCACCTGCAACATGGCCGCGCGCCGATCAATCTCCGCCTCCGGCCGCAGGTTCATGGAGTGATAATGCGCCTTCCGCGCCCGCACGCGCAGCGGCTCAGGCGCCAGATGGCGGTGGTGCAGAAGTGACAGCGGTTCGGCCAGGGCCTCGGGATCCGTGCCGTGAAAAGAGGCCACACCAAACAGGATATCCACCTTGTTTTCCGTGACATAGCGGGCAAGGCCGCTGAAAAGATGATACATGCCTTCCCCACCGCGATAATCCGGCGCAAGGCAGGACCGGCCCAGTTCCAGCAACCGGCGTCCAGAGCGATGCAGCACCTCAAGATCATATTCATCTTCAGTGTAGAACTGCCCGACAGACGCCCGTTTTTCGCCCAGCAAAAGGCGATACGCCCCCACGACCGCATCGCCTGCATCCCGGTCAATCAACAGCAGATGATCGAAATGCGGATCAAAGCGGTCCTGCTCCAGCCCTGCGTCGTGATCCACCAATGGGCCGTCACCGCCAAGTTCTCGCACAAAAACGTCGTAGCGCAGCTTCTGCGCCGCGCGCAGATCGGCGGCATTTGCCGCCAACCTGACAGCAAACCGATCCGAAGCGACGGCCTTGTTCAGTGTTTTGACTGCCTTTTTGGTCATCGCCGCCTTCTATGCGCGCAGGCCACGCAATTCAACGTTGCTATCCCTTTAAGAGTGGTAAACAACTTAAACGTGTGTTAATGATCTGGTGACTCTGTCCATGGTTTATTTCTGACGCAGCAAAGCCAGTCAAATCCGCGGGTAACGTTCCAAGGGTCCGGTTGGTTGCTATGCGAGCAAGGAGATAACAGATTGACAACACTTGATGACAAATTGGCCGGATTGATCGGCTCACGGATTTGCCACGACCTGATCAGCCCGATCGGCGCGGTGACCAATGGCCTTGAACTGATGGAACTTGCCGGGTTGCCGCAAGGGCCAGAGGCGGATCTGGTGAACCAAAGCGCGCAAAGCGCCGCGGCGCGGATCAAGTATTACCGGCTGGCTTTTGGCGACACCGGGCCGGTTGATGCAGGTCACATCGTGCGCAGTGATGAAATCTCAACCATCCTGCGCGGTGTGTTTCTAAGCGACCGGATCGCGGTGCATTGGCATGTGCACAAAGATCTGTCCCGGGCAGAGGCGAAAGCGGCTTTGCTGACCATCATGTGCGCCGAAGCTGCGCTTGGAGCGGGCGGACGAATTGACGTGATGGTTGAAGAAAATGATTTTATTATTGATGCTAAGGGACCGAAGTTAATGTTAAATACGGCGCCCTGGGATGTGTTGCATCAAACAGCGAATGTCTTGCCCGAAACAGATATCTCCATCGCGCCCGCAGCCGTGCAATTCGCGATCCTGCCAGAGGTTCTGCGCAAAATGGGCCGCGCGCTCTACATGTCGACGGACGGGGATGTTTTGACGATGAAATTCTAGCCGCGAACGGTTCCGTCGCCCACCACCAGATACTTGAAACTGGTCAGCTGCGCCGCGCCCACGGGGCCCCGGGCATGCATTTTGCCCGTGGCGATGCCGATTTCGGCGCCCATGCCAAACTCACCGCCATCGGCAAACTGGGTGGAGGCGTTGCGCATTAAAATCGCGCTGTCGAGCTGGGCAAAGAACGTGTCGGCGGCCGCGTCATCCTCGGTCATGATGCAGTCGGTGTGCTGGGAATGATGCGCGCGGATATGCGCGATGGCGGTATCCATGTCAGGCACCACGCGGGCCGCGATAATGCTGTCGAGGAATTCCTTTCCCCAGTCTTCTGGCCTGGCTGAAATGGTGCCTGGGATGGCCTGCAGCGCCTCATCCGCACGCAGCTCAACTCCGGCTGTTATCAGATCCTCGATGACGATTTTCCCAATACTATCAGCAATATCAGCGTGAAAGATAAGGCATTCCGCCGCGCCACAGATCCCCGTCCGCCGGGTTTTGGCGTTCATCACCACGCGGCGGGTTTTTTCAAGATCGGCAGATTTATCGACATAGATATGCACAATGCCTTCGAGATGTGCAAAGACCGGCACGCGCGCCTCTCGCTGCACAAGGCCCACAAGGCCCTTGCCACCCCGAGGCACAATCACATCCACATGCTCCGTCATGGTCAGCAACTCACGCACGGCGGCGCGGTCGCGGGTGGGGATAAGTTGAATTGCGGCTTCGGGAAGACCTGCCGATTTTAATCCCGCCACCAGCGCGGCATGGATCGCCTGAGACGAATGAAAGCTTTCCGATCCGCCGCGCAGGATCACGGCATTGCCGGATTTGAGGCACAGCGCGCCAGCATCCGCGGTCACATTGGGGCGGCTTTCATAGATCACCCCCACAACGCCCAAAGGCGTGCGCACGCGACGGATATGCAGGCCCGAGGGTTGGGTCCATTCCGCGATCACTTCCCCAACCGGGTCGGTCTGCGCGGCCACGGCCCGCAGGCCATCGGCCATGGCGGCAACCCGGTCCGGGGTCAGCAAAAGCCGATCCAGCATTGCGCCGGACAGGCCCTTTTCGCGGCCAAATTCCATGTCGCGCGCGTTAGCGGCAATGATATCCGCCTCGGCAGCCATGATCGCATCTGCAGCGCCGTTGAGCGCTTGGGTCTTGGCCTCTGCGCTGACGGTGGCCAGCGCGGTTGCCGCCGCTTTGGCGCGGGTGCCGATCTCGGCCATCAGGGCGGGGATGTCGTCTAGGTCTTTCATTCTATTAGCCTATCAAATCCAAATCAGAACACCAGATCGTCGCGGTGAATGAGCGGGCCACGTGAAGGATAGCCCAGAACCCCTTCAATTTCTTTCGTTTTCAGCCCCTTAATTAAGGCGGCATCCGTGGCGTCGTAACGCGCGAGGCCCTGGCCCAGAACATGTCCGCTGTCGGAGATGACCTCAACCATATCACCGCGCATGAAGCCGCCATCCACGCGACTGACCCCCGCAGGAAGCAGCGACCCCCCTCCGATCAACGCCTTTTCAGCGCCCGCATCCACGTGCACGCGGCCTTTGGGCTTCATGGAAGCGATCCACTGTTTGCGCTTCTGTCGCGGATCACCCTGCGCGGAAAACCATGTGGATGGCGCGCCATTTGTCAGCTTTTCCAACGGGTTGAGGACCGAACCTTCCGTGATGACCATGTCACAACCCGCCGCTGTTGCCGTTTTGGCGGCCATGATCTTGGTCTTCATCCCGCCTTTCGACAGGCCCGAGCCCGCATCACCTGCCATCGCTTCGATCTCAGGCGTGATATCGTCTACGCGTTCGAGACGTCGGGCGGCCCTGTCCTCCGCTGGGTTCGCAGAATAAAGCCCGTCCACATCGCTGAGCAGAATCAACAGATCGGCGCCCGCCGTCACGGCCACCTGCGCGGCGAGGCGATCATTGTCGCCATAGCGGATTTCATCGGTGGCGACCGTGTCGTTTTCATTCACGATAGGAACCGTGCCCAGCGTCAGCAACTGATCCAGCGTGGCGCGGGAATTGAGGTAGCGACGGCGATCGGCGCTGTCTTCCAGTGTCACAAGGACCTGAGCGGCGCGCAGCCCGTGTTCTGCCAGCGCGCCATCATAGGCATGGGCGAGCTGGATCTGGCCCACGGCCGCAGCGGCCTGGGATTGTTCGAGCGTCAGGTCGGTGCCGGGCAGGCCCAAGGCGGCCCGGCCCAAGGCGATGGACCCGGACGAGACAAGGATGACGTCCGCCCCGCGCCTGCGCAATTGCGACACGTCATCAGCCAGCGCTTGCAGCCAGTCCGCCCGCAACGCGCCCGTGGCTTTATCCACCAGAAGCGCCGAGCCGATTTTCACCACAATGCGCTTTGAGTTTCGGAGCGCATCTTTCAAGGTCGCCATGGTTCGGCCTGCATGGTTTTGGCGTTCTCACTGTCCCGGACAGCCCGCATCTCATCGCGCACGGCCCGCAGCACATCCGTCACCCCTTCGCGGGACACACCGGACATCATCATCACGGGCGTGCCGACCACGGCCTCCAGCTCTTCGCGCAGGAAGGCGCGTTCTTCGTCATCGAGCGCGTCGATCTTGTTCAGAACAGTCACGCGCGGCTTGTCGGCCAGCGCGCCACCGTAGGCCTCCAACTCCCGAATGATGGTGCGGTAGTCATCATCGAGCGTGCCGGACGTGCCATCGACCAGATGAAGCAGCACCGAACACCGCTCCACATGACCGAGGAAGAGATCCCCAAGGCCCCTGCCCTCGGATGCGCCATCGATCAGGCCCGGAATGTCGGCCACCACGAACTCGGTGTCATCCACGCCCACCACGCCCAGATTGGGATGCAGCGTGGTGAAGGGATAATCGGCGATCTTGGGACGTGCGTTTGACGTCGCCGCCAGAAAGGTGGATTTGCCCGCATTGGGCAGGCCCAAAAGCCCCACATCGGCAATCAGCTTCAGCCGCAGCCAGATCGTGCGGTCAATGCCCGGCTGGCCCGGGTTCGACCGGCGCGGGGCCTGGTTGGTGGAGGTTTTGAAATGCAGATTGCCAAAACCGCCATTGCCGCCGCGAGCCAGCTGGATCCGCTCGCCGACTTCGGTGAGGTCCGCGATCACCGTTTCCTGATCCTCATCGAGGATTTCCGTGCCTACTGGCACCTTGAGAAGAATGTCATCGCCATCCTTGCCCGTGCGCTGCCGCCCCATGCCGGGCTGGCCGTTCTTGGCGAAGAAATGCTGCTGGTAGCGGAAGTCGATGAGCGTGTTCAGCCCTTCAACCGCTTCGGCCCAGACAGACCCGCCTTTGCCGCCGTCGCCCCCATCCGGCCCGCCATATTCGATATACTTCTCCCGCCGGAAGCTGATACAGCCCCCGCCGCCCGAACCGGACCGGATATAGACCTTTGCGAGATCAAGGAATTTCATGACTTGGCCTTTCTGGGACCCGTGCAGCAGGCGTTACTTTATTCCTGTTCGACCATCAAGGCAGACCAAGCCTGTCGCGTCAGCTCCATCCGCCGGGATGGGACTTCTGTACCTTGTGCGGCACTGAAGGATGTCTTTGCGCCTCGATCCTGAAATCCCATGTTCTCCAGAACGCGGCGCGACCCCTCATTGCCCAGAAAATACTCAGAACGCAGGGTGTCACCGTGGCTGTGGTCGAAATGATTGGACAGTACAGCATGCGCCGCCTCGGACATCAGCCCTTGCCCCCAACGTTCGGGCGACAACCAATACCCCAATCCGGGGTCGAGCCCGATCATACCGATCAATGCGGCGTCTTCTTCGATCACCCAGACACATCCCTGGGATCCAGACTGCACCGACGTGATGAAGTCATCCGCATCGGACTTTTCATAAGGGTGCGGGACAGGCACCAGCCATTTGGACACCTCAAAATCGCCGACAATGCGGACAATATCATCCGCATCCGAACGGTCCACCGGGCGCAGGGTCAAACGGTGAGTTGCGAGTGTGGGCACCTGCGCCGACATCCGATCATCCCAGTTTCAAACTGTAGGTCCAGGTGCGAACATTGGCATCGCGCGCAACAGAGAAACTTTCGGCATCGCCCAGATAGGCGAACCCGCAATTTGTCAGCACGCGGGCCGAGGCGGGATTGTCTTGGAAGACGGAAGCGAAAATGACGCCTGCCTGCTGTGGGTTGGCTTTGATGATGGCCGACACGGCCTCGGATGCAATACCGCTGTTCCAGAAGGCCGGTGCGATCCAATATCCCACCTCGGACTGGTCGCGATCCATGCGTTCCATACCGATAAGGCCCACCATCTGCGATCCGCCCGAAGGGCTGCAATCGATGACCCACACATCCTCGGAGCGATCCGTGGCCTGCGTGCGTTCAACAAAGGCGTCTGCCGCGCCGGGCGGCATGGGATGCGGGATTGACGTCGTCATCCGCGCCACACGCTCATCACCCGCGTAAAGCGTGATGAGACCGGCATCCGAGGCCTGAACCGGGCGCAGGGTAAAACGGTCCGTCTCGATGACGGGTTGCCCTGTGATGTTTTCGATTTTCATGGGGTCCTCCTCCCATTTGCGCGTAATTTCGTCAGACGCGTGCCGCGTCCCAATCGCTGCGGTCCAGCCACATGTCATGATGGGGCAGATGTTCCTGCCGTGGTTCGCACCAGTGCTGGCGTTCGCCAAGATATTGAAAGCCGAGCTTGGTCAGAACGCCCTCGGAGCCCGCGTTGCCTTCGAAATACCCTGATGCGATGGTGTCTGTTCCTCTGTCAAAAGCGGCCGCGCACATGGCGTGGGCAGCCTCTGTCGCGAAACCCTCGCCCCAGGCGCTTCGGCGCAGCCAGAAGCCCAGATCAGGTTCCATGCTGACCATGCCAATCATCTCACCATCGTGGTCAATCGCGGCCATATGTGGCCAGAGCGTCGTGCCATCGGGGAAACTGAGGCAAAGATCGCTTGTCTTGAACGGATAGGGCGCGTTGGCCAGCCACTTGGCCACATCGAAGTCATTGAGAGCCTTCACGACCGCAGCCCCGTCTGCGTCCACAGGCGGGCGAAGGGTCAAGCGATCCGTGCTGATGACATGTTCCATGACGAGGCTCCAAAACCAAGAGGGGACCGGCGTTTGCCGATCCCCCTGATTTTTTTCACAAAACCCTTTCGGTCGGCTTACTCCGCGGCCTCCGCCGCTGGGAGGACCGAAATGAATGTGCGGCCTTTGAGGCCTTTGTGGAATTTGACGGCGCCTTCTGTCAGCGCAAAGAGCGTGTGGTCTTTGCCCTGGCCCACGCCTTCACCCGGCCAGAACTTGTTGCCGCGCTGGCGCACGATGATGTTGCCCGCGATGACAGCCTGACCGCCGTATTTCTTCACGCCAAGACGACGACCCGCTGAGTCGCGTCCGTTCCGGGATGAACCGCCTGCTTTTTTATGTGCCATTTGGTCTCTCCTTAGCCCTTAGCCAGCTTTTTGGCTTGTTCGATCCAGCCTTCACGCTCGATCCGGCCTTTGAACGACAGTTTCTCGTCCATAGCAGCCACATCGTCTTCTGTCCACGCGGCGACCTGCGCGAAGGTGGTCACGCCCGCCTCGTGCAGTTTCTTCTCCAGCGCGGGACCGACGCCCGACAGCTGCTTGAGGTCATCGCCAGCCGCGTCCGCTTTCTTGGCGGCGGGCTTTTTCTCGGCCTTTTTGGCTTCCTGAGGCTTTTCGGCCTTCGGTTCCGCTTTGGGCGCCGCTTTCTTGGCGGGCTTCTTCTCGGCCGCTGCCGCAACAACCGCTGCCACGGAACCCGCGCCTACAGCCGCCTTCACGCCGGACTTGTCACCACCCTTTTCGAGGATGTCCGTCACGCGCAGCAGCGTCAGTTGCTGACGGTGCCCTTTGGTGCGCTGAGAGCCGTGCTTGCGGCGGCGCTTGACGAAGTGGATGACCTTGTCACCCTTGATCTGATCAACGACTTCGGCCTGAACAGCCGCGCCATCGACAAACGGAGCACCGAGGACGGGCTTGTCACCGCCCAGCATCAAAACTTCGTTGAATTGAACTTTTTCACCGGCATCTGCTGCAAGCTTTTCCACGCGGAGCGTATCGCCCGACTGGACCTTGTATTGCTTGCCACCGGTCTTGAGGACCGCAAACATGTGTCTATCCTTTTCGCTTCCGCGTCCTTCGGTCCCTTTTCAGGCGTTTGCGGGGCTTGCCCCACCTCGGACGGCGTGCCCATTCGGGCGATACCTATACGCCCCCTGCGGGGCTTGAGAGCGCGCTTATCCGGGGATCGCGTTTTAAAGTCAAGGATAAACGGGCGAAAACTTGCGGTGGTCGGGACGCTAAGTCCGCCGCGCCAAATCAACCCGCGCGCCCTGCCCCTTCGCATGTACCGGATCCCAGTCGTTTCGGCACGACGTCGCCTATACGACAGGGTCTCACATTTAGTTGACCTACGCTTATCTTACGTAAACACTGAAAGTTACGTAACGTCGGGGGTACGTCAACGTATATGCCTGTTGTAAGACATGTCCGTGACCCACAGCTTCGATACAACGTATCACGCCAGGAAATCGCCATGACCGACCATGACACACCCCGAGACGCCGTGCCTAGAGATACCAAGGACACGATGACCATTCGTCAGATGTGCGATGCTTTCGATGTGACGCCTCGCACCCTGCGCTTTTATGAGGCCAAGGAACTTCTGTTCCCGATCCGCGATGGTCAAAAACGCCTGTTCACGCGCTCTGATCGCGCGCGGCTGAAGCTTATTCTGCGCGGCAAGCGCTTTGGCTTCTCGCTCGAAGAAATCCGCCAGTTGCTGGAACTGTATTACCGCGGCGACCAGCAGCAGGAACAGCTGACCCAGACCTATGAACTGGCCCAGCGCCGCCTCGCTGATCTGGAACGTCAGCGCGACGATATCAATGAAGCCATCGCAGAGCTTCAGGAACAGATGAAGTGGGGCGAGAAGATGATCGCCTCCATCCGCGCGGCCAAACGGGCCGCCGAATAACCCCACAAGACAAGACCCCAACAGACAGATTGAGGAATTAAACGATGCCAAGCTACACAGCCCCCACCAAAGACATGCAATTCGTGCTGCATGAGGTGCTGAAGATTTCCGAGACCGACGTGCCAGGCTATGCCGATCTGGAGGCTGATTTCACCTCCGCCGTGCTGGAAGAGGCCGGCAAGCTGGCCTCCGAAGTGATCGCACCGCTCAATGTGGTGGGCGACACCGAAGGGTGTCATCTGGAAAACGGCGTCGTCCGCACGCCCGCCGGTTTCAAGGCTGCCTTTGACGAGGTTCGCGAGGGCGGTTGGCCGGGGCTTGACCTGCCGGAAGAATACGGTGGTCAGGGCATGCCCGTTGTGCTGGGCACGGCCGTGGGCGAGGTGTTCTCCGCCGCCAACCAGGCCTTCACCATGTATCAGGGTCTGACCCATGGGGCGGCATCGGCCATTCTCGCGCATGGCTCGGACGAGCAAAAGAACACCTATCTGCCCAAGATGGCCGCCTGCGAGTGGACCGGCACGATGAACCTGACGGAGCCCCATTGCGGCACCGATCTGGGTCTGATGCGCACCAAGGCCGTGCCGCAGGGCGATGGCAGCTACAAAGTCTCCGGTCAGAAGATCTTCATCTCCGCCGGTGAACACGACATGGCCGACAACATCATTCACCTGGTGCTGGCCAAGATCCCCGGCGGCCCCGAAGGCATCAAGGGCGTGTCCCTCTTCATCGTGCCCAAGTTCAACGTGAACGAGGATGGCTCACTCGGGCCTCGCAACGGCGTCTCCGTCGGCAGCATCGAAGAAAAGATGGGCATCCATGGGAACTCCACCTGTGTGATGAACTATGACGAGGCCACAGGATTCCTGATCGGTGAGGAACACAAAGGCATGCGCGCCATGTTCA
>JBCCCZ010000080.1:0-13184 GCA_039033255.1 Pseudomonadota bacterium
AGCTACAAGCGTCTGATCCCGGGCTTTGAAGCGCCCGTGCTGCGCGCCTACTCTGCCCGTAACCGGTCTGGTTGCGTGCGGATCCCGTGGACGGAAAGCCCGAAGGCCAAGCGCGTCGAGGCCCGCTTCCCCGATCCTTCCGCCAACCCCTATTTGTGCTTTGCGGCGCTCTTGATGGCCGGTCTGGACGGTATCAACAACAAGATCGATCCGGGTGAGGCGATGGACAAGAACCTCTACGATCTGCCGGCAGAAGAGCTGGAAGGTATCCCGACTGTATGTGGCTCCCTTCGCGAAGCCATCGAAGAACTGCAGGCCGATCACGAGTTCCTGCTGGCGGGCGACGTGTTCAACAAGGACCAGATCGACGGCTATATCGAACTCAAGATGGAAGAGATCGAAGCCTATGAGCACACACCGCATCCGGTTGAATTCCAGATGTACTACAGCTGCTGATCAGCAGACCGCAAATTTGATGAAGAAAAGGGCGCTTGCGGGCGCCCTTTTTGTTTTTCGGATCCGTGAAGTAGGTAAAAATTCGGAGCCGCCAACCCGAAAAAGAGTAGAAACGGCGCGCAACCAATTGTTTTTAAATTTAAAATTCCGCGCCCCAAGGACAACCGAAACGCCACTTAGCTGCTGCGCTTCATCCGGCTGTGCGCGCCACAATTACAGGACAGATCCATGCAATTAACCTTAAATTTGCCCTAATTTGCCCCAAGAACCTCCTGTTTTTGCACGCATAAAGTGAGGTGAGACAAATCATGAAGGCAGCAGACAGATGAACGCGCAAGTTTACGGATCCGTCGTCGCAATGGAATTCAAGGCGTGCCCCAAGGTGCCCTTCGAAGACTATGTCGAGGATTTTGACCTCGCATTCGAGATGGTGGATTCTGCCACACGCAGCCTGACATGGGAACGCGCTGATCTGGCCTTCATTGACCGCGATTACGTGCGTGTGGCGATTGGGTGGGTGGTTGCCCTCAATGGGCAAAGGCCATCCTTGGCACGTCATCATGGTGATCGGTTCCGCGCCCGGTGAGGACATGTCCAAGATCGAACCATCGTCATACGAGTTTCTGGCCGATCGCATTCTGGACCGGTCCCATGCATTCATGCCCGCCACAGCTGTGCTGCGCGGGGAGGCCAATGAACCGATCACGCCAGAATTGATCGACACGCTCAATGAGCTTCTGGGCGCTGAGGTGGGTGATCAGGCCCATGATCTGCCCGATGAAGCCGACTTGGCCGACACCATCGCGGACATCATCCGTGAGGAGGAAGAAGATCTCTATGCGGAGATGGTCGAAACCATGGTGCCGCCTTGGGCTCATAGCGCGGATATGTCTGACAGAGCCCGCGCGGGCTATTCGAAGTTTGAATTTGACAAGGCGGAAGAAGCGCTGGCCGAACAGAACGCTGCAAAGGTCTTGGCGGAAACGCAATCCTCCGATCCTATGCGTCTGACGATCCACACGCTGGCCTTGTCAATGGCGCTTTACGTGCCGCCGCTCGGTGCTGCGCTTTTTGCCTACACGATGCTGCGTGACATCTTCCCAATGGCCGCCCAAGCGATCTGATCGCGCAGGGCGCATCGAATTCAGATCAGGATTTTGCGGTCTTCCCCGTGGTGGCGCAGGACTGTGTCATCGATAGGCCGCGACATGGGCTCTAAAGAGCGCGCGAAGATCATCGGCGTCCTGCGGCCCGTTTAGAACCTGAACAGGTGTTCCACCGGGATCCAGCAACATGAGCGTGACATGAGGCTGCCGGTGCCGGTTGGCGAAATCGCGCCCCTCATCAGTTTTCAGGTTGGCCACCACATAGGTCAGCGTTGCGGGATCAATGCCTTTCATAGCCCGCCGCGCTTCCTTCTGCAGCGCCGTGCAAAGAGCGCAGCCGGGGTCGTGGATTTGGACCACCGAGGGAACGCCCTGCCCCACACGGCTGAGATCCTGCTCGCGCGCAGTGGCCCGCACGGCGCTTATGGCAAACCCCGCGCCGCCGCCCAATAGCGCCACCCCGATCATCCATTTCCCGGAGCGCGCCAGAAAGGAGCGGCGATCCGGATTGCGCTCAGAGGCACCCGGGGCTGACTTGGCTTTGCTGCGCTTTTGAGGCTTGTTGCGTTTCTTCTTCATGGCCCCCGTGCCTTTCGTAAGCTGTCGCACATGGGTATCACATGGTCAGGCCGTGGTCGCTTCACTTGGCTGTGAGAATTATTCCGCCGCCTTCAGCGGTCCACCACCGTCGCGGTTTTCCAGCACGCGCTTGAGGTCGTCCAAGTCGGGGGAGCCATCGCCCGTTTCATTGGCAAACCCACCCATGGCCTCGTCGTCCCAGATCAGCTCCCGCTCCCGCGAGGCGCGCGCTTCGCGGCTCAGCGCCCAATCCCGAGCGGCGGCACTGGTGCGGCCCAGCGACATGCGTTCGAACAGCTTGGCCATCCAAAGGACGTAGGTGGTGGCCCAGATCCGCATGGCCAGCATCGACGGCGTGAAGACAAGCGTGAGCGCAGTGGCCACACCCAAGCCGAAAACCACCGCCGTCGCCAATTGTTTCCACCAAAGCGCGGTGGGGCTGTCCACGGTATAGCCGCCATCAGCGAAATTGAGGCTGAGGCCGCACATCATAGGGGCAAGCCCCGCCATGGTGGTGCTGGTGGTCAGCAGAACCGGACGGATGCGCGCCTCTGCCGTGCGGGTGATCGCCTCAATGCGCGGCATGTAGCGGCTGTATTCCTGATAGGTGTCAATCAGAACAATGTTGTTGTTCACCACGATCCCGGCCAAAGCCACGATCCCTGTCCCGGTCATAATGATCGAAAACGGTTGCTGCATCACCAGCATGCCCACCAGCACCCCGGTGGTCGACAAAATCACTGCCAGCAGAACCAGCACTGCGTTGTAAACCGAATTGAACTGCGCCAGCAGGATGATGAACATCAGCCCCAGCGCGCCCGCAAACGCCTTGGACAGGAACGCGCCTGATTCCTCCTGATCCTCTGCATCACCCGTCCATTCGTAATTGACACTGTTGGGCAGCACACCTGACTCCAGCCATTCTGTGAGGAAAGCGATCCGTTCATTGGGGTTGATCGTGACCTCAGCTTGTGTGCCGTCATCGGCCACCACGGTGCGGGTCAGGCCAGAGGCGACAGCGGCCTTGATATCGAAATACCGCATCTGGTTCACCCGGTCGATCTGATCGCGGCCGCGCACGGGCATGACGGTCACAAAGTTCGACAGGGGCACAAGGCCCATATCGGTGCGCACCTTGAGCGTGTCGAGCGTGGACAGCAGGCGATCTTTTTCCGGCAGGCGGACGCGAATTTCGATCTCTTCCTCCGACGTGGGCACCCGCATGAAGCTGAGCAGAATACCCCGCGTGACCAGCTGCACCATCGCGCCCACAGTGTTGGTATCCGCGCCAAAGCGCCCCGCGGCGGCCACATCCACATCCACTTCCCAATCGATGACGGGCAAGGGCAGAGTGTCCTGAATTTTGATCATGCCGGGGGTTTCATCAAATTTTGCGCGTGTCTCCTCGGTGAAGGCATAAAGCGCGTCCGGGTCATTGCTGGTCAGACGCAAATGCACGGGCTTTGCCGCTGCCGGGCCCTGATCGACGGCAACAACCTCTACCCGGACGCCCGGGATCAGCGCTGCAGCCGCCGTCAATTCATCAATCGTGCGGCGACCTTCGGCCTGCGTCGCGGTGACGGACCTTTGAACCTCATAGTCAATCAGGGGAATGGTAAACCACGTCTCCAACTGCTGCGGGCGGTCTTCCCAGTTGATCAATTCGAACTGCACCTGCCCGATTGTATCGATGGGCGGATCAAGCCCGCCGGTATTGTTGTTCAGCCCGCCCTCACCCGCGAAGGCAAACACCGACTGTACGTTGGGGTGAGCACGCACCACGTCTTCCACCTGGCGGACAAGGTCGTCTTTTTGTTCAATGGACAGGTTGCCGCGCCCCAGCACATAGGCCAGCGCGTTCTCGGGTTCACTGTCGACAAAGAATTCCACGCCCCGGTTGTTGTTGGCAAAATACATTGCCACCGTGCCCACAAACACAAACACCGCGCAGATAGACAGAACCGGCGCGATCGGGTTGGCGGCGATAAAGTGGATGAACCGACCAAAGAGCGTGCGTTGATGGCCGGTTTGTACTTTTGCCGGGCGCTCCGGCAGCATGCGCTTCTTGAGGCCGCCAAAAAGCAGTCCGACGCGTTTGAAGACGGCCATCAGCGCAACGAGCGCTGTGATCGTGCCCGCAAGCGCAAGCGCCGCAAGGGCAATGGTGACCAGGATCATGGCAAAAACAGTGATCAGGGTGGGGATGACCGAACCCAGAATATCAACGCCGTCCATTGCACCGAACCGACCGCTTACCGCACCCAGAAGGGCGGGCACCAGCGCCCCGCCAACGGCCAGAGCCAGCGCGCCCAGCACGAAGGCACCCAGATGCCAAACCCAATATCCTGAGGCGAGGCCGGTGATGCGATCACCCAACCAGCGTTCGAGGCGGCCCGTCACGCCGCCCATCACCGGCAGATAGACCAGCGCCACCAGAAGCGAGGCAGAGAGCACGAAAATCAGCGTGAAGGGGAGCATCTTCATGAACTGCCCCGGCACCCCCGGCCAGAAGAGCATGGGCAGGAAGGCGCAAAGCGTCGTCGCAGTGGAGCTGACAACAGGCCAGAACATGCGCTTGGCCGCACTGACATAGGCCCGCATCGCACCCTCGCCTTCTGCGATTTTCTTATCGGCGTATTCGACCACCACGATGGCCCCATCCACCAGCATTCCCACGGCAAGGATCAGACCAAACATCACGATATTGGATATTGCCACGCCCATGATCGCCAGCAGAGCAAAGCACAAGAGGAACGAGGTTGGGATCGCAAATCCCACCAGCAGCGCAGGTCGAATGCCAAGCGCGGCCAGCGTCACAATCATCACCAGCGCGATGGCGGTCAGAACCGAGCCTTCCAGCTGACGCACCATCCCGTCGATCACCCGGGACTGATCGATAGAGGTGTCGAGCGTGACGGCCGCGCGCAGCCCATCGGGCCATTCCTCCTCGGACGCGGCGACCGTTTCTTTGATCAAGGCGGCTGTGTCGATGATGTTGTAGCCCTTGCGCTTGACCACCTGCAGGGCAACGGTGGGTTCTCCATCAAATCGCGCCGTGCCGGCGATGTCTTCGAAGGTCAGATTGATATCGGCCAGATCGCCCAGCGTGATCACCCGATCACCGTTGGTCTTGATCGGCAGGGAATAAATATCTTCCGTGGTCTTGAAGGACGACCGCATCTTGACGCCAAAAGACCCGCTTGGGCTGTCCACATCGCCGGTGGCCACCAGCACGTTGTTGTTGCGCACCGTCGTGATCAATTCGCCCGCTGTGACGTTGTAGGCCTCCAGCTGCAGGGGGTCGATCAGCACCTCCATCATCTCTTCGCGGTCGCCCGCAATGCCCGCTTCCAGCACGGCATCCAAGCTTTCCAGATCGTCCTGCAATTCGCGCGCAAGCCGGGCCATGGTGCGTTCGGGCACGTCGCCCGACAGCGTGACGATGATCATTGGGAACGTGCTGAAATTCAGCTCTTCCAGGGAATAGGGCTCAGCCCCGTCGGGAAATTCTGCTTCTGCCTTGGTCATGGCATCTCGGACATCGGCCATGATGGCGGCCTTGTCCCAACCAAACTCGAACTCAAGGCCCATGCCCGCGTAGTTCGCAGCCGCAGTGCCCCACATGGTTTTCAATCCATCGAGATCGGCAAGCTCCGTCTCCATGATCTTGACCAACTGATCTTCGCTGTCTTCAGCGGACACGCCGGGGAACACGACAGAGACGAACAGCGCAGGTATTTCAATGTCGGGCTCACCTTCCTTGGGCAGGTTGACGTATGACAACGACCCGGCCAGCAGCGAAAGCACGATGAAGGCCACCACCATCCGCGCGCGCGTGGCGGCCCAGTCGACGATACCGGTCACTGGCCAACCTCCTGCAGATAGGGATCAACCTGACTGCCCGCTTTGACAAATTCCTGACCGATCACGATGACCTGTGCCTCATCCGGCAGGCCAGAGAGCCACATCCCCGTCGGCGTGTCGCGGATCAGTCCGACGGGCACAAATTCCACGATATCTTCGTCACCCACAATGCGCAGGCCCAATTCTCCCGCTTCATTCAGCGTCAGGGCAGAGGCTGGCAACAGATGCGCTTTGGTGCCTTCGGCCCGAATGCCAATTTCGGCAGTTTGACCGTCCCGAAGTGACAAATCGGTATTGTCGACCATGATCTCCACGCGGAAAGTGCGCGTCACCTCATCAGCGGCACGGGAGATGAAGACGACCTCCCCCTCGACCACCTGACCGGAGGCCAGCGTGCCAGACGCGGTGGCCCCCATCTCCAGCAGCGACACCTGGGTCTCAGGGACAAAGCCCACCAGCATCATGGGGTTCAGCTGAATAATCGTCGCGCACAGATTGCCATCCTGCAAAAGGCTGCCAAGTTCCGCGCTGTCGCTTTCCAGAAGGCCAGAGAAGGGCGCGGTGATCTTCAGCCGCTCAATCTCCCGCTCGGCACTGGCGACCAGCGCCTGCGCGCCCTGCCGGCCTGCGCGGGCAGCCTCTATCCCGGCGGCCACACTTTCCAGCCCCGATTGCGCCGCCTTGAGGCCTGCCTCTGCACTGACCAGCGCGGCTTCCGCCCCGCGCACGGCTGCTTCGGTGGCAGCCACGCGGGTGGTGGATGCAAACCCACTGGTGCTCAGCTGAGCGGCGGCATTGGCGTTGATTTGGGCCTCAGCCAGCCGCGATTGGGCTTCGGTCACGCGCGCTTCGGCCTCGGTGACGCGGGCCTCAGCTTCGGGCACGCGGGCCTCCGCCTCGGGCAGGCGCGCGACAGATTCGGCCAAGCGCGCATTGGCTTCCGCCAAAAGGGATTGCCGCACGCCCGGGTCCAATTCGCAAATCAGCTGGCCGGCCTCAACGAACGTGCCTTTGCGCAACGGATCGGAGATCACCTGACCCGTCGTTTCTGACTTCAATTCAACCTGGCGATGGGCTTCTGTCTGACCTCTGAGTCGCACAGCCTGATCCAGAACGCGCGCCACGGAATTCACCACGACCACGCGCACCATCTCAGGCGCGTCATCTCCGGCCTCGGCCACTGCAGGATCATCGCCGGGACCTGGGGCTGCCTCGCTGGTCAAAGCGTCCCGTTGGAACACAATCACATAAATCAAACCTGTCACCAAAAAGGCTGCCAGGATCGGGAACACGCGCATTCGGCTCAACTCTCTAGTTTTGGACGGGTGAGTGTGTCTTGGGGCAGGTTGCCGCTCTTGCTACCTCAATGAGACGGTTGACGCCGTCCTGTCCAGTTTCATTTACGCTCACAATCGCGGAAATGCAAGGCCAGCAAGGGCTTTGCAGCCCCTTGGCACCGCCCCGCCAAAGCGGTATGAGAACGCAGAAATTCAAGGGTATGAGCCCGCTCCGAGCCCACGAAAAAAGCGACGCAACATGAGTGACACCGACAGTTTCATCGAAGAAGTGACCGAAGAGGTCCGCCGCGAAAAGCTTTTCAAGCTGGTCCGGCGCTATGGCTGGATCGCCGTCGGGTTCGTCGTGCTTTTGGTGGGCGGGGCCGCTTGGTTTGAACTGCAAAAGGCCGCGGCCCGCGATGATGCGCAGGCATTTGGCGATGCGATCCTGTCGGCCTTGAGTTCGGAAGAGCGGGCGGAACGCGCAAAAGCACTGACCACCCTTGAGGCCCCGAGCCCCAGCGCAGAGGCCATGCTGAAACTGCTGACTGCCGCAGAACTGGGCGCAGAAAACCCCACTGAGGCCACGCAAAACCTGCTGACGCTTTCTGACAGGGCTGACATCCCCGATATCTACCGGTCGCTCGCCGTTCTGAAAGCTGTGATGATCCCCGATTCGGGGCTCGACCCGCAGGACCGACGCGCGCGGCTGCAGGAACTGGAGGCAAGCGGTGGTTTGATGCGCATTTTGGCCGGTGAACAACTGGCGATGCTCGACATTGAGCTGGGTGAGAGGGAAGCGGCGGTTTCACGCCTGCAAGACCTTTATGTGGATGCAGAGGCCAGCCTAGGCTTGCGCGAACGCGCCCGGGGCGTGATTGTGGCCTTGGGTGGGGACGTTCCCGAATAGAATGAAGTGAAGACACCCCGTACAGGGCGACAAGGAGCAGTTTGAGGAACCATGATCGTGAAACCCGTTAGCAAAAGACCTGTTGTTCTGGCTCTCGGCCTGATGGGCGTCTTGTTTGCCTCCGCCTGCGAAAAGAAGGAAACCGTGCTGACGGGGGACCGCGAAGGCGTCCGGTCAGTGCTTCAAAACACAGGCGAAGATCAGTTGGCATCGACGCAGGCGCCACAGTCGGCCCCGCCGCTCAACCTGCCGGCAACGCGCGCCAATACGGCCTGGACACAATCCATCGCGACACCGCAAACGCGGACCAATCACCCCTCTTTGGGCACCGCGCCGTCCCTGATGTGGTCTGTTGATATTGGCGAAGGCGACGGGCGGCGCAACCGCATCACCGCCGACCCCATCGTGGCAGGCGGTCGGATCTACACGCTCGATGCCACAGCGCGGGTGACGGCCGTCTCCACCGGCGGTCAGGTGATCTGGACCCGCGACTTGACGCCCGCCAATGACAGCAGCGGCGATGGCAGTGGCGGCGGCATGGCCTTCAATGACGGCGTGCTCTACGTGTCCTCCGGTTTTGGCCGTCTGACCGCGCTGAATGCGAGCAACGGTCAGGAAGTTTGGCAGCAAAACCTGCGCACCACCGGCACCGGCAGCCCGACGGTGTTTGGCAATCTTGTCTACCTGGTGTCGGGTGATGAGGTGGGCTGGGCCATTGATGCCAAAAACGGCCGTGTTCGCTGGCAGATTTCGGGCACCCCCAACAACAACAACGTGTTGGGGGCCCCGTCCCCGGCGGTGTCGGGCAAATACGTGATCTTCGCGTTTGGTTCCGGTGAAGTGCAGGGCGCGTTCCGCCAGGGCGGATTGCGCCGCTGGAACGCGCAGGTCGCGGGCAGCCGCACGGGCTTTTCTTCCGGCACGGTGGCGGACATCACGTCTGACCCGGTGATCGATGGCAACCGCATCTACGTGGGCAGCCATTCGGGGCGCACCGTGGCATTGGATCTGGAGAATGGGGAGAGGTTGTGGACCGCGCCCGAAGGTCCGCTCAACCCGGTCTGGCCTGCGGGGGATTCGATCTTCATGGTCTCGGACCGCAATGAATTGCTGCGTCTGTCGGCCCGCGATGGCAGCCGCCTGTGGGGCACGCCGCTGCCTTTGTTCACGGCGTCAAAGCCAAAGCGCCAGAACCAGATCTTCGCCCATCACGGCCCGATCGTGGCGGGCGGGCGGCTGATCGTGGTGTCCAATGACGGGCAGATGCGCACGTATAACCCTCAAAATGGTCAATTGCTGAGCCAACGGCCTTTGCCCGACGGGGCCACCACCAACCCGGTCGTGGCGGGCAACACGCTTTACGTGGTGTCCACGAAGGGCCAGTTGATGGCTTTCCGCTGATCCAAAACTGCGCTAAACGCGCGGTTATTCGCTGCGGAGCCTCTGATGTCTTTTTCCCTCGCCATCGTGGGACGGCCCAATGTGGGCAAATCCACGCTGTTCAATCGCCTCGTGGGCAAGCGCCTGGCCTTGGTTGACGACCAGCCGGGCGTCACGCGTGACCTGCGCGAAGGCGAGGCACGGCTGGGCGATCTGCGCTTTACGGTGATCGACACGGCGGGTCTTGAGGAAGTGACCGACCAGTCGCTGGAAGGCCGGATGCGGCGGCTGACCGAACGTGCAGTCGACATGGCCGATATCTGCCTCTTCATGATCGATGCGCGCGTGGGCGTGACCCCGTCTGATCAGATGTTTGCGGAAATCCTGCGCAAACGCGCGGGTCACGTGATCCTGGCTGCCAATAAATCAGAAGGCACCGCGGCAGATGCGGGCGTGATAGAGGCCTATTCGCTGGGTCTTGGTGAACCCGTGCGCCTGTCGGCCGAACACGGCGAGGGGATGAACGATCTTTATTCCCTGCTGATGCCTTTGGCCGATGAATACAAAGACCGCGCGGAGGCGGAAGCTCCTCAGGTGGACGTAACCATCGAGGATGACGATGCAGAATACCGCCAGCCGACCGCCGCACGGCCCCTGCAGATCGCGGTTGTGGGCCGTCCCAACGCAGGCAAATCCACGCTTGTGAACCAGATCCTTGGCGAAGACCGGTTGTTGACCGGCCCAGAGGCCGGGATCACGCGGGATGCCATTTCGCTTCAGCTCGATTGGGATGGCCTGCCCGTGCGCATCTTCGACACCGCAGGTATCCGCAAGAAAGCCAAGGTGCAGGAAAAGGTGGAAAAGCTGTCAGTTGCGGATGGCCTGCGCGCGGTGAAATTTGCCGAGGTGGTGGTCGTCCTGCTCGACGCCGCCATTCCCTTTGAACAGCAAGACTTGCGCATCGCTGATCTGGCCGAACGTGAAGGCCGCGCGGTGGTCGTGGCCGTCAACAAATGGGACATCGAGAAAGAAAAGCAGGAAAAACTGCGCGACCTCAAAGAGGCCTTTGCGCGCCTTCTGCCGCAACTGCGCGGCGCGCCCTTGATCACCGTGTCGGCCAAAACAGGCCGTGGCCTCGACCGGCTGCGCGCCGCCGTTGAAGATGCCTACCGCGTCTGGAACACCCGCGTCAGCACGGCAAAACTAAATCGCTGGCTCACCGGTATGTTGGAGGCGCACCCGCCCCCTGCCCCCGGCGGTCGCCGCATCAAGCTGCGCTACATGACCCAGGCCAAAACGCGCCCGCCGGGCTTTGTCGTGATGTGTTCGAACCCGGACAAACTGTCGGAGAGCTATTCGCGCTATCTGGTCAATGGCCTGCGGGAGGATTTCGATATGCCCGGCACGCCCATTCGGCTGCATATGCGGTCTCAGGCCGACAAGAACCCCTACAAGGGCAAGAAAAAATCGACGCCCTCTCGCCTGCGCAAACATGTGGGCAAACCTGTAGCCCCCAAACGGTGAGGCCATCGTTTGTCTGACACCCCTCGATTGGAACTCCGGAAGCTCAGCCGCAGCTATGGTGGGCGTGTGGCGGTCGATCATGTCTCCCTCACCGTAGCGGCGGGGGAAGTGACCTGCCTTCTGGGTCCGTCGGGCTGTGGGAAATCCACGACGCTGCGGATGGTTGCGGGTGTTGAAGGGCTGGATGCAGGCGAAATCCATGTGGACGGGCGCCTGATCTGCGACACACGCCAAAGCCTGCCCGCCGAGGAACGCCAGATCGGCCTCATGTTTCAGGACTTCGCGCTCTTTCCGCATTTGCGCGTGTCGGAAAATGTGGGTTTTGGCGTGACAGGCGATGCGACTGCGCGGACGGCGCGGGTCCGTGAATTGCTGGCCCGTGTGGGGATGGAACGCTATGAGACCGCCTACCCCCATGAGCTGTCGGGCGGGGAACAGCAACGCGTGGCACTGGCCCGCGCGCTGGCCCCGCGCCCGTCGATCATGCTGATGGATGAGCCGTTTTCCGGGCTCGACAACCGCCTGCGCGATGGCATTCGCGATGAAACCCTCGCTGTGCTGCGCGACGAAGGCACGGCCGTTCTGCTGGTCACCCATGAACCGCAAGAAGCCATGCGCATGGCCGATCAGATCGCCCTGATGCGTGGCGGCCAGATCGTGCAACAGGGCACGCCTTATCATCTTTACACCTATCCCGTGGACCGCGATGCGGTGGCGTTTTTCAGCGATGTAAATGTCGTGACGGGGCGTGTGACAGGCGGGCAGATCGACACGGCATTTGGCCCCTTCGATGCGGGCGCTCTGACCGGCGGCACCATGGCAGATATCATCATCCGCCCCCAACATGTGCGGGTGGATTTCTACCGAGATGGCAATGGCCCCAGCGCCACGCCGACCCATGGCCAGGGCGTTCTGGCCACGCTGGAGCGCGCCCGCTACATGGGCGATCACAGCCTTCTGGAACTTCGTACGGAGCTTGGCGAAGACATCTTCCGCGCGACCCTCTCGGGCGCGGTCATGCCTGCACCGGGCACGAAATTCTGGCTCACCCTGCCTCGCGCGCGGTGTTTCATCTTCCCGGCAGGTTAACGGCAACGCTGCGTAAACCTTGTCTCACGGAGAATTGGCTCACAGAATGGGCGGGAGGTTCTGTGGGAGGAAGCCGATGAAATTTTCAAGCACTGATGACGCGCGCAAATTTGAGCGGGAGATGACGTGGGACGACCGCGAAAAACCCCAGACCCTCTACCAAATGCTGCGCGAGGTGACGGATCGCCATCCGAACCACGACGCGTTAAGTTTCCAGCTGACCTCCGGCCCAACGGACGCCGCACAGACACTCAGTTGGAAGCAGTTCCACGATCAGGTCTGTCAGGCTGCCAATCTCTTCCGGTCGCTCGGGATTGGCGAGACGGACGTGGTGGCGTTGATCCTGCCCAACACTCTGGAGACCGCCGTGGCGATGATCGGCGGCATGATCGCGGGCATCGCGAACCCCATCAACCCGCTTCTGGAGGCTGAGCAGATCAGCGCGATCCTGCGGGAGACGGATGCCAAGGTCGTTGTCACGCTGCGGGCTTTTCCCAAGACCGACATTGCAGAGAAGACCGCGCAGGCGGTGAAGGACGCGCCCAGCGTGAAAACGGTGCTGGAAATTGATCTCAACCGCTACCTGTCTCCGCCCAAAAGCTGGATCGTGCCGTTTCTGCGCCCCAAAGTCGCGGTGGAGCACAGCGCGCAGGTGATGGATTTCAACAAGGCGATGTCCGGGCACAAAACCGAACTCGATTTCCCTGACAGCGTCGCCGACCGGGTCGCCGCCTATTTCCATACGGGCGGCACAACGGGTATGCCCAAGGTCGCCCAGCACCGCTATTCCGGGATGGTCTACAATGGCTGGCTGGGGCATGAGTTGCTGTTTACCGAAGACGACAATGTGATGTGCCCTTTGCCGCTCTTTCACGTGTTTGCGGCGGAAGTGTTGGTGAATGCGAGCTTGGCCTCGGGTGCCCATCTCATCCTCCCAACGCCGGCCGGCTACCGGGGCGACGGGGTGTTCGACAATTTCTGGAAACTTGTCGAACGCTG
>JBCCCZ010000081.1:0-13078 GCA_039033255.1 Pseudomonadota bacterium
CTTGGGTTTGCATATCGACAGTTGATCAAACAGATGGGGGAGGCATTTCCCGGACACCCGCATGCTTGGGTGGCGCAACGCGTGCTGTCTCAGCCCACCATTCCCGGTCTGGACGACAAAAGAAAAGAGGGCACCAATCGGCGCCCTCCCATAAAAGACATCACTGAAGATTTTGACGTGATCGAGCCGTTTTAAGCCGGCTCCAACCCTTTCTTCAGCACCCGGTTGCCCAGCGTCTCTGCGATCTGCACGGCATTGAGCGCCGCGCCCTTGCGCAGGTTGTCGGACACGCACCATAGATTCAGCCCGTTCTCAATCGTGCTGTCCTGACGGATGCGGCTGATAAACGTCGCGTAATCACCCACGCATTCAATCGGCGTGACGTAACCGCCGGCCTCACGCTTGTCGATCACCATGATACCCGGGGCCTCCCGCAGGATATCGCGGGCCTCATCTTCGTCGAGGAAATCCTCGAACTCGATATTCACGGCCTCAGAATGGCCCACAAACACCGGCACGCGCACGCAGGTCGCCGTGACCTTGATCGACGGGTCCACGATCTTCTTGGTCTCCGCCACCATCTTCCACTCTTCCTTGGTGGAGCCATCCTCCATGAAGGTGTCGATATGAGGGATCACGTTGAAGGCGATCTGTTTCTGGAACTTCTTGGGCTCCACCTCGGACGTGGGGTTGTAGACGGCCTTGGTCTGATCCCAAAGCTCATCCATCCCGTCCTTGCCCGCGCCCGACACCGACTGATAGGTCGACACCACCACGCGCTTGATCTTCGCGCGGTCATGCAGCGGTTTCAGCGCCACAACCATCTGCGCCGTGGAACAATTCGGATTGGCGATAATGTTCTTCTTGGCATAACCCTCAACGGCTTCCGGGTTTACCTCTGGCACCACCAACGGCACATCGGGGTCATAGCGGTAGAGCGAGGAGTTATCGATCACCACGCAACCCGCGGCGGCGGCCTTGGGCGCGTATTGCTTTGTGGCCTCAGACCCGATGGCAAAGAGCGCAATATCCCAGCCCGTGAAATCAAACGTGTCGATATCTTTCGTCGTCAGAGTTTTCTCACCAAACGTAACCTCCGTGCCCAAAGAGCGACGAGAGGCCAGAGCGGCAAGCTCATCCACAGGAAACTGGCGCTCGGCCAGAATGTTCAGCATTTCGCGGCCCACATTGCCTGTGGCCCCGGCGACGACGACTTTATATCCCATTTTAGATTCTCCGATTTCGGGATGCTCCCGGGCGCGTCTTACTCCCATCAACCCTTAGTGGAAAGGGTTTATGTCAGGTCGTAGCGTCGCGGCTAAAGAGGTAGACGACGCAACCCGCCAGCAACGCCAACCCGAACATGGCAAAGAGCGTGGCATAGGCCGCCGCCGCACCGGAGCTTGCCAACACAGAGGCGTGCAGCGGGCCAGAGGCAAATTGCAAAAGCCCCACACCGCCGATCCCGAAGAGGTTCATCAGCGTCACACCACGCCCGGCAAGCGCTGCCGGAAAGAACGCGCGGGCATGGGCGATGATGACCGGGAAGGTCGCACCGAAGAAGCCAAGGGCTGCACAGAGCGCGATGACAAGGATCACGCCGCCCTGCACAAACATCGCCAACCCGAGGATGGCCGCCGCGCAGAGCAGGTTGCCGAAGAAGATCACCCATTTGCGCGTGCCGAGGATCCGATCCAGCGGACCATAAAAGAAGGTGCCAAGGATCATCGCAACGCCCATGGCGAGCGTCGCCTGCCCGACCTGTCCGATCGTCAGTCCATGCATGTCGATCAGGTACGGCCCCATCCAGAGCCCACGTATCGCTGCCGCCGGGGCGTAGGCCACGATCATCAGCGGGATGATTGCCCAGAGCGCGGGCATGCGCAGCAGGCTCAGAAGCGAACCGCCAGCTTCCTGCGAAACGCGCGCCGGGTCCCTGACGGTCAATTGAATGCCAACGGCCACTGCAGCAGAGATAACCGCAAGACCCACAAGGCTCGCGCGCCATCCCAGCAGCTCTGCCGCCAGCGCCATGGGGTAAGAGGCCACCAGATTGCCAAGGGATCCAACGCCCAGCATCAATGCGGCCAGCGTCGCAAACCGGGCGGGCGGGTATTCGCGGGCGAAAATGAAATAGGACGCCATCAGAACGGGCGAACAGCCGACACCGATCAGCATCATGGCCAGATTGATTTGCATCGGCCCGGTGGCCGCGGCGAACAGCAATGCACCGCCGCCCCCGCCGATCAACAGCAAAACAGACGCGGTCCGCTTCGGCCCGATCCGATCCAGCGCCCATCCCACCGGGATTTGCATCACAGCAAAGGTGATAAACCAAAGGCCCGACGCGAAGGCCAGATCATCCGCCGTCGCCCCCACATCCTGCGCCAGAACATCCGTCAGCACCGCCAGAAACGCGCGAAAGAACTGGCTCAGCACGTAGGCGAGGCAAAGGATGATAAGGCCTAGTTGCATGCCTGTTCCAAATCCGCCGCGCGATCCACGTCGCGCAGCTCATCGATCAAGGCGATGCGAGCATCGGGTAAGCCTGCCATTGTATCGGCAAGCGCATGTTCCGTGGACCATCTGACATCGCGAAACAATGAAGGTGGAATGCGCCCGGTGCGTTTCAAGCCAATCAGCCAGTAGCCCCCGTCAGGTGCGGGCCCGAACACGGCCTCGCTTCGCCCCAGCGCTTGAAAGGCCCGCCCGACATAGGAGCGTGTCACCCCCGGAATATCCGCCCCGATGATGCAGACAGGGCCAGGCGGTAGGCCACGCATGATGCGCCCCATCCGGGCGCCCAGATCCCCGCGGCCTTGGGGGATACGGGTCAGATGGCCGGGCCAAGGATGCAACATGCCATCCCGATCCGGGGCCACGGCCAGAACCGTTTGCCAGCGCGGGTCGTGGATCCGGTGCAGCAACCCAGCCACCTGTTGGCGAAACCACCACGCCGCCGCCGTCATGCCAATGTCGCGGCCCAGACGGGTTTTCACCTGCCCAGCGCGCGGTTGCTTGACCATGATGACCAGCTTCGCACGACTCAAAGGCTGCGCTCCATCATCTGGTGTGGAATGCCCGCGTCATCGAATTGGTCCCCATAGGCCGTGAAACCAAGCGCTTCATAAAATCCAAGGGCATGGGTTTGTGCCCCGAGCACGGCGCGGGTCACGCCAAGCGATGTTAGATCCGCGAGACAGGCCTCGATGAGCGCTTTGCCAAGACCCGTCCCGCGCTGATCCGACAGCACGCAAACGCGGCCAATCTTGCCCTTTCCGCTGTCGATCAAAATACGCGCGCATCCCACAGGCCGCCCATCGCGCTGCGCCAGAATGTGCTGGGCCTGATCATCCATACCGTCGCGCTCTTCTTCTTCAGACACATCCTGTTCCACCATGAACACCAAGCGGCGCAGTTCCAGACAGGTGGCGACATCGTCGGTCGGGCCGATCTCCAAGGTCATGCGAAATAGTCCCGCAAGATCCGCCCGTATATGGATTTGAGCGTGTGGATCTGAGCGATCTCCACCCGTTCATCCACCTGATGCATGGTTTGCCCCACTAGGCCGAATTCCACCACCGGGCAATGATCCTTGACGAACCGGGCATCCGACGTGCCGCCGGAGGTGGACAGCACCGGGGTCACGCCGGTCTCTGCCTCAACCGCGCGGGCCACCAGATCGGAAAGCGGGCCGGGTGGTGTCAGAAAACTCTCGCCCGAGATTTTCACGCGCATCTCGGCCTCAACGCCGAATTCCTTCGCGATCCGATCCAGATGGGTTTGCAACCACGCGGTCAGACCCGCACCCGTGTGGGTGTCATTGAAGCGGATATTGACAGTTGCGCGGCAGGCCGCCGGGATCACGTTGGTTGTGTCATTTCCGGTCTCCAAGCTGACCACCGCCAGCGTAGAGGGATCAAAATGATCGGTACCTTGATCCAGCACATGAGAGGACAATCGATCCACCAGCCGCGCCATTGCGGGCAACGGGTTCTTGGCGCGGTGGGGATAGGCCGAATGGCCCTGCACACCCATCACCGTGATCCAAGCCGACAGCGACCCACGCCGCCCGATCTTCATCATCTCGCCCAAGGTCGTGGGGCAGGTTGGTTCCCCCACAAGGCAGGCATCGATGGCCTCTCCGTTGGCGTGCATCCAGTCGAGCAGGGCAACGGTTCCGTCCACCGCATCGCCCTCTTCGTCCCCGGTAATGGCCAAAACGACCGATCCATCTTCGGGGGGCGTCTGCGTCACGAAATCCACCGCAGCCGCCACAAAGGCCGCGACGCCTGATTTCATGTCCGTCGCCCCGCGACCCCAGATCATGCCATCGCGGATCTCTGCGCCAAAGGGTGGCACGGACCACGCGGCTTCATCCCCCACGGGCACCACATCCGTATGTCCGTTAAAGCCAAAGCGCCGCGTGGCGGTCTTGTCGCCCCAGCGCGCGAACAGGTTGGCCACCCCACCGCGATCCACCCGCGTGCAGGCAAAGCCCGCCTCGTTCAGAAGCCGTTCCAGCAGCTGAAGCGCGCCGCCTTCTTCCGGCGTCACCGACGGGCAGCGAATCAGATCAGCCGTAAGCGCAACAGGATCAACAGGGTTCGACATAAGACGCGCCTTCTTGCAGAGATCACACCGACCTACACGAATAATGGGATGCGGTGAATAAGTCTTAACAAGGCAGGCCAATTCTGCTAACGAAATCAACAATAACAGACCCGAGGCAGGGCAGTCGCGGCCACAAAGGCCGCCAATCGAGCGGGTAGCAAAAACCCAGAAGCAATCGGCAGGCGCCGATACGATTGTGCTTTGACCTCGGCCAAGAACGAGGTGGGCTACCATGGTTGCGGGTGTCGAGCTACCAATCGATCGCGGTGCGACGGCCGTAGAAATGGCCGAAACGATCTTCGGCGACAGTGTTCAGGTCGTATCGGCCACATATACCGGCGATCCCGACAGTTCGGGCATCTATGATGACACGGGCAATGTTGCCCCGGGTGTCACGCCCGGTCCCACAGGCGTTTTGTTTTAAACAGGGGATTTGCGCGGGTTCACCAACAATAACGCCACGCAGTCCAACCTGAATGCAGGCACCACCACGGCTTCCAGCGGGCCCAACAACGTCGCCGACTTCAACGCAGCCGCGGGTGCCAACACGTTTGATGCGTCCTTCTTGGATGTCACCTTCATCCCTGATGGCAATCAGATGACAATGCAATTCGTCTTTGCCTCAGAGGAATATCCAGAGTTCACCAACTCTGCTTTTCAGGATTTCGTGGGCGTTTGGGTCAACGGCGAATTTGTGAATATCGCACTGGGTGATGGCGATGTGGATCCCGGAAACCTGAACTCAAACTCAAACAGCAACCTCTTTCAAGACAACACCGGTGACCAGCTGAACACCGAGATGGACGGGGTAACGATAACCCTGACACTGGTGGTGGATGTCAATCCGGGTGTGGAAAATACCATCCGCATCGGCATCGCAGATGTGGCCGATAACAATTTTGACTCGACCCTGCTGATTGCTGCGGACTCTGTTCAAACCGCTCTCATCGCCACTGATGACAACCTGACCATGGCACCGAACGCGACCAAGACCTTTGATGTGCTGGGCAATGACAGCAACGCCACCGGCGGCACGCTTTTTATCACCCAGATCAATGGGCAAGTGGTGAACGGCCAGGACCCGATCACGCTGCCATCAGGTCAAATTATCGTCGTCAACGCGGATGGCACAATCACGGTTCAGAACGACAGCGACGAAGAAACGCTGACCTTCACCTATGAGGTCGAAAGCACCACAGGCGAAAGCGCCACCGCCTTTGTAAATCTCACCTCGGTGCCCTGCTTTGTGGCCGAAACGTTGATCCTGACCGATCAGGGCGAATGCGCGGTCGAGGATCTGTCCGTGGGTGACATGGTGATGACCATGGATCGCAGCGCCCAGCCCATCCGCTGGATCGGCCAGCGCCGGGTTGAAGCGACGGGCGATTTTGCCCCGATCTGGATCAAGGCCAATACTTTCGGTACACATGCTGACTTGGCCGTCTCCCCTCTGCACCGCGTCTTGATCAAAGATGTTTTGGCCGAGCTTCTATTCGGCGAGCCAGAAGTGCTCATCGCCGCCAAAGATCTGGTGAATGGCCGGACCGTGCGGCAGGTGGAGGGCGGGTTCGTGGACTATTTCCACCTGCTTTTCGACCAGCACGAAGTGATCTATTCCGCCGGTTTGGAGACGGAAAGCTTCTTGCCCGGACCACAAATCCTTAACTCTCTTGAGGCAGAGATGTTGGCTGAAATTCAGGCGCTCTTCCCGGAACTGGCGTCCGACACGGGCCTAGGGTACGGCGCGTCCGCGCGCCCGGCGCTCAAACGGTATGAGGCGCAGCTTCTGACACGGAAATGGGCCGCCTGAGCATGAGCTGGATCGGCGCCTGCACCCGTCATACAGGCTGGTTTCATCACCCCGACGCGGATCACGTCTCTGCGGATCCCGCAAATCCGCTGGTGGAGCTTCTGCCCCGTGGCACCTTGATGGTCGAGGCGCGTCTGTCTTCCGAGGATCGCCCCCAAACCCTACTGGCCTTTGAGCGCTGTTTCCCCTGGCCGGGACAGTTTTCCCTGCAGGTGCTGCCGGGTGGCAGCGTTGTGCTGATTGAGGCGCAAGGCCAGGATCTTGAAAGCGCCGTATTACCCTGTCCTTATGTGGATCGCACCGATGTGGTGCGTCTGTCCTATAGCTGGGACGCGGTCGCGGGCTTCGCGCGTCTGGCCATCGAACGCCCGGAACCCGACAGCTTGCACATGGTCGAACTGAAGGCCCCGCGCCCGATGATCCTGACCGATATGCGCGATCTGATGACGCGCCCGCATTTGCACGACATCGACGCCAATGTGATGCAAATTGGGCTGAGCGATAGTATCGAACCCGTGGGACCCAACCCCGGCCTTTTGCCACAAACCCCGATCCTCACCGATCAGGGGGAGCGTTTCATTCACACTCTCAAACGCGGCGATCTGGTGGTCACAGATGCGGGCGATCTGGTGCCTGTGCTCCACGTGGTGCGGCGGCAGGTTCCTGGCCAAGGTGCATTCCGGCCTGTATCTCTTCGCGCGGGATATTTCGGTCTGACCCGCAACCTGGTTTTGTCCGCCGATCAACGCATTGTCATGCATGGGACGGATGTGGAATACATGTTCGGGCATGAGGCCGCATCTGTGCCTGCGCGCCATCTGATCAACGATATCTCAGCACGTTTTGTGGACGGACCGGACACTCTGTCGCTCTACCAGATCGTGTTGCCGAACCATGAGGCCATAATCGCGTCGGGTTGCCCGGTCGAAAGCCTCTATATCGGTCGCATCCGCCGCCGCACAGTGAAACTCTCCGTCAGCGTGCTTTCGCATATCGACCGGTCACTTCTGCCCGAACATGCACGCCCTGTCTGGCCGGTTCTGAAACCATTCGAGGCCATCACCTTGGCAAGCGCTCGCGCGGCCTAGGCAACCCTCGCATCGCAAATCCGTTCATTTTCAAATTGTTACAAGTGTTGCTCCGTTATGGCATGTGCCGAACATGGACGCAGAAGTATGACCTGCGTCAATATGGGGGGTGTTTCAAGCAACGGTTTCAGGGGAACTCTGCGACCCGTATTACCTAGAAATACTGAAGCGGAGGTAGAGTATGGAACATTGGTCAGATGTGTTCCCTTTGATCTTTTTTCCCTTCAAAATCCTGGTGCTGGCGATCGGCGCGTATTTGTCAATCAAATGGCACTATGACAAGGACAACGAGCTTAGAAAGAAAAGCCGAGAGAAAGACCGCAGATACGTCAAGCTGATGGTCGATCACGACCCGTCGAGTGAAAACAGAGGCGATTGACAGCGCATAACCAGTGATCAAACAGCGTTAAAGTCGACGGGCCCCATCATCCCTCTTCAAAAAATGGTGTCACCTGCGCAACGATCACGGCGTTCTCCTCCAGCGCTCGCTGCATCAGCGCGCGTTCGTCGTCGGAGATGTCGTGACCTTCAGCCTCTCGCTCGGCCAGCGTGCCGTACCCTGACACGTCCAAGGGCGCAGTGTCGGCCTGCTTCAGGATCGCAACCGTTTCCCGAACCGCCTCAGCCTCATCTACGCCACTGGCATAGACCATCAATGCGGCCCCTGTGGCCCCGTCAGGCAACCCGTCACCTTCTTTGCGTCCAATCTGCACCAGCAGCGTGAAGACCTCTTGTATGCGTTTGGGCTTTGCCATTGGGGCGGATCAGTCGCGCAGCAGTTCATTGATACCCGTCTTGGACCGGGTCTTTTCATCCACCCGCTTCACGATCACCGCGCAGTATAGGCTGATGTTGTTCTTCGTGGGCATCGACCCGGCGACGACGACGGAATAGGGCGGCACCTCGCCGTAGGTCACCTCGCCCGTCTCCCGATCCACGATCTTGGTAGATTTGCCAATGAAGACACCCATGCCAAGAACGGAGCCTTCTCGGACAATGCAGCCCTCAACCACCTCGGACCGCGCCCCGATAAAGCAATTGTCTTCAATGATCGTCGGCCCCGCCTGCATCGGCTCCAGCACGCCGCCAATGCCAACGCCACCGCTGAGATGCACATTCTTGCCAATCTGCGCGCAGGACCCAACGGTGGCCCAGGTATCGACCATCGTGCCTTCATCCACGTAAGCGCCCAGGTTCACGAAAGAGGGCATCAACACCACGCCGGGCGCGATGAAGGCCGACTTGCGCACCACACAACTGGGCACGGCCCGGAAGCCCGCCGCCTGCCACTGGTTTGCGCCCCAGCCTTTGAACTTGCTGTCGACCTTGTCCCACCAGCCACCGCCCTGCGGCCCGCCATCCTGTGGTTCCGTATCTTTGATCCGGAAGCCCAGCAGCACGGCTTTCTTGGCCCACTGGTTCACATGCCAATCGCCGCTGTCCAGCCGCTCCGCCACACGCAAAGACCCGCTATCCAGCGCGTTCAGCGTATCCTCAATCGCCTCGCGTGTTTCACCCGTGGTGGCGGATGTGATCGTATCGCGCGCATCCCATGCGGCCTCGATCGCAGATTCAAGCTGTGCGTTGGACATGAGCGACTCCTGTTCATTTGATCGGGCAGATACAGGGTCAGGACGCGATCATCAATCACTCAGTGCTTCGGCCTTTTCAGCACGTAGTTGACGAAGCTGTTCTTCATGCAAAGCTTTGAGCATCTTGCGACGCCGAATGCGACGCCACAGCGTATAGGGCACGACAATCGCCAGTGTCAGTCCCAGGGAAATGAACAGGCACGCCATGAACAAAAGCGACGTGAACGCATAAAGGCCCGTAAAAGACCCCATAAACAAGAGCAGCGATAGAATGAGGGAATGCGATCCGTCATCCTTGAGGCTTGCGGTGTCCTGGGCGGCATGGGCGGCAATGTCAGACATCGGAAGCTGCGTCCATTTCGTGGCTAACTGATACGCACGATTTACCCCTGAAGGCGTGTTGACTGCAAGACATGCCCCGCGCCTCAAGCCATCGGATCAGGTGCGATATTGCCCCCGCAAATCAGAACAGCGACGCGTTCGTCCTCATCCGGCTTGTAGACGCCAGAGGTCAGTGCCGCCAAGGCGGCCGCGCCGGCGGGTTCCACCAATTGCCGCGTCTCACGCCACAGCAGCGCCTGCGCCGCGGCAATCGCGTCATCACTGACCAGCAAGCTTTGCACATTTTGCGCCTCGACCATGTCAAAACAGATCTCCCCAATGCGACGCGCGCCCAAAGCGTTGGCCGCAAGGCCGGAGGGTTGGATATCAACCGGCTCACCCGCCATCCGCGCAGCACGGAGCGTGTTGCAGGTCTCCGATTCCACCGCCACAACCTTGCGCCGTCCGGCCAGCCAACCCAACGCCCCTGCAATCAGTCCACCGCCACCTACAGCGATCAGCACCGTGTCAGCGTTCAGCCCCTGTTCTTCCCACTCCAACATGAAGCTGCCTTGCCCAGCCACGGTCGATTGCGCATCATAGGCGTGGATCTGCATCGCGCCTGTATCCGCCTCATACGCCTGCGCGGCCTCAAGCGCGTTGGCATAGGCGCCCTTCACCACGACCAGATCGGCACCCGTCCGTTCGATCAGCGCAGTCTTCGAAGGCCCCGCAATCTCAGGCACGAAGATCCGCGCCGCATGCCCCAACTGCCGCGCGGCATAGGCCACCGCCGCACCGTGATTGCCCCCGGACGCTGCGACCACACCAGCGTCTGGCACCTCCCGAGACAAAAGCGTGTTGAACGCACCGCGCACCTTGAAACTGCCGGTATGCTGCATCTGTTCCAGCTTCAGCGCCACGGGATGGGGCACCCCATCCACCCGCAACTCCATCACCGGCGTCCGGCGCACGTTGGGCGCAATCCGATCCCGCGCAGATTTGATCTCCGTTTGCCAATCCACAGCGGCACTCCTTCTGGTCAAGTCCGCGGGAAACCTATACCTCTGTCAAGCCAGACCCAAGATCAGAAAGGCCGCCCGATGAAAGACGATCGCATCAGCCCCTTCCGCGATGCCCATACAGACCGCACGGCGGCAGAGCAGGTTCCCGACACGCCACAAACCCGTGCGCCCGCGTATCGTCTGGCCTTTGCCGATGACGATTTCATGTGTCGCGAGGAATTGCGGCCCGTTCGGTTGCAATTGGAACTGCTGAAGCCCGAGATCATCATGAAGGAACGCGGGATTGAGAGCACCGTGGTTCTGTTCGGCGGCGCGCGCATTCCGGAGCCATCGAAAAGGGATGAAGCGCGGACCGAAACACTGGCGGGGCTGTCGAAATACTATGACGAGGCACGCAAATTCGCGGAGATGGTCACCAAAAAATCCATGGAAAGCTATGGCCGCAAACATGTTGTCGTCACCGGCGGCGGCCCCGGCGTGATGGAGGCGGGCAATCGCGGCGCAATGGATGCGGGTGGATCCTCCATCGGCCTCAACATCGTGCTGCCCTTTGAACAGGCCCCCAACGATTACGTCACTCCTGAGCTCTGCTTCAACTTCCACTACTTCGCGATCCGCAAGATGCACTTCCTGATGCGGGCAGAGGCGATCTGTTGCTTCCCCGGCGGGTTCGGCACACTGGATGAACTGTTTGAGACGCTCACCCTGATTCAGACCAATCGCATGGCGCGCGTGCCGTTTCTGCTCTTCGGTGAGGACTTCTGGCGCTCCATCATCAACTGGGATGCGCTGTCTGACGCGGGCACGATTTCCGCTGAAGACCTTGATCTGTTCCAGTTCGTCGAAACGGCGGATGAGGCGATGGCGATCCTTGAGGCGTCCCTCAAGAAAGAAGAATGACGCATGACGTCTACGCTCCACGACCCGTGTCCTTTCTTGGGGTGTGGTCGTTCCCCGGGCTCGACCTGAAAGCCTATGGTCTGAGCGCAGAGGATCGGCCCGTCACCGATGCGATGGAAGAGACCGGTCGGGGCTTTGTCCGGGACGACGTGCTGCCCAGCATGAAGGCACTCGGGGACAGCAACGGCCTGGGCTTTGCAATCATCCATCCCGGTACGGCAGGCCTGTCAATCCCTGTTCACTGGTGGACGCAAGGCTCAGTCCTGTGTCAGCGGTTTTTTCGCCAGCTTTACGGCGCGGATGTGCCCCTCAACATGACGGAACGGCCTTCCATAGGCTGCGTCTGGGAATTGGGGATCGTCACGGAAGAGACCCGCATCTGGCGCGACACGATGATGAGCGATGCCCCCGACAAGGGCGCCTATCTGGCCAGACCCGTGGATGTGACGAGTGTCTAGACCTCAGACGCGATCCACCAGACATTGCCGCAGGGCTCAATGATACCCGCCATTCTATCCCCGTGGGGCCGCAAGTTGGGCTCCATGCAAGACGTGACGTGGCCCCTGCCTCAAGCGCGGTGGCATAGACCGCATCAGCATCCTGAACCAAGATATGCATCAGGGAGACCGCCGCAACCAGGTCGTCACTGCTTTGGTTCATCATGATGACCGTGTCACCGATCTTCAGACGCGCATGCTATAGCCGCCCATCCTCATATCGGTTCATCTTGATCAATGCCGCGCCGAAGACCTGCTGGGCAAAGGCGATCAACCGATCCGGATCATCCACCGTGAAATAGGGCGTGACGGTGCCATAGTCGTCTGACCGCGCCGTCACCATTGCCGCTTACGCCCCTTCAAATTCGCAGATCGTGTGGACATCCATCCCCATGCCTTCAAGCTTCTTGCGCCCGCCCAGTTCCGGCAGGTCCACGATAAAGGCGCAGCTCACGATTTCTCCGCCGAGGCGTTCGATCAGTTTGATCCCCGCTTCCGCCGTGCCGCCCGTCGCGAGCAGATCATCGACCACCAGGATCTTCTCCCCGGGCGCGATCGCGTCCTCATGCAGTTCCATTTCTGCGCTGCCGTATTCCAGCTCATAGGCCTGGGAAATGACCTTGCCCGGCAATTTGCCCGCCTTGCGCACCGGCACGAACCCCACGGACAGCTGATGCGCCACGGCACCGCCCAGGATGAACCCGCGCGCCTCCAACCCGACGACCTTGTCGATGTCCTGATCCGCGTAAGGGTGCAGCAGCTGGTCGACCGCCATGCGCAACCCCCTTGGGTCAGCAAACAGCGTGGTCACATCTCGAAACAGGATCCCCTCATGGGGGAAATCCGGGATGGTGCGGATGTAGTCTTCGACTTTGCGCGTTTTCAGCATTCTGGCCTCAAACTCTGTGAAGTCGCGGGGTGTGTTTGGCCGATCCGGCCTTGTCTTGCAAGGAATGGCTCACGCTTGCCGCCGGATCAGGGCGGTCATGACCCCCATGCCAATCAGCGCGGCGCCGCCTGCGCGGGTGAACCAAGTGATGACACGCGGACGCTTGATCGTCTGGCGCAACCGATCTGCCAGCAGCGCATAGACCAGCGCGTTCGCCGTCGCGATGCCGACGAAGGTGGCGATCAGAATAGCGAACTGAGGCAACCAGGGCTGCCCCACGACAACGAATTGCGGAACGAAGGCGATGAAGAAGGCGATGGACTTCGGGTTGAGCGCCGTCAC
>JBCCCZ010000082.1:0-13038 GCA_039033255.1 Pseudomonadota bacterium
CGTGGAAAACCGTTTCGTCGGTATGAAATCCCGCGGCATCTATGAAACGCCGGGCGGCACTGTGTTGCTTGAAGCCCATCGTGGGATCGAACAAATCACTCTCGACAGCGGCGCGGGGCACCTTAAGGACAGTCTCATGCCGCGCTACGCGGAACTGATCTATAACGGCTTCTGGTTCTCACCCGAACGCGAAATGCTGCAAGCCGCCATCGACAAAAGCCAGGAACATGTAACCGGCACGGTGCGGCTGAAGCTTTACAAAGGGTCGGTCGATTGCGTCGGTCGATGGTCTGACCATTCGCTCTATTCTGAGGCCCATGTGACATTCGAGGAAGATGCAGGCGCTTATGATCAGAAGGACGCAGCAGGTTTCATTCAGCTGAATGCGCTACGGCTCAAACTGCTTGCGGCACGCGATCGACGGCTCAACGGCTGACCGCCTGCTCTGATATCGCGGCGAAAACCTCATCAAGTTCTGCCGCGATGTCATCGACGCCTTCGTCTTCATAAGGCGAAAGCACAAAGGACGGCATTTTGTAGCTGAGCGTCGCTGTGCCATCGGCATTCTCTGTTACGTAGAACCGTATCGGCGCTTCTATCATCGCTGGCGTCGATAGCCGCAGCAGCCGCACGGCAAAGTCATTGTTGAACGCGCCAATCACGGTGTTGCCGGGGATCTCAATCCCCCGCGCCGCGGCGGCTTTGGTAGGGCCGGCTTGCGTGACCACGATCAGGCCATTTTCCTTGATCGCTGCCCGCGTGCTTGAGACAAGATCTGCGTGGGATTGTTCACTTTCGATCACAACCCAACCTTGGCGGTCCTTCATCTCAGCCGATGCAGGAAGAATGCTCAGGCACAGACAGGCGCAAACCAGATAGCATAGTCGCATAAATACCTCCAATTTAGCCAATACAGAGACTGTTTTCACGCATCTCTTCATAGAATGGCATCGCGGCATGATAAACATCGGACAACGCATCTGGAAGGTCCGGCATCGGCCCTTCTGCCGCCCCAAACCCGGTCGAACCCCAGACCGCACCGTACCAATGGCTGGCCCATACACCATCCGACGGATGCCCGCCTTTGGGCCAGTTGAGCATACGATCCGTGAAAGGCAACCCAATCGCATCGCACAAGGCTTGCAATGCGGCCGGGGGATCGCGGCGAATGTCAGAGCTGTCGATCACAACTGCATCCTCCTTCACGGCTTCAAAAATCTCGGCCTGTTGACGGAACCCGATGTCGTCCAGGGTCGGATTTTCGCGCTTGGCGGCGTAAGACGCGATCACACGGGCCGGATGGCGGATCAGGAAGACATTCTTGAACCCACCAATCCAGTCGCGCGGCACATCCGGGATCATGTGTTGCGACATGTGTTTGTGGTAACAGTGCGGGGTGGAAACCGGCGCTTCCAAATTTGTGATCACATCCTTCGGATTTGAAGGCTGAGACGCGATGATGTCCTCCCGCATGGGATGGTCGAGCCCTGTCAAAGTCAGATAGGCCGCATAAAACGGCTCATCCACCACCTCGCAATCGCCACGCGCCGCAAAGGCATACATCATCGCGGTGGAGATATTCCGCGGTCCAGACCACATCGCGATCCGCATTCAAGCCGTTTCCTGCTGGATTAGAGCCTTATACAGCTCTTGAATGCGGGTGGTAACAGGGCCTTGTTGACCATCTCCAATGGGCCGTCCGTCGATTTCGCCCGCAGGTGTTTGTGCGCCGAAAGTCCCAGTCAAGAACGCTTCTTCTGCGCCGTAGGTTTCGACGAGCGAGAAATTCTTCTCATAGACCGGAATGTCATTTGCACGGCACAGATCAATCACCTTCTGTCGCGTGATCCCATTCATGCAATAGTCGCCGGTTGACGTCCAAACTTCTCCCTTGCGCACGACAAAGAAATTGCAGGCATTGGTGGTGTTCACGAACCCATGGACATCCAGCATCAACGCCTCATCCGCCCCCGCTTTTTCGGCCGCAATGCAGGCGAGAATGCAATTCAGTTTCGAATGGGAATTCAACTTGGGATCCTGCGTCATCGGCAGGCCCCGGACATGCGGCACGGTCGCTAGCCGAATGGGCCGCGCGATGCGAGGCTTGGAATGCTCCATGATAATGGTCACGGTTGGGCCCTGACGTGACAGCGAAGGATGCTGGAAGGGTCGCGTTTTCACCCCGCGCGTGACCATCAGACGCGCATGGGCATCTGACACCATACCATTCGCATCCGCCGTGGCCTCCAACGCGTTCATCAGATCTTCGGGCGTCATGCCAATATCCAGATCAATCGCCTTTGCCGCCTCAAAAAGCCGATCCAGATGCTCATCGGCAAAAGCCCAGCGCCCATTGTACAGGCGCAACCCCTCCCAAACGCCATCGCCTAGCATGAAGCCGGAATCATATACGCTCACCAGCGCCTCGGCCTTGGGAACGATCTTCCCGTTCAGCCAGATTCGGATATTTTCATTTCGCGCATCTTCTTCGGCCTGATGGGTGGTTTGATGATCTGTCATGGCGGCACCAATTGTTACATTTCCGAAGACAACTCTGTTTCATTCCTCTTGAAAAGCCCTGTTTTTCTCACAAACCGGGTAAAATGCTTTCACCTGCGCGTGACCTCTCACAGGAGTGAGTTGGCTCCGACTGCGTTTCCGATAGTTTGCCCCATACCTACTGAGGGAGGCGAACATGATTTCAACGTTCAGAAACATCAAAGCAGTGGCCCTAGCCGGGCTTGTCGGTTTGGGCCTGGGCATCGAGTATGGAGAAGTCAAAGCAACCGCCAACGAGGTCATCGTCGTGGCAGGCGGTTGTTTCTGGTGCGTCGAATCCGATTTCGAACGCGTTCAGGGTGTTACGGAAGTTGTGTCCGGCTTCACCGGGGGCACTGTTGAAAACCCAAGCTATAAACAAGTCGTTCGGGGCGGCACGGGCCACTATGAAGCTGTCCAAATCTTCTTTGATCCCAGCCAAGTCTCGATCAATGAGCTCTACTCAATGTTCTTACGGTCCGTCGACCCCACGGATGCCGGCGGCCAATTCTGTGACCGCGGCGCAGCCTACCGCACCGCGATTTTTGTCTACAATTCAGTAGAGCGTGGAGCTGCAGAAGCAGCCCTTGGCGACGCACAGGAAGAGCTCGGGCAAACCATTGTCACACCAGTCCTGGACGGCGGAGATTTTTTCCCGGCAGACGCCTACCATCAAGACTACTACAAACAGACCGCAATCATCCTCACGCGCTTCGGGCCCAAATCGAAAGCCAAAGCTTACAAAGCCTATCGCGACGCATGCGGACGGGATGAACGTGTCCGTCAACTCTGGGGGGCAAAGGCGCCTTTCGCGTCTTAATCCCGGAGAAACTCCAACACAGTTGAAAGATCAGGGATGGCGTCCGCCGTCCCTTTCTTCGTCGTGCTCAATGCCGCTGCGGCAGACGCCCGAACAAGAGCCTGCTGCACGGCAAGATTTTGAGACAGGCCAGCAATGAAATACCCGACAAACGTGTCACCTGCGCCCGTGGTGTCGATCGAATCGACAGGCAATGCAGGCACAGAAATGGTTTCGTTCTGCCGCAAATCATGCCACGCCGCCCCTTCCTTTCCCTTTGTGATCAGAACCTGATCGACGGGAAGGGTTCTGACGTCTGTACCCGTTGCAGTTTCAAACTGATCCGCCTCAACCGCGTTCATGATCAGAAGCGTGGTATAGGGGATGATCTGTTCAACCGAGCGCACATCGAAGGGCGCGGCGGAATAGGCCACGTTCAGCCCGGCGGCGCGGGCAAGTTTGGCCGCATCCGCCTGATGCGACGTTTCGTTTTGCAGCATCAACCAATCACCTGGATGACCGCTTGCCAGCGCCTCAGAAACAGCCTCGGGCGATTGATCCAAATTTGCGCCGGGGCAAATGACAATCTGGTTCTCACCACTTGCATCGACCATCACGATTGCATGGGCCGTTGCAGTCTCGCTCTCCCGAACAAAGCCCACATCTACCCCGAAGTCGCTCAACCGTTTGACCGCCCAGACCCCGTCCTGCCCGACCGCCCCAATGTGACAAACCTCTGCGCCAGCGCGGGCGGCCGCCACAGATTGATTGGCGCCCTTACCACCAAGACCGCTTGCCATGGCTGTCGCCGCAAGCGTCTCACCCGGACCGGGCAAACGCGGCAGATCATAAAAGTAATCCGCGTTGATCGAGCCGAGGTTGAAGATCATCGCTCAACCGACTTTGCAGGCCGCCAACACCGCCATGTTGAGAATATCGCTTGCCGTGGCCCCGGTGGACGCGATTTGAATCGATTCATCAATCCCGGCCAGGATCGGGCCAATAACTGTCGCCCCCGCCATTTCCTGCATCAACTTGGTGGAAATAGAGGCGGAATGCCGTGCGGGAACAACCAACACATTGGCGGGCCCGGTGAGCCGCTGGAATGGATAGCTTTCCTGCACACTCGTGTTCAGCGCCACATCGACCGTCATTTCCCCTTCGAATTCAAAATCAACTCCGCGCCTCTCCAGTACGCCGGGGGCTAAGTGCATTTTCTCTGCCCGTTCAGACCGCGGATAGCCGAAGGTAGAGAACGAAACGAAGGCGACACGCGGCTCCAGCCCTAGCCCACGCGCCACATCCGCACCGCGTTCAGCAATTGTTGCCAGATCCTCTTCATCCGGCCATTCGTTGACCAGCGTGTCAGTGATCATCACGATGCGGCCCTTGTGAAAGAGTGCGGTAACGCCAACCGCGCCCTGTTCAGGGCCCGCATCGAAAACATGGTTGATCAAGTCCAGAACATGGGCCGATTTCCGCGTGGCACCCGTGACCAAGCCATCCCCATGCTCATGCGCCAACATCAGGGCTGCAAAAACGTGCCGGTCACGCGCCGCCAATCGATGGATATCCTGATGATCAAACCCACGGCGTTGAAGCCGGTTGTACAAGAACGCCTTATATTCCTCGAGGTGTTCAGTATTGGCGGCGTTCACCACTTCAATTTCTGAAACGGCATCGCCAAGGCCCGTGGCTTCCAGTTTCTGTCTGACGTCATCCTTTCGACCAACCACCAGCGCTTTGCCGTACCCCGTCCGCTGATATTGAACAGCAGCGCGCAAAACGCGCGGGTCATCGCCTTCCGCAAAGATCATCCGCGCTTGTGCATTTCGAGCGCGCGCATTGATCGACCGCATGATCGACGCGGTGGGATCCAGCCGGGATTTGAGCGCCAGTTCGTAAGCCTCCATATCGACAATCGGACGACGGGCGGCGGCGGTATCCATGCAAGCCTTCGCAACCGCCGGCGGGATGGTGTGGATAAGGCGCGGATCAAACGGCGTCGGGATAATGTAATCCCGTCCGAAGGTCAGTTTCTGCCCGTAGGCCATCGCGACCTCATCGGGCACATCTTGACGTGCAAGTTGCGCCAAGGCATTGGCGCAAGCGATCTTCATTTCGTCATTGATCGCCCGGGCATGCACATCGAGCGCACCGCGGAAGAGATAGGGAAAGCCCAGCACATTGTTCACCTGATTGGGGTAATCTGACCGACCCGTTGCCACGATGGCATCTTCGCGCACCGCGTGCGCCTCTTCTGGCGTTATCTCCGGATCCGGGTTTGCCATGGCGAAAATCACCGGGTCCTTGGCCATGGACATGACCATATCCTGCGTCACCGCGCCCTTAACCGACACCCCAAGAAACACATCCGCCCCGTTCATCGCCTCTTCCAATGTGCGCAGATCGGTCTTCACCGCATGGGCCGATTTCCACTGGTTCATGCCCTCGGTCCGGCCCTGCCAGATGACGCCTTTGGTGTCGCAAACCAGACAGTTCTCATGCCGCGCGCCCATCGCTTTGAGCAACTCAACACAGGCAATCCCCGCCGCGCCCGCGCCGTTGAGGACAATTTTCACGTCCTCCATCTTCTTACCCGACAGATGAAGCGCGTTGAGCAGCCCGGCGGCACAGATCACCGCCGTCCCATGCTGATCGTCATGAAAAACGGGGATATCCATCTGCTCTTTCAGCGTCTGTTCGATAATGAAACACTCAGGCGCCTTGATGTCCTCAAGATTGATCCCGCCAAACGTCGGTCCCATCAGCCGCACGGCATTGATGAAGGCATCTGGGTCTTCGGTATCCAATTCAATGTCGATGGAATTCACATCGGCAAACCGTTTGAAAAGAACCGATTTGCCCTCCATCACCGGCTTGGACCCCAGCGCGCCCAGGTTCCCCAATCCCAACACCGCTGTCCCATTTGAAATCACAGCCACAAGGTTCCCCTTATTGGTGTAATCATAGGCCGTCTCCGGATTGTCCGCGATCGCCTCGCACGGCACCGCCACACCGGGGGAATACGCCAATGACAGATCTCGCTGCGTGAACATCGGCACTGTCGCGCTGATCTCGAACTTGCCGGGCGTGGGTTCCAGATGAAAGGCCAGCGCCTCTTCCCGGGTGAATTTTGGGTTTGCCATCAGATGTCTCAATTTTTTCCGTTCGACCATGCTTAACGGGCCAAGACGCGGGCCTCAACAGGCTGAAACAGGGCTTTCACCCAACGTCTCGTCTGAGTAGTGTCTGTGAATACGATCCGGGGGGACAGCGTGACATCTCAAAAAGCGGCCATAACGCCCATGATGGCGCAGTATCTGGAGATCAAAGCCCAGTACCAAGGCGCGCTGCTGTTCTACCGGATGGGCGATTTCTATGAGTTGTTCTTTGACGATGCGGTCGCCGCGGCAGAGGCGCTGGACATCGCGCTCACCAAACGCGGCAAACATCTGGGTGAGGACATCGCCATGTGCGGTGTCCCGGTGCACTCAGCCGAAGGGTATCTGCTCACGCTTATCCGAAAAGGCTTCCGCGTGGCCGTCTGCGAACAGATGGAAGATCCGGCAGAGGCAAAGAAACGCGGATCGAAAGCCGTTGTGCATCGCGATGTAGTGCGGTTGGTCACGCCTGGCACCCTGACAGAAGACAGCCTTTTGGATGCCCGCCGGCACAATTATCTAGCGTCCTTTGCATCCGTCCGTGACAAAGCCGCACTCGCTTGGGTCGATATCTCCACCGGCGCATTTTCCGTCATGTCCCTGCCCCAGGTCCGGCTGGGCCCGGAACTGGCCCGCCTTATGCCCAGTGAATTGATCGTCTCGGATGGTGAAGACCGGGAAGTGGAAGAGATCGCCGAAGAAAATGGCACCTCCCTCACCCCACTAGCCCGATCCGCGTTCGACAGCACAGAGGCCACGAACAAACTCTGCAAGCTCTTCAAAGTCGACACAATGGAGGCGTTCGGCAGTTTCGAGCGGCCGGAACTGGCGGCGATGGGTGCGCTGATCGACTATCTCGACATCACGCAGAAGGGCAAAATGCCCCTCCTCCGCCCTCCGGTGCGAGAGGCGGAAGCCCGCGTCATGCAAATCGACGCTGCGACCCGCCGCAATCTGGAATTGACCCATGCCCTATCCGGCGGGCGCGCCGGGTCCCTTGTCGCCGCCATTGACCGGACCGTCACGCCGGGCGGAGGGCGTTTGTTAGAGCGCCGTTTGTCATCTCCCTCTCGCCAGCTGGAAACCATCCGCGAACGCCACGACGCAGTAGACTTCATGGTGGAACAGTCTCGAATTCGAGAAGACCTGAGGGAGCGCCTACGCCGCGTACCCGATCTGGAGCGGGCGCTGTCCCGGTTAGGGCTGGATCGCGGCGGCCCTCGCGATCTGACCGCCATCCAGCGAGGGCTTGAACAGGCCGACGCAATCCAAAGCGACCACGCAAGCGGCAGTATTCCGGACCTTGTTTCAAGCTGTCTGAAAAGCCTGAAGGGTCACGACGCGCTTCTAGATCTCTTGTCCGAGGCGTTGATCGCTGAACCCCCGCTGCTGACCCGAGACGGAGGCTTTATCTCAGAAGGTTATGACAACGACCTCGACGAGGTTCGCAAGCTGCGCGATGAAGGGCGCGGCGTGATCGCAGGGATGCAGGTGGACTATGCCGAGCTCACCGGCATTCAAAGCCTCAAGATCAAGCACAACAATGTCCTGGGCTATTTCATCGAAGTCACGGCAACCCATGCGGACAAGATGCTGTCGGAACCACTCAATGAGACCTTCAAACACCGCCAGACCACCGCCAATCAACTACGCTTCACCACCCCCGATCTGACGGAAATGGAAAGCAAGATCCTCAACGCGGGCGGGCGGGCGATTGAGATTGAAAAGCGGCTCTATGAGACACTAAAGCAGGATATTTTGCGTGCGGCAGACGCGCTGTCTACCGTGGCCGCCGCATTGTCGGAGCTTGATCTGACCTGTGCTTTGGCTGACCTCGCCGCCGGTGAAAACTGGTGTCGCCCCAAAATGGATGACACCCGAGCGCTGACGATCATCGGCGGGCGGCATCCCGTGGTGGAACAGGCCCTGCGCGCTGGGTCGGGCGCGCCGTTCATCGCCAATGATTGCGATCTGGGCGGGGACAGCGATATCTGGCTGCTCACCGGCCCCAATATGGCTGGCAAATCCACCTTCCTGCGCCAGAACGCGCTGTTTGCCGTGCTGGCCCAAATGGGCAGCTTCGTTCCCGCGCAAGAGGCCCATATCGGGCTCGTGAGTCAGCTCTTCAGCCGCGTGGGTGCCTCCGACGATCTTGCGCGCGGGCGCTCAACATTCATGGTGGAAATGGTCGAGACGGCGGCGATCCTGAATCAAGCCGATGCGCAGTCTCTGGTGATCCTCGATGAAATCGGCCGCGGCACGGCCACTTATGATGGCCTTTCCATCGCCTGGGCCACGCTTGAACACCTGCATGAGATCAATGGCTGCCGCGCGCTCTTCGCCACCCACTACCACGAACTGACCGCGCTATCGGAGAAGCTCACCCGAGTGGACAACGCGACCGTCACCGTCAAGGAACACGAAGGTGATGTGATCTTCCTGCACGAAGTCCGGCGCGGCGCGGCGGATCGTAGCTACGGCGTGCAAGTGGCCAAACTGGCCGGGCTACCGCAATCCGTGGTGGATCGCGCGCGGACGGTGCTCGATGCCTTGGAAAAGGGCGACCGGGAAGGCGGGTCAAAGCGGGAGGCGTTTATCGACGATCTACCCCTCTTTGCGACACCTGCCCCGCAAGCCGCGCCACCGTCTGAACCCTCGGCGGTTGAAAGCCGTCTGCAAGAGATCTTGCCGGACGAACTCACCCCCAAAGACGCATTGAACCTGATTTACGAACTCAAAGGCCTCACCAAATGATCTTTGACCGCGACATGGGCATCTCACTTCCCGATGGGACACGCCTGTCAGCCGCGATCTGGATGCCAGACGGTGCGCACGAAAACCCGGTGCCAGCGATCCTGGAATACCTGCCCTACCGCAAAACCGACGGGACGTTGGAGCGCGACCACGGCATGCACCCCCATTTCGCGCGACATGGCTACGCCAGTATTCGGGTCGATCGCCGTGGCTGTGGCGACAGCGAGGGGCTCTTTGATGATGAATATTCCGAAGAGGAATTGCAGGACGGCGAAGACATCATCGCCTGGATCGCGGCACAGCCTTGGTGCACCGGCGCGGTCGGGATGCAAGGGATTTCCTGGGGCGGTTTCAATGGCATGCAGATCGCAGCCCGGCGGCCTGAAGCGCTAAAGGCTGTCATTTCTATCGGCACGACCGTTGATCGTTATCACGATGACATTCATTACAAAGGCGGCATTCAGCTCAGCGAAAATATCGGCTGGTCGGCGACTGTGCTGTCTTGGTTTTCCATGCCGCCCGACCCGGAGCTGCGCTCGAACTGGCGGGAGATGTGGTTGGAGCGTTTGGAAAACACACCCTTCTTGGCGGAACGCTGGACCCGCGCATCGGATCGGAGCGATTACTGGAAACACGGCTCGGTCTGCGAAGACTTTAGCCTGATAGACGCGCCGGTGCTGGTCATGGGCGGCCTGCATGACGGGTATCGCAACGCGATGGCCGCGATGGCCGAACATGCCACTGCGCCGGTGAAGGCGATTCTGGGCCCGTGGAGCCATAAATACCCCAACATCACGACCATCGGCCCGGGAATTGATTACCTTGGGCTGGCGCTCAGATGGTGGGATCACTGGCTGAAAGGGATTGAAACAGGGGTTGAGGACCTGCCCGATTACTCCGCTTTTGTCATAGAGAGCTGTTTTCCCGATCCCGCGTTGAAACAACGCGATGGGCGGTGGGTCGGCATCAACGATTTTTCTGCGAAGAATCTTGCACGTGAAACACTTCGCTTGAGCGATGGGGGGAAACTGGACGGCGATGGCGTGCTTCATGCGGAATTGCACACCAACCTCAGCTGCGGGGAGCAGTGTGGAGAGTTTTTCCCCTTTGGCTTCGGGCCCGGCGAACTGCCCGGCGATCAGACGGAGGACAATATTCGAGGCCCTTCATTCACGTCCGAAGCAATGACAGAAGACAAGACACTGCTGGGCGCGCCCCAGCTGACCCTGTCTGTTGCGTCGAATAAACCCAAGGCGCAGATCATTGCCCGGCTCAGCGATGTCCGCCCGGATGGGACCGCAACGCTCATCACCCAAGGCCTTCTGAACCTGCGCCACCGACATGGGTTTGAGACGAAAGACGATTGCGTCCTGGGTGAGGTGTTCGACGTGGACATCACTTTGGATCAATGCGCCTATCAGCTACCATCGGGGCATAAACTCTGCCTGTCACTGTCAGGTAGCTATTGGCCATACGCCTGGCCTGAAGGCGAAACCTTCACGCTGACCTTGTCGCAAGGCGAACTGACCCTTCCTCTCTGCCCTGAAAACGCAGCAGACATCGAATTCGATCCGCCCCCGCCGGTAGAGACGCGAAACATTCGAATCCTCTCAGAAGGCGAAGAACAAAAATCATGGGACACCCTGCCCGACGGCACCCGCGTTTTGACAATCACCGGGGATCGTGGGCGCCGTGAGGACGTGGAAAGCGGCGTGATCACCGATGTCTGGATGCAGGAGGTTTGGTCGCTCCACCCGGATCATCCAGACAGCGCGAAAGTCGACATCACCTGGATCCGCGGGTTCGGTCGTGGCAATTGGCGGGCGCAGAGCAAGGCGCATATCACCATGCTTGGCACCGCCGACAGCTTTGAGGTTACCCAGCGCCTGCAGGCGATGGACGGGGACGAGCCCATGTTTGACAAAAGCTGGACGGCGAGCGTGCCGCGTTAACCGGGGTTGGACGACACACCAACCTGGGCGGGGCGCAAAATCCGGTCATGCAGCATGAAACCCTGAGCAGAAACCTGAATGATATCCCCCGCCTTCGTGCCCTGCAGGGGCGCTTCAAACATTGCCTCGTGAATCTTGGGGTCAAACCGATCGCCCACTTGCGGGTCGATCACCTGAATGCCATGCTTGTTGAACACGTTCAAAAGCTCCCGCATGGTCAGCTCAATCCCCTCAATCAGGGGCGCGGCGACCTCGCGCTGTTCATCTGTCACCGCCTCAACGGCGCGTTTCATATTGTCGAACACAGGCAGCATATCGCGCGACAGCTTGGAACCACCGTAATTCTCGGCCTCCATCCGGTCCTTCTGCGCCCGCTTGCGTGCATTTTCCGCATCCGCCAACGCGCGCATGAACTTGTCCTGAAACGCGTCACGCTCCGCCCGCAGTTCTTCAATCATCTGCTCAGGTGTCAGCTCTGCCTCATCGTCAAGTGCAGCTTCCAAATCCGCCTCAATATCCTCAAGGTCATCCAGAAACTGGGGTTCATCACGCTCTGCCATGCCCATCTTCCTTCTACGTCCTGTCCGCGATCAGTTTGCCAACAATCTGCGCGGTGTAATCCACAATCGGAACGATCCGCCCGTAATTGAGCCGCGTAGGCCCGATCACACCAACCGCACCCACAATCTTCCGGTCAGAATTCATATATGGAGACACCACCAAAGAGGAACCCGAAAGTGAGAAAAGTTTGTTCTCAGAGCCGATAAAAATGCGCACACCTTCGCCTTCGTCGGTCAGTTCCAGAAATTCCGCAATGTCCCGCTTGCGCTCAAGATCGTCGAAAAGGGTTTTAATCCGGTCAATATCGGCCTCATCTGCCTGACCATCCAGAAGATTTGACCGGCCGCGCACGATCAGGCGTTCAAAACTATCCGTGCCGCCGCCATCCCATACGGCAAGCCCGCTTTCGACCAGATCATGGGCCAGAACATCAATTTCCTGACGGCGCTTTTCAATTTCGACCCGGATGGCGCTTTGGAGATCGGAGAGAGTTTTCCCTTCGATCAGCGCATTTAGAAAGTTCGCAGCCTCGCGCATGGAAGACGGCGTCTGGCCAGGTGGCGGCGTAAAGATGCGGTTCTCAACCTGCCCATCGGCAAAAACCAGCACCACCAAGGCGCGATCCTGCCCCAGCGCCACAAACTCGATATGCTTGATCGGCGCTTCATGTTTCGGTGCCAGAACAAGCGAAGCCCCTTGCGTCACGCCCGACAGCGCAGACCCAATCCGATCCAGCGCCGCGCCCACATCATCGGAATTGCTGCCCAGCGTAGCGTCAATCATCTCGCGATCCGTGTTCTCAAGATCGCCCACTTCCAACAGGCCATCCACGAACATCCGCAGGCCTTCCTGCGTGGGTACTCGGCCCGCAGACACATGCGGGCTGTCGAGCAGACCCAGATACTCCAGATCCTGCATCACATTCCGGATGGTCGCCGCGCTCACCTTTTCTGACATACCACGCGTCAAAGTGCGCGATCCAACCGGATCGCCCGTTGCCAAATACCCCTCAACCACACGGCGAAACACCTCGCGTGAGCGGGTATTCATCAACTCCAGAGTTTTGCCAGCCTCAGTCATGACCTTAGACATGATAATTCCCGTGACACTTCATTAAAGAGCGCAAATCAAAAAGGTCAATCGGGGTTGCGTCGTCCAAGGCGGCCCCTGTATGCCGATGCCACTCAGCAAAGGATTAAGATCATGCGCCCTTCCGGAAGACAGTTGGATGAAATGCGCCCGATTTCGATTGAGACCGGGGTCACAAAAC
>JBCCCZ010000083.1:0-12740 GCA_039033255.1 Pseudomonadota bacterium
ATCGCCATACCGCGGCCCGAAGTTGCGCGGCTCTGTTGGTTCAACGTGCTAGGCTGATCCTATTCGGTTGGGCAGTATTGGTAGTGTCCGCTTCGTCCCGCACAACCGACCATGGACACCATTTTATCCCGCGCCGCAACAAACCCCATTTGCACCCTTAAACCAACACACCTACCTATAGGCTCAGAACACACAGACCGAGGGACCCCATGTTGCGCACAGTATCTTTTTTGTTCATGTCGCTGCTGCCCGGCGCGGCGTTTGCCCTGTGCGAGGGCCAAGACCTGATTGATGCCATGTCCACTGAGGATCGCACGGCATTGCAGGCAGAGGCCGACGCGATGCCCTACCCCCAAGGCCTTTACTGGCAGGCCACACGCGGCGATCAAACCATCACCATGTTTGGCACTTACCATTTCCGCCACGCCCTGACAGACGCCCATCTGGACCTGGTGAAGCCTGACATCGACGCCGCCGACACGGTTTTTCTGGAAATGTCGCAGGACGAACAGCAGAATTTCCAAAACGCCATCGCCACCGATCCCGGCATCATGTTCATCACCGAAGGCCCCACCCTGCCCGATCTTCTGGGCGATGAAGACTGGGCCAAGTTCAAATCCGAGATGGAAACCCGTGGCTTTCCCGGCATCATGGCCTCCCGCCTAAAACCCCTTTGGGCCGCGATGATGCTGGGCATCGGCCCGTGTGAGGCGCAAAACGGCGCGATGGAGGGCGACGGCATCGACGCGCTGGTGGGCCAATATGCCGATGGACAAGGCACACCCAGCCGGTCGCTGGAGGATTTCAAATCCGTGCTCGGCATGCTCGACGGTCAACCGATGGAAGATCAACTGGACATGATCCGCCTCACGCTGGATGTGCCGCTGGATCCCGACGACATGTCCTACACCATCCGCGAACGCTACTTGGCGGAGGACATCGCGCTCACCTGGCAATTCGCCAAGGCAGTTTCACTGCAATATGGCGGCCCCACGGCGGCCGAGGATTTCGCCTTCCTCGAAGACGCCATCCTGGTGGCGCGCAATGAAGACTGGGTGGAATTGCTGGCCAGCCTTGAGGAGAAAAACATTTTCGCTGCCTTCGGCGCGGGCCACCTACCGGGCACGTTTGGCGTGCTCTACCTGCTGGAACAAAAGGGCTACACGATCACCCGCCTGCCTGTCCCTGGCTAAGAAACGCGCGGCCTTCCTCCGTCAGATCATAAACCCCCCGCTCGACCCGACAAAACCAGCCATAATGATTGTCGGCCATCATCCGCGTTGCACGGAGAACGCCCGTGTCTTTCTTTGCCGCCGCCCCCGAGGAAGGCCCATGTTGGCCGAGGAAAACCGCAAGCCGTTCCACATCCTGCCGATACGCGGTGACGATCTTTCCCCGCGTTCCGCCCGCATTCGGGTCCCCCGTCCGCCGGGCAAACTCACTGAGCAGCCGGTCCCGCTTGCGCTTTGATTTGCGCGGCTGGAAGGGCACCGGGTCGCAATGCACCTGCACCTTACCCTTATCGAGCCGCACGCTTAGCACCCCCAGCCCCAACCGCTTGCACAGCCCGATATTGCCTTTAAACGCCCGCCACCCGGTCTTGCCCGCCCAGCGCGGCACGGCGACATAGACCGCATCCGTCACAGCTTGTCGCGCCACGGCCTGTTGCAAGAGCGTCAGGGAAAACCCCGTCTTCAACTCCACAATCAGCGGCGCATCGCTGTCGCGCAAGGCCACCACATCCGCCGCACCCACCTCGGCCTTGACTTCATATCCAAGGCTCTCCAGCCAGTCTTTCACCGGCGTATAAAGATCGGTTTCGGAAATCACCTTCATGACCAATTCCTTAACACCCGCCCCCGAAATCTTTAAAAGATTTCGACCGCATTCTTTTAAAGAATGCGTCTGCCACCGTGGATAGTGACAACCAGAACCCACCCCCCTATAAGGCCCGCAAATTCCATAATCGCACCCATGAGGCACCCCCATGACAACCCTCGTCTTCGGCCACAAATCCCCCGACACCGACAGCACCGGCTCTCCCATTCTTTGGGCCTGGTACATCAACGAAGTGCTGGGCGGCGATGCCGAGGCCGTGCTTCTGGGCGAACCCAACACGGAAGCCGCGTTTGTTCTCGATCACTGGTCCCTGCCCAAACCCCGCATCATCTCGGGCGTCGACGAAGGCCAGCCCTGCATCATCGTCGACACCAACAACCCGGCGGAATTGCCCGACGCGATCAACTCGGCCGACGTTCAAGCCATCATCGACCACCACAAACTGGTGGGCGGGCTTGAAACCGCAGGCCCCATCGACATCACCATCCGCCCTCTGGCCTGCACCGCCACCATCATGATCGACCTGATGGGTGACGACGCCGCCAAGATGCCCGACTGGGCCAAGGGCGCGGCCCTCAGCTGCATCCTCTCCGACACGCTCGAATTCCGCTCCCCCACCACGACGGATCACGACCGCGCGCTCGCCGAAAAACTTGCCTCCGAGCTCAACATCGATCTGGGCCGGTATGCGTCGCAGATGTTCGAAGCCAAATCCGACATCTCCGCCTTCTCAGACGCAGACCTCCTGCGCATGGACAGCAAGGAATCCGGCGTGGGCGACACCAAATTCCGGGTCTCTGTTCTGGAAACCACAGCCCCCGACGTGGTCCTGTCGCGCAAAGACAGCCTGATGTCCTCCATGGCGCAAGTTGCCTCTGAGGACGGCGTCGATCAGGTGCTGCTCTTCGTCGTCGACATTCTCAACGAAGAGGCCACTCTGCTCGTCCCCAATGATCTGGTCAGATCAGTCGCGGAAAAATCCTTCGGCGCATCCGTGACGGGCAACAGCGTCGTCCTCCCCGGCATCATGAGCCGCAAGAAACAGATCATCCCCAACCTCGCTGTGTAAAGCGCCTTCGCAAGGCCCCGTTCTGGCGATCCAGTCTTGTGAATAGCAGCGCTTTATCGTCGGGTCCCGGACTCCATCCGAGCAGTAGCCTGCAGTTCCAATTTAGCCAGGCCCTGGATGGGGCCTTGCGAAGGCGCGGCGGCGTAAGCGCCTTGACTCCGCGCCAAAAGGCGTGTCCGGAGGCGTCCGCGTTGCGCAACACGCGCTGCATTCACATCTGGCGGTTCAGCAAAAGTACAGATGTAATACCGACGCGACACCGACGTAAAACCGACGCGATACCGATCGCCGTATCCCTTGTTTCCAAGGCCGTTAACCTTTGTCCGGCTCAAACTCCAGAATATCCCCGGGCTGACAGTCCAACTCAGCACAGATCGCCTCCAGCGTATTGAACCGAACCCCCCGCACCTTGCCTGATTTCAGAAGCGACAGGTTCTGCTCCGCAATTCCGATCTTCGCCGCCAGATCGCGTGAGGTCATCTTCCGCCGCGCCAGCATCACGTCGAGCCGCACGATGATCGGCATGTCACACCATCTCCCGATGATCACGCCACAGCTCCGCCCCCAGCGTCAGCGCCCGTGCCATGCAGGCGGTGATCAGCGCGGACAGCGCCAAGGTCAGTTGCTCTGAATTCAAGGCGATGCTCAGCTCCCGCTCGCCTTGCGGCATATGCCACGTGCCAACCACTGAAATGATCATGGGCGACAGTAGCGCCCAAGCCAACATGGCCCAGAACCAGGTGGACAGCTGCCCGGCATGGCGCGCCGCCGCATCGGTTTCCCCTTCCGCCAGCTGCCCAAACACCCGCGCCGCCAGCGCAAAGACGACAATCCAGAACCCCACGCCAAGACAGGCCACCGCAAGCAGACCGATGTTTTGCCACAGCGCCCGCGTCGCCACCTCAAACCCCGCCCAGTTGGCCAGGGTGTCGCCCAGCGCGCTGGGGTCAACGAACGCTGCGATCACCAGAAAAAAAAGGATCGCGACATGTAATAGCGCCACCGCCGTCAGCACCTGCCGCAATCGTCCCGCCGCTTTCGACACGCCCTGAGTGTTGATCACCATGTTACACGCTCCTTTTGCAAACGACATCTTTTCGTTTTTCATGTTTTACATTAAACTTTTTATTCGAATCATGCAATGAAAGATTGAAAAATGCTGCGAAACGCCCTGAAATCCATCGTTCTTGCCCTGTTGATCCTGCTGTCCCTGATCGCCTGTTCCTCCGTGACGCCGGCAGGCCTCATCGCTGCCAGCCGCCTTGATCCACTGGACAGCGACGCCAATCAGATCGCTATCGCCGTGGGCGTGCCCAACGGCTTGCAGCTCTCTGACGGGGACGCCCAATTTCAAATCTCCTTCCAGTCCGCGGCACAAGCGATCGTGCAAACCGTCCCCCTGCGCATCAGGTACGCAACCAGCACGGGGCCTGCCCCCGATGACGAAAGCCAAACGGTTTATGTCGCTGATTTCTCGCCGGAAAACGCAGCGATCATTACATCGGCCCAATCCCGGATAAAGGCGCTTAAGGCTGCGGGCGTGGATGGGAAAGGCAGCATCAGCATTTCCGTTGTGGGCGGCTGCGTTGCGTCCAAGCCCCCGCCGGAATTGCCCGTCTCCACATGGTTGCGCACGAAACCCGACAGGGCTTTCGTGCGCCTGACCCGCCTCCGGAACATGTTACACCACTTGCCCGCGTCCCAGTCCCAAGAGTTCATGGACAACCTACGGGTCTGCCCCCCAACGACGGGATCCACCACCTAGCGCGATGCCCCTCCTGCATGATGGACCACCAAATTCGAACAATGTGATCGCCTTTTGGGTCAATCGTGCGGAATATTGCAGCAAATTTGGAATTCTGGGGTAAGCTCAGCGCGGATGGATACCCAAAGAAAGTCACACATGATCACCCGCCGCCATTTTCTGACCGCGCTCGCCGCCTTGCCCCTGACCACCACCACCGCCGCCACCGCCCAAAGCGGCGGGACAGTTTTGCGTGTGGGCGGGGTCTACACCGCCTATGGCATGAACGCGGACGGGTCAAAGTACCAAGGTGAGGTGCAGGTCTCTCAGATCGGCAACTCGGTGGAGCTGTTCTGGGTCGTGGGTGGTCAGCAATATAGCGGGCGCGGGGTGCTGAATGGGGCTGTCATGACGGTAGATTGGGGCGCATCTACCCCGGTGATTTATGTGCTCGTGGGCAATGAATTGCACGGCACGTGGGATGGGGGCAAAGCGCTTGAACGGCTTGTTCCGCGCTGATCCGCGTCACCCATTCCGAAGCTTTTCCAGTACCTTGCGCGCGGCTGACGTGGGTGTCATCTGACCATCCGAGATCTCTGCGCCTGCCTCCTCCATCGCCTTGCGCATGCCGGGACTTTGCAATTCCGCCAGCAGACCGTCTTTCACTTCCTGCTCAAACCAATACTGCGCCTGCGCCGCGCGACGGAGCGAAAAATGGCCCTCCGCCCGGCGCCAGTCGACCAGCGTGTTCATTTCATCCCACGCGGTCGTCAGCCCGTCTTCCTGCAGCGCCGACACCATCATCGCCTTCGGAAACCCGTCCGGGTCATAGGGCCGTTTGCGCAGCAGCCGCAATGCGCCGGTATAGTCCGAACAGGTCCGTGTCGCGGCCGGTTTCAGATCGCCATCGGCCTTGTTGATCAGGATCATATCGGCCATCTCCATGATCCCGCGCTTGACACCCTGCAATTCATCCCCGCCCGCGGGCGCCAGCAAAAGTATAAATAAATCAGACATTTCCGCGACGACCGTCTCGGATTGACCCACGCCCACCGTTTCAATCAGCACCACGTCGAACCCGGCCGCCTCACAGACCGTCACCGCCTCACGCGTGCGCCTTGCCACACCGCCCAGATGCGAACGGCTGGGCGACGGGCGGATATAGGCCAGCGGGTCCCGGCTCAACCGATCCATCCGTGTCTTATCGCCCAGGATCGACCCGCCCGACCGCGCGCTTGACGGATCCACGGCCAGCACCGCCACCCGCAACCCCTTGGCCGTCAGCATGGTGCCGAAGCTTTCAATGAATGTGGATTTCCCAACCCCAGGCGTGCCCGAAAGCCCGAGCCGAATGGCCTCTCCCTGGCCCTGCAATCCGGCAATCAACTCCCCCGCAGCGGCCTGATGATCGGCCCGCCCGCTTTCGACCAACGTAATCGCGCGGGCCAAAGCGCGACGCTCCCCCTTGATAATTTTGTCGCGAAGCTGTGCAATGTCCATGAAAGCGGCTCACGGTTTCGGTTGATGCGTCTTGTGCAACGTCAGACCAGACCTGTCCAGAAGCCGCAAGGGGGAAGGGACGCACCCATGAACTATATTGCAAAATGGCTATGGCTGGCCGCATTGATGGCCTGCAGCGCCTTGCCCGCCCGGGCCGAGCAATCCAGCATGAGCTTCGATGTCCGTCTTCTAGGCGCGCGGGTGGGAATCTTTTCCATCGCAGCCAACACGACCGGTGGTGGCTACGCGGCGCGTTCCAAATTCACGACTGTTGGCCTGGTGGGCGCGCTGAAAAAGATGGAAGCTGACGTGACTGTACAAGGCCGCATGACCAGCGGGCGCATGCAACCGGTCAACTATGTGGAAGCAATCGATGACGGCACGCGCGTGACCGATGTTGTCGTCAAATTCGCCCCCGGCACACCCCGGCTTGTGTCTGGAGATACCGGCAGCAGTGCGCCACCCGCCACAGGGGCCGCGCTGAATTCCGCCATCGACCCGCTCACCGGCGTCTTCATTCTGCTTCGCGATCAAAGCCCGGAACAAGTCACCTGCAATTTCGCCGCACATATCTATGACGGCCACCGGCTTGCCCATATTCGGCTGACCCGTGTGGAGGCGCATAGCGATGGCAAGACATGCCACGGAACTTACCAACGCGTGTCCGGCTATTCCAACAGCGAACGCCGCAGCCGCGTCTTGCCCTTGACGATTGATTATGTCCCCCATCACGACGTGCTGCGCGCGGATCAGATCCGGGTGGACACGCGCTATGGCATGGCGGTGGTCAAACGCCGGTGAGCCTGCCCGTTGAAGAGGTCATCCCAGAGGTTTTAAACGCCCTGCGGGAAACAGGACGCGCGGTTTTGCAAGCCCCACCGGGAGCGGGTAAAACCACTATGGTGCCACTTGCGATCCTCACGGCCGGGTTGACAGAGGGGCGCATTCTCATGCTGGAACCCCGCCGCCTCGCGGCACGCGCGGCCGCAGAACGGATGGCCTCCTTGATCGGCGAAACCGTGGGCGGACGCATAGGCTATCGCATGAGAGGTGAGGTGAAATCCGGCAAATCCACCCGTGTCGAGGTGGTGACTGAAGGCATCCTGACCCGCATGATCCAAAGCGATCCAGAACTGACGGGCATCGGCCTCGTGATCTTCGACGAATTCCACGAACGATCGCTGAACGCAGATCTGGGCCTTGCGCTTTGCCTCGAAATCGCAGGTGCGTTGCGGAAGGATCTGATGCTGCTGGCCATGTCCGCTACGTTGGATGCCGGACCGTTGGCCGACCTTATGAAGGCCCCTGTGATCACCGCCGAAGGGCGCAGCTTCCAAGTGGCCATCAGGCATCTCGAAAAACCACTTCGCAAAGAGATCCGATTAGATGCCTCTGTCACGCGCCTTGTCCAGCAGGCTTTGCAGGAGACCGAAGGTGGCATGCTCGTTTTCCTACCGGGGGAGGGTGAGATCCATCGCGTCTTTGACAGGCTACGCGGGACCCTGCCCAAAAACACCCACCTTTGCCCGCTCTACGGCGCACTGCCGTTCAAGGATCAACGCGCCGCGATCACACCTATGGGCGGTGGTCGGAAAGTTGTGCTCGCCACCTCCATTGCTGAAACATCGCTCACCATCGAAGACATTCGTGTCGTTGTGGACAGTGGCCGCGCGCGCAGGTCCCGGTTCGATCCCAGCTCTGGCATGGCGCGGCTGGTGACAGAGCCCGTGACGCGGGCAGAAGCGGAACAACGCGCAGGCCGCGCCGGACGCGTGGCTGAAGGCGTTTGTTATCGCCTCTGGACCCGTGGGCAGGAAGGCGCTTTAGCCGCCTATCCACCAGCAGAGATCGAAGCCGCGGATTTAGCCGGTTTTGCCTTGGAATTGGCGCTCTGGGGCGCGGGACCGGAGGAATTACCGCTGCTGACGCGGCCAAACCCGGGCAGCTTTGCCGAGGCTCAAGACCTCCTCCGCCTTGTCGGCGCGCTGAACGCAGACGGACGCATCACCGATCACGGCAAAACGCTGGCCAAACTGCCCGTACATCCGCGTCTGGCCCATATGCTCGCAACAGCCGGACCCAAAGCCGCGAAACTGGCTGCGCTGCTGTCAGATCGCGATCCCTTGCGCGGGGCAGAGGTGGACATCACCCTGCGCCTGCGCGCGCTTCAGGATCAAAAAACCCCCGCACTCAACCGCATCCGCGAAGAAGCAAAGCGCCTTGCCCGTCTCACCGGCGGCCTCTGCGCGCGTCAGATCAGCGTGGCAGGCATGGCCGCCCTTGCCTATCCCGACCGCATCGGCCTGCGCCGCAAAGGGGACGCCCCTCGCTATGTTCTCTCAGGCGGTAAAGGCGCGATCCTGCCCGACAGTGACCCGATGGGACGGGCGCGCCTGATCGTGGCCACCGATCTGGATGGTGACCGGCGCGAAGCAAGGGTGCGCCAGGCCATCGCCTTGGAGGAAGCTGAGCTGCGCGCCGTTTTCGGCGAACAGATTGAGTGGCGCACGCTCTGCTACTGGGACAAACGCGCCCGCCGCGTGACCGCGCGCTTGAATGAGTGCTTAGGCGCGCTTGTGCTTGAGGATCGCATTTGGAAAGACGCCCCAGAAGAGGCCGTGGCGCAGGCCATGCTGGACGGCATTCGTGATCTCGGGCTGACATGGTCCAAGCGCGCCAGGCTTTTTGCCGCACGGGTGCGGGTCGTGGGCGATATGCCGGACATGACCGATGACGTGCTTCTGGACAGCCTTGAAAAGTGGATTCAGCCTTACCTTAAAGGGGTCAAAACCGCCGAGGATTGGAAACGTTTTGACATCCTCGATGCCCTACGCGCGCGGCTGACATGGGAGGAGGCGGCGCGCCTGGACAGCCAAGCGCCGGCCAGCTTCACCACACCACTGGGCCGCAAGATCGCCATTGATTACGGCGGGGACACACCCGAAATTCAACTGCGCCTGCAGGAAATGTTCGGCCAGACGACCCACCCGATGCTGGGCCGCACGCCTCTGCGCATCACGCTCCTATCACCCGCCGGGCGACCCTTGCAGACCACGCAGGATCTGCCGGGGTTTTGGGCGTCCTCCTATGCGGATGTGCGCAAAGACATGCGCGGGCGCTACCCCAAACATCCTTGGCCCGAGGACCCAACCGTGGCCGACCCGACCCTGCGCGTCAAACGCAAGGGCTGACCCCCTGTTTCATCTTTCAACAATTACTCCCGCGCGGAGCGCCTGACATCTGGTCCGCTAATCCCACCACGGACCGTGATATGTGCCGTCCTGACCAAGCCGCTCAAATCCATGATGGCCAAAAAAATCCCTCTGCGCCTGAATGACATTAGCGGTTCCAGTGCCTTGCCGCAGGCTATCCATGAACTGCAGGGCGGCTGCGAGAACCGGCACGGCATGACCGCCCGCGACAGCCTCGCCGACGGTTTTGCGCAGGCCGGTCAGGTAGCGTATCAGCGTTTCGGAGAAGACGGGCGATAGGATCAACTGGCCATAGGGCAGATCGCCCCGAAATGCATCAGATATGTCGTCGAGCAGCGCGGATCGAATGATGCAGCCCGCACGCCAGATCTCCGCCACGCGGGCATAATCGAGCGACCAGTCATAAAGCTCGGACGCCGCCGACAAAATGCGGAAGCCCTGCGCATAGCCTAGAATGCGCGCGGCCATCATGGCGTCAGCCAGTGTCTTTGCGTCCAGATCAAGCTTGGCGCGTTCGCCGCCAAAACGGGCCTCCATGGCAACTCGTGTTTCTTTCTCCGATGACCAGCTGCGCGCGCCCACGGCGGCTTCAATCATGTTTGCGGCCTGGCCCATGCGGACGGCCTCGACCACAGTCCAGCGGCCCGTGCCTTTTTGACCGGCAGCATCCTTGATGATGTCGATCATGGGTTGGTCAGATGCTGGGTCGGAAAAGCCAAGAACCTTGCCCGTGATTTCAACCAGATAGGATTTGAGCGGACCCTGATCCCATTCGGTGAAAAGCTCGCCGATCTTGGCCGGCTCCCACCCTGCGCCAAAGCGCAGCAGACTGTAGACCTCCGCCAGCATCTGCATATCGGCATATTCGATCCCGTTATGGACGGTCTTGACGAAATGCCCCGCGCCGTCAGGACCCAGGTGGTCGACGCATGGATCACCTTCATGGGCGGCGGCGATGGCGCGCAGGATCGGGCGCAGTTGCTGCCAGCTGTGATCCGAGCCTCCCACCATCATCGACGGTCCATGCCGCGCGCCGCTTTCGCCGCCCGACACGCCCATGCCGACGAAATGGAGGTCTTGTTCGGCAAGCTTTGCGGTCCGCGCACGGGTGAGGTGGAAATCGGCATTGCCACCGTCGATGATCGTATCGCCGGGTTCCAAAAGCGGGCTGATCGCGTCGATCATCATGTCCATCGGTTTACCCGATGGGATCATGAACAGGATCACGCGCGGGGTTTTGAGACCCGCGACGAAATCCTCCAACCTGTCATGGGCGGTGAGGTTGCGGGTCAGATCGCCCGCCTCTTTCATGAAATCCGCGATCCAGTTCGTTTCGCGATTGGTGACGGCGACAGAGATGTCATGGTCCGCCATGTTGAGCGCCAGCGCGCTGCCCATGGTACCCAAGCCGTAGACGCCGATCTGTGCTGTCATGTTCGCCTGCCCTGTTGCCTTGTCTGGATTCACCCTAGGACGATTGGCAGGGCGGCGTCATCCTTCTTTTCAAACCCGCCGCTCATCGCTCCCTCGCGGGCGCGCCTCGCTCACGCCCCTAGACACCAACGCATGATCGCTTTTTGCGCGTGCAGGCGGTTTTCGGCCTCATCGAAAATCACCGAATGCGGCCCATCCATGACGGCGCTGGTGACCTCCTCTTCGCGGTGGGCGGGCAGGCAGTGCATGAAAAGCGCGTCGGGTTTGGTATGGGCCATCAGCTCTTCATTCACCTGATAGCCGCGCAGCATGTTGTGGCGGCGTTCTTTGGTGGATTGGCTGTCATGCATGGAGACCCATGTGTCGGTCACCACCAGATCGGCGCCTTCCACCGCCTTCACTGGGTCGCGTTCGATGATGACGCGACTGCCCGCGTTGCGTGCCAGCCCGATGAATTCATCTTCCGGATCCAGTTGCTTGGGACCTGTGAAGGTGAAGTCGAAGCCGAACTGAGCGCTTGCGTGCAGGAAGGAGGAACAGACATTGTTGCCATCCCCTGACCAGACCACTTTTTTACCAGCGATGGGTCCGCGATGTTCTTCATAGGTCATGATATCGGCCATGATCTGGCAGGGATGGGTTCGGTCGGTGAGGCCGTTGATCACGGGTACATCGGCATATTCAGCCATGTCGAGAAGAACGGATTCATCAAACGTCCGGATCATGATGAGGTCGACATAACGGCTGAGCACACGGGCGGTGTCGGCGATGGATTCTCCGTGGCCAAGCTGCATTTCCGCGCCCGACAGAAGCATCGTTTGCCCGCCCATCTGCCGCACGCCCACATCAAAACTGACACGGGTACGGGTGGAGGGTTTTTCAAAAATGAGCGCGACCATGCGGCCATCAAGCGGGCGATCGTCATCTAGAGCACCCCTGGGGCGGCCTTCGCGGGCGGTCTTCATGGATTGCGCGCTGTCGAGGATGGAGCGCAATTCGGAAGGGTCAGTTTTGTGGATGTCTAAGAAATGGGTCATTGGTTTTGTGGTTTTGCTTTTTGGAAGTGCTGGACTGGGGCGCTGCCCCAGACCCCGGGATATTTTTGGCCAGAAGAACGACTAGGCCAGTTCTGATGCGAGTTGCTTGGCCACGGCGGAGGCGGCGGCGTCGAGGCGTGTGATAGCTTGAGATATCTCTTCATCGGTGATCGTGAGGGGCGGGAGAAGGCGGACCACGTTGTCAGCCGCGGGAACGGTTGCGACAAGCGCATCGTAACCGGCCTGGACAAGATCGGTGTTGGGAGCCCGGCATTTGAGGCCGAGCATAAGGCCTTGGCCACGGACGCTTTCAAGCACGTCCGGGTGAGACGTCACCAGCGCTTCCAGCTTTTGACGGAAGAGGCTGGACTTGCGGTTTACCTCCGCAAGAAACACCTCATTTGCGATTTGATCCATCACCGCGTTGCCCACGGCACAGGCCAGCGGGTTGCCGCCATAGGTGGAGCCATGGGTGCCTGAGGTCATGCCTGAGGCGGCCTCTTCCGAGGCCAGAACGCAGCCCAGTGGGAAGCCTCCGCCGATGCCCTTGGCCACCAGCATGACATCAGGCGTGATGTCCGCCCATTCATGGGCGAACAGCCGGCCTGTGCGACCCACACCGCATTGCACCTCATCGAGGATCAGCATGATGCCACGGGCATCGCACAGCGCGCGGAGGTCTTTGAGCATCTGGTCAGAGGCGGGGCGAATGCCGCCTTCGCCTTGGACAGGTTCGATCATAACGACGGCTGTGTGATCCGTGATCGCCGCCTCAACGGCCTCAATATCACCCCAAGGCAGATGCGTGAACCCCGGCAAAAGCGGGCCGAACCCGTTCGTCATTTTCTCTGAACCGGCCGCGGCAATACCGGCCGAGGACCGGCCGTGAGAAGATCCTTCAAAGG
>JBCCCZ010000084.1:0-12329 GCA_039033255.1 Pseudomonadota bacterium
AAAGGGTTCGATCCGATTGCGAACAACCAGCTGACGCAGGAAGAGATCGATACCGCGCAGAACAATCCGCTGCACAAGCTGAAGCTGAAGTACAATGCAGCGGCGCAGGGCGAGGAGAAACGCCGGGGGCCGCGGTATACGCCGCTTTCCAAGCGTCAGGACCGGCCGAATGCGATTTTGTGGCTGGTGAAGTTCCATCCTGAGCTGGCGGACAGCCAGATTTCCAAGCTGGTGGGCACGACGAAGCCCACGATCACCACGATCCGGGAGCGGACGCATTGGAATATCTCCAACATGCAACCCATCGACCCGGTGGCGCTGGGGCTGTGCAAGCAGACGGAGTTGGATGCGGCTGTGCAGAAGGCGGCGGCCAAGAAGGCCAAGGATGGTGAAGCGATGAGCGATGACGAGCGCCGCAAACTGCTGAGCACAGAACAGAGCCTGACCATGGAGGCCGAGCCGCGCATGCCCACGGCGATTGAAGGGCTGGAGACGTTCAGCCTCGGTGGGGAAGAGGACGCCGCAGAAGAAAAGCCGATGGAGACGGTGGATGCCGAAAGCTTCTTCAAGCTGCCGGACAGTTCTGATGATGATGAGGATGATGACGGCAAGGCGTGATCTGACGTCTGAGAGCCGTTAGAGCGGCCTTGCCTGGCCTCGGTCTGGCGATCTTGGCCTTTGAACAGCAGCGGTTTGTCGTTGCGTTCCAGGACTCCATCCGAGCAGCAGCCTGCATTTGCTATTTCGCCAGACCCTGAGTGAGGCCCTCCTCTCAGCGATTGCAAGCAATCGCCTGCCCGTTGCCGGCAACGCGTGCGCAGCATGCGTGAGAGGGGGCAGCGGACGAAGGCGCGGCGGCCCATGGGCCGTGAGTCCGCGCCGGGTGATGAGTGTTGAAGTGGCTTGTTAGTCTGCGCGCGGGTTGGCTTGGAAGAAGGTCCACATCACGGACATCGTATCCAGATCGCGGTTGATCTTTTGGCCGGCTGTCGGCTGGTCTGCGTCCGGACTAGGCACGTCGTGGCCGCCGCCGATCACCTTGTAGCGCAGCACCGTGCCATCGCGGGTGCAGCCCGTCCAGGTCATTTCTTCCACGCGGCTGCCGTCATCAGGGTCCAGGTTTTCGAGCATCTGGCGGTCCTGGCCCGTGCAGCCGTGGAGTTGGCGAAAATGTTCCGTTACTTCGGGTACAGAGACCTCGCGGCCAGAGGCAAAGATCCAACCGTCATAGGGCAGCACTCGGTCAAGGGTGCCGTGCACGTGCATTAAGGCGGGGGGTGTCTTGGGGACGCAGTCTGCAAGATGGGCGGCGAAGGCGGTTCCGATCAAGGGGACAGCCGCGGCGAAGGGGGTCTGGGACAGGCAGATCATGCGGTAGGTCATAATGGCGCCGTCGGAAATGCCCGTAAGGTAGATCGCCGCCGGATCGGCGGTGCCGTTGCTGACCAGTTGAGAGACCAAGGACAAAAGGAAGTCTTCATCGTCGATGGGCGTGCCGTCGTCCTTTTGCGCGTGGCTGAGGCCATCGAAGAGAGACCACTGGCCGCGATAGGCAGCTGGGTAAAGGGTGACGAAGCCGTATTGCTTGCCCAAGGCCTGCAGATCGGGCCATGCCAGGCGGGCGGGATCGTTGCGCAAAGCGTCTGCATCGGTCGGTCGGCGATAGCCGTGAAGCGCAATGACCAGCGGTGCGGGCGAAGATGTGTCGGATCGGGCGTCATCCATCCAAACGAGACGATCAAGGCCATCATGGGTGAAAATGCGAGGCTCTGCCGTCACGGCCGCGCCCCAGACAGCGACGCCCAACGCCAAGTTGGCAAGGAAAAATCTGCCCATGATCGGCGCCTCAGTTTGCATTGAATTTGTCAAGGATTGCATATCCGTGATGGTTACAATCGCGCAACGGTTCTAAAAGATCACCACAAAAGCGCGCCGTAAACCGTTAAATTCTTGCAAATTTTTTGGTTTCGAGTAAGGCTCAGTGAAATTCGGGCGGAAAGACCCGGTAACTGAGGCGTGATCGGAGAGGCAGGTCACATGACATTTTTGAAGCTTTTGAAGGCCGTTTTGGCCTTGGTACTGGTGCTTTGTGTTCCATTCGAACAACAGGCCAACGCGCAGAATTTGCAAGTTCTGCGAGAGGGTACGTCGCGCAGTTTGAACATCGTGATGAACCAGGCAGTGGTCGTGGAAAGCGACACGCCCTTTGCGGAACTCAGCATCGCCAATCCGGCGATTGCGGACCTTTCGACGCTGTCGGACCGCACCATTTATGTGCTGGGTAAATCGCCGGGGCGAACGACGCTGACGCTGCTGGATGCATCCGGACGGCTCATTACCAACGTGGATGTGCGTGTGAGCGCGGATGTGTCTGAATTTAAGGAACGTCTGCGGCAGATCCTGCCCAACGAGAGGATCGAAGTGCGCACCGCCAATGACGGGATTGTGCTGTCAGGAACGGTAAGCTCGACCATCAAGATGGACCGCGCCATTGAACTGGCGCAGCGTTATGCTCCGGAGAGGGTGTCAAACCTGATGAACGTGTCGGGCAGCCAGCAGGTGATGTTGAAAGTCCGTTTTGCCGAAATGCAGCGCACGGTTGCCAAGCAGCTGAGCTCCTCCATTGGGATCAGCAACACAGGCGGCAGCGTAGGTGTTGTGGCTGAGACGGGGACGTTTCTGGACGGTGTAAACGGGATTGGCCAGGCGACGGTTGCCACGCAGCCCGACATTGAAGGCGCGATCAATCTTGGCTTTGGGTCCGGATCCACGCAGATCGGGATCTTGCTGGAAGCGCTGGAATCCAAGGGCGTTGTGCGATCCTTGGCTGAACCTAACCTGACCGCCTTGTCAGGGCAGGAGGCGACATTCCTTGCAGGCGGTGAGTTTCCCATCCCCGTGGCGCAGGAAGACGGCCTGATTGCAATTGAATTCAAGCCGTTCGGTGTGGAGTTGAATTTTGTGCCCCGCGTCGTGGACGACGGTGTGATCAATCTGGAACTGGCGGCAGCGGTGTCCTCTCTCGATAGTGCGAACGCGTTTGAAGCCAACGGCCTTTCCATCAATGCCTTCCGGCGCCGCGATACATCGACGACGGTGGTCCTGCGCGACGGGCAGAGCTTTGCGATCGCGGGCCTTTTGGAGGATGACTTCCGCGATACCAACGGTCAGGTGCCATGGCTTGGGGATATCCCGATCTTAGGTACACTGTTCCGCAGCGTGGATTATCAGCGGTCGCAGACCGAGCTTGTGATCATCATTTCGGCCCATCTGGTGACCCCCACACGGGGTGAGGCGCTGGCCTTGCCAACGGATCGAGTGCGTATCCCGAGCGAACGGGAGCTTTTCCTGAACGGTCAGGTGGCGGTCGATATAAGTGAAGACAGCCCGCAGGGTGAGGTCGCGCGTCAGGACTTCACCGGCTCTTACGGCTACATCATGGAATAGGCGGAGGTGAGATCATGAAAACGCAACTTCTTGGATCGGTGGCCGTTCTTGCTCTTGCTGGGTGTTCGTCCTATCCCGCGCAGGTTCTGAGATCCTACAGCGAGGCCGGATCGGTGATCGAAAGTCAGGATTTCGGCAACTCGACGATGAACAACACCCAGATTCATTCGGGTGAGCGCAGTTTCGCCCTCAATCTGGCGAAGAAATTCAACAAGAGCGTGCCGACCACGATCAACTTCGCGTTCAATTCGTCGACCCTGGATGGGTCGGCGCGGGCGATCCTTGATAAGCAGGCCCATTTCATACGGCAGTTCCCGGAGGTGCGGTTCAAGGTGTTTGGCCATACCGACGCGGTGGGATCTGATGCCTATAATCGCCGGTTGGGACAGCGCCGTGCCAATACCGCGGTGCGCTACCTCGTGTCGCGCGGGATCAGCCGGTCGCGGCTGGAGGCGGTCGTGTCCTTCGGGGAAACGCGCCCCGTGGTCGTGACGGAAGGCCCTGAGGTGAAGAACCGCCGGACGGTGACGCAGGTCAGCGGATTTGTGAAAGAGCATCCGATCATCATCGATGGCAAATACGCCGAGGTGATCCATCGCGAGTACCTGGTCAGTGCTGTGCCGCCAAGTGCGCTGACCGACCTGAACATCGGCACAGGCACCGGCGAATAGCCAAAGAATTCTCCCTGTCCGGCGTAAGCCGGGCCACTGGAAGCCCGCCGCTCGGCGGGCTTTTTTTGTTTCGTGAAATCGCACAATTACGATTTTTTGGCCCAAATATTGCCCAGATTGTCCGCCAGTTTGCCCCAGATATGAGTGTGCTTGTCCTGAGGACGTTTGTTCAAATGCTGAAGGATGGCGGCAGCAAATGGCGCGAAAAGATGCCGGATACTGCCCGTTGCAAAGGAAAGAAAAGAGATGACGAGTAGTGATGAAAACCAGCCCGATGACGGCCAAATTGTGGCCTGCACGGTGTGTCGCGACGTTCAGAACTTTGATTTGCTTATCGAGGATATGGAAACCGCACTTGGCGACACGTGGGGTGATTTGAGCCTGACCGAAGCCTTGGCGTTCTTTGGTCAGGACGAAGCCGACAGCCTGGAATTTGCAGCCCTCGCGATTGATGACAGTGATGAGGATGATCTGCCGCTTCTGGTGCAGATCATCGATTTGGCCCGCAAGAAATCAATCCGCGTGATTTTGATCGCCGAAGACGTCAGCCCTGCCGTTCTGCACCAGTTGCTGCGTCAGGGAGCCGATGAATTCGTGCCTTATCCCTTGCCCGAGGGCGAGCTTGAGGCAGCAATGGAGCGGATCCGTCAGCGCGATCGTCAGGTGCCTGCAGAAACCGTGGCGAGTTTTGCAAAAGACACCACGCCGGGTGATGGCATTCTGATCGCTGTCCAAGGCCTTGCCGGTGGCACAGGTGCCACCACGCTGGCGGTGAACCTGGCCTGGGAATTGGCCACGATTGAGAAAGAGGGCGGGCCGCGGGTGTGTATCCTCGATTTCGGTCTGCAGACTGGGTCAGTGGCCACCTATCTGGACCTGCCGCGCAAGGACGCGGTGTTTGAGATGTGGTCGGATACTGAAAACCTGGATGAAGACATTCTGAAGCAATCCATGGTGTCCTATGAGGACAAGCTTTGGGCGTTGACCGCGCCGACGGATATGCTGCCCCTCGACATGATCGCGCCAGAGGATGTGGAGCGCGTGCTGGAAGTGGCGCGGCTGAAGTTTGATTATGTGATCGTCGATATGCCCTGCACGCTGGTGCAGTGGACGGAGACGGTTTTGAACGCCGCGCAGATTTATCTGTCCACGCTGGAGCTGGACATGCGGTCGGCCCAGAATGCGCTGCGCCTGAAGCGTGCGCTCAGGTCCGAGGATCTGCCGGTGGAAAAGTTGCGCTTTTGCCTCAACCGCGCGCCCAAGTTTACCGATCTCAACGGCAAGTCCCGCGTGAAGCGTCTGGCAGAAAGCCTTGAGATCTCCATCGAAGTGCAGCTGCCCGATGGCGGCAAGCCAGTGGTGCAAACCGCCGATCACGGGGCACCGCTGGCCATCGGGGCCGCGAAGAACCCGCTGCGCAAGGAAATCAAGAAATTGGCGACCTCACTCCATGAGTTGGGCAAGCCTGAAGCTGAAGCTGCTTGAGGGGAATGACAGGTGTTTTCACGGTATAAAAACAACACAAAACCCGCCAAGAAGGTCGACATCCCCGAGATCGCGACCAAACCGGTTGAAGCGGCACCCGAGGCGCCGAAGGCGTCTTTGCGCAAACCCATTCCACAGTCGCCCGCGCAGGCCGCACCGGTGGAAAAGGAACGCAAACGCAAAGAGCGCATGGCCGAGATCAAACTGGATCTGCATCGGTCGCTTCTGGACAACCTGAACCTCGCCGCGCTGGACAGTGCCACAGAATCGGATTTGCGCGCTGAGATCAGTTCGATCTCCGCAGAGGTTCTGCAGGAGAAAAGCATCGTTCTGAACCGCGAAGACCGGGCGACGCTGACGCAGGAACTTTATGACGAAGTGCGCGGGCTTGGGCCCCTTGAGACGCTTTTGCAGGATGACACGGTCAACGATATTCTGGTCAACGGCCCGCAGCAGATTTTCGTGGAACGGGCCGGTAAGCTTGAGATCAGCGATGTGACGTTCAAGGATGAAAAGCACCTCTTGCGGATCATCGACAAGATCGTGAGCGCCGTGGGTCGTCGTGTGGACGAATCCAACCCCTACGTGGACGCCCGTTTGGCCGATGGGTCGCGTTTCAACGCGATGGTGCCGCCGATTGCGGTGGATGGCAGCCTGGTGTCCATTCGTAAGTTTAAAAAGGACAAGCTGAAGATCGACGATCTGGTCAGCTTCGGGGCCTTCAACGAAGAGATGGCCGCGTATCTGCAGGCCGCTGTGGCGACGCGCCTGAATGTAATCGTGTCGGGCGGTACGGGGTCTGGTAAGACGACCACGCTGAACGCGCTGTCGAGCTTCATCGATGACAGTGAACGCATTCTGACGATTGAGGATACAGCGGAACTTCAGCTGCAGCAGACCCATGTGGGCCGGATGGAAAGCCGCCCGCCCAACGTGGAAGGCAAAGGCGAAGTGTCCCCGCGCGACTGTCTGAAAAACGCGCTGCGTATGCGCCCGGACCGCATCATCGTGGGTGAAACGCGGGGCGAGGAAGTGATCGACATGTTGCAGGCCATGAACACGGGCCATGACGGGTCGATGACCACGATCCACGCCAACAACGCCCGCGACGGTATCAGCCGTTTGGAAAACATGGTCGCGATGGCCGGGATTGAGATGCCGCTGAAGGCGGTGCGGTCGCAGATTGCTTCGGCTGTGAACCTGCTGGTGCAGGCCAGCCGTCTTCAGGATGGTTCGCGCCGCATGGTGTCGATCACGGAACTGACGGGCATGGAAGGGGATGTGATCTCCATGCAGGAGATTTTCCGCTTCCAGCGCACGGGGCTGACGCCTGACAACAAGATTATCGGCCACTTTACCGGTACCGGTGTGCGTTCGAACTATACCGAACGCTTCCGGCTGTGGGGGTATGACCTGCCGCCCAGCATTTACGACCCGATTTCGGGCTAAAGGAGACGCGTTATGAGTATTGAACTGATTATCTATGCGGTGATTTTCGTCGGCGTGCTGCTGCTCGTCGAAGGGATTTATCTGACGGTCTTCGGCAAGTCGATCAAGCTGAATAGCCGCGTCAATCGCCGGCTGGAGATGCTGGACAAGAGCGGCGGCAACCGGGAAGAAGCGCTGGAGAAGCTGCGCAAGGAGATGACGCAGCACCTCAAGGCGCGCAATATTCCGGTTTATTCTATCCTGTCCGCCAAGGCGCAAAAAGCGGCCATCGCCTTCACGCCCAAACAGCTGATCATGCTGATGGTGGCGGTGTCTGTCTTTGCCTTTGTCGGGTTGACATTTACGACCGGCACCGAAACCGTGATCCGGGCGGCCATTTCCGTGGCCATCGGAGTTGGTGGCGTGTTTGTCTGGATTTCCAACAAGGCGAATGCGCGAATGAAGTTGATGGAAGAGCAATTGCCCGATGCCATCGAACTGATGGTGCGCAGCTTGCGCGTGGGTCATCCGTTTTCTTCCGCCGTGACGATTGTGTCCAACGAAGTGTCCGATCCGTTGGCCACCGAGTTTGGCATCATCGCCGATGAAAGTGCCTATGGCCGCGATGTGGGTGAGGCGCTCAAAGACATGGCCGAACGCTTGGATATGCAGGATTTGCGCTTCCTCGCTGTGGCTGTGACCATTCAGCAGCAATCAGGTGGTAACCTGGCCGAAATCCTTGATGGTCTGGCCAAGGTGATCCGCGCGCGGTTCCGTCTGTTCCGCCGGGTGAAGGCGATCACGGCGGAGGCCAAATGGTCTGGTAACTTCCTGTCGGGTTTCCCGCTGATGGCGCTAGTGGGCATCCAAATGGTGAAGCCGGACTATTACGATGAAGCGATGCTGCACCCGTTCTTTATCCCGGCCTGTATTGCCGTGGGCGGGTTTTTGGTGGCGAACATTTTCGTCATGCGGTCGCTGGTCGACATTCGAGTGTAAACGGGGGCCGTTATGGGCATTATCGACAGTATTACGGGGATTTTGACCGATAGCCTTGGTCCTTTCGGGCCGGTGATCGCCATTGGCACGATCGGGCTTTTCATCGTCCTCGCGACGATCCCGATCATGATCAAGCAGGCGCAGGATCCGCTGGAGAAGCTGAAAAGGGCGGGTCAGAACGGTCAAGTCAATCAGGACGGTCAGAAGAAGCGCCTGCGGTCTGGATCGCGCAATGAGAAGCTGGAGAAATACTCCACTTTCCTTGAGCCTCAGGATGAAAAGCAGCTCAGCCAGATAAAGCTGACGCTGATGCAGGCGGGTTATCGGGATCGCGATGCGGTGCGATATTTCCACTTTGCGCAGTTTGCGCTTGGTATCGGGTTCCTGCTGGCAGGTGTGGTCTATTTCGTGCTGTTCGTGTCGAGCGATGAAAGCACCACCATGGACGCGATGCTGTACATTCTTGGTCCGGGTGGCGTGGGCTACATGCTGCCCAAATACTGGATCACCAAGCGGTTGCAGCAGCGTCAGCAGGAAATCGAAGAGGGCTTCCCTGACAGTCTCGACATGATGCTCACCTGCGTGGAAGCGGGCCAGTCACTGGACCAGTCCATCGTGCGCGTGGCCGATGAGATCAAAGCATCCTACCCTGCGCTCGCGGAGGAATTCGAGATCGTGTCGCAGCAGATGAAGGCCGGTAAGGACAAGGCCACCGTTCTGGGCGATATGGGCGAACGCTGCGGCGTGCAGGATATCTCAAGTTTTGTGACGGTTTTGATCCAGTCGCAGACCTTCGGTACGTCCATCGGCGATGCCTTGCGCGTTTATGCCGGGGAAATGCGTGACAAACGGGTCATGCGCGCCGAAGAAAAGGCCAACAAGCTGCCAACAAAGATGACATTGGCCACAATGATGCTTACAGTGCCCCCACTACTGATCATTTTGGTCGGTCCATCGGTGCTGGGTATTATGGAACTCTTCACGATGGCTGGCCAGTAAGAGGCCCGTCAAAGAGGCCTCAAAGATACGAGGCTAGGCAGTGTTACGGACAACAGTCCTTCTCACATGTCTCACATTGATGGCCTGCGGCGACACGGGATCGATTGACCCGGACAGCCCATGGGCCCCCGGTGTGGCGAGAGATGAACAAGCGGTGGACGGCATGCTGGTCGGTCACCGCTTGATGCGTGCGGGCGAATATGAGCTGGCGATTGATGCGTTTGAGCGTGCCGCCATTACGGAAGGTTTGAGCGCGGATGTTTTGCTGGGCATTGGCAGTGCGAGTTTGGGCCTGGGCCGGTTGCACACCGCCGAGACGCATTTGCGTGAGGCGCTGGACCAGGATGAACGCAGCCCCGAGATCTGGAACAATCTGGGCGTTGTGCTGATGGAACTGGGCGAAACGGCGGAGGCCAGCCAAAGCTTTCAGCGGGCCTATGCGCTTGATAATGGCTCAAGTGACTCAATTCGCGACAATTTGCGGTTAGCACTCGAAAAACTGGAAAATCCGGGGTATACTCCTGACGAAGAACAAAATTATAAATTGGTACGGCGTGGGAGCAACGACTTCCTGATACGGTCGATACCATTACTATGAGGCGCCCGGTTCCCCCGGGCAGAGGCAGTAAAGGACGCGAGTGATGCGCCGTATATTTTCTATTAGCGTGTGCGCGGTAGGCTTTTTTGGGCTGGCTGCGTGTGAAAATCAGGAATCCTCGGACGTGGATCGCGCGTTTGCGGATGTGAACGTCGTGGATGAGACAAACCTCAATGAGGTGATGCTGTCTGCGGCCGATCCCAATGAGGCGGTGACCTATTTCCAGCGCGCCAGCGCCGATCAGCCGGAACGGATTGATCTGCAGCGGGGTCTGGCGGTGTCATTGGTCCGGGCCAAGCGCAACACCGAAGCCGTGAGCGCGTGGAAGAAGGTGAACCAGCACGAAGAGGCCACCGACAATGATCGGGTGGAGTTGGCAGATGCGCTCATTCGGAACAATGAATGGGATCAAGCCGATCAGGTGCTCGACAGCGTGCCGCCGACGATGGAAAGCTTCAAACGCTACCGCCTTGAGGCGATGGTCGCGGACAGCAACCGCGAATGGAAGAAAGCCGACAGTTTCTATGAAACCGCCGTGGGCCTGACCACGCGGCCCGCCGGTGTGATGAACAACTGGGGCTATTCCAAGCTGACCCGTGGGGATTTCGCTGGCGCGGAGCGGCTTTTTGCGGATGCGATCCGGCAAGACAGTTCGGTTTTCACAGCAAAGAACAACCTGATTTTGGCGCGCGGCGCACAGAAGAACTACACGCTTCCGGTGCTGCCCACGACACAGGCAGAACGGGCGCAGCTTCTGTACACCATGGCGTTGTCAGCGATCAAACAGGGCGATACGACCATCGGGAAGGGGCTGTTGCAGGATGCCATCGACACCCATCCACAGCATTTCGAGGCCGCCGTGCGCAGCCTTGAGGCGCTGGATGGAAACGTGGCGAATTAAGGATTTTCCAATTCTTCTGAAAGATACTCAATGCCTGTAGCGGTCGAGCGAAGGGCGGCGAAAGGCGATACGCTATGAATTGGAAGGGCCTGACGTGAACCTGGACATTCTGCCATCCACCGCGCTTTGGTTTTTGCCCTTCGCGCTGCCCATCTGCCTTTGGGTGATGTGGAGCGACCTGAAGGTGATGAAAATCCCTAACGTGGCGGTTCTGTCGCTTGTGGCGGTGTTCGTGATCATTGGGTTGATTGCACTGCCGTTTGAGGCCTATCTCTGGCGGCTTTTGATCATGATCATCGTGCTCGTGATCACCTTCCTGGCCAATGTGATCCGGCTGATGGGGGCCGGTGACAGCAAGTTCATTGCCGCCGCAGCGCCCTTCATTGACCCAGGCGATGGGTGGTCGCTGGCCTTCATATTCGCGGCGAACCTGCTGGCGTGCTACGCCACGCACCGGATCGCCAAGAACACCTCTTTGCGCCAGTTGGCACCCGATTGGGACAGCTGGACGCGCGGGCGTAAATTTCCGATGGGGTTTGCGCTTGGCGGCACGCTGATCATTTATCTGGGGTTGGCTGCGTTCATGGGGTAGGCAGCCGCTTGGCTCATTCGTCGTAAAGCCGATTTTCTTCATTGTTCTGCATGGCCACTTCCATCTCTTCCAGCGGACGGGTGTCTTCGGCGTGGGTCTTGATCGCGAGGCCATAGCTTGGCAACCCGTCAACAGGGGCCGCTTTTTCCGGGGACCATAGCCCCGACCGGATGATCGCTTTGCCGCAGTGATAAAACGCCTCCTCCACCCTGACAAGCACGGCGAAATCCGGCACGCGACCTTGAACCGCCATGATTTCGCGCAAGTCGTGATCGCGCACAATCTGCGCAGACCCGTTCACCCGCACCACCTCATTGCGGTTTGGCACAAAAAAACACAGCCCGATCCGGCCGGTCTGCAAAATGTTGAGAAACCCGTCATATCGGTGGTTGCCCGGTCGGTCCGGGACCGCGAGGGTTTTTGGATCAAGCACTTTCACAAACCCCGCCGGATCGCCCTTGGGCGATACATCCATGTCGCCAGATGCGCTGACCGTGGCCATGGTCAGAAACGGGGACCGTTCAATCCAAACCCGGCACAGATCATCCACATGGTCTAGTATTTTCGCCTGCTGGGTTCGATAGGCCCCGCGCACGTGGCTGCGGATCACCTCTTTTTCGGTCACAACATCGTTTGGCTGATACATGGCGTGCCTCCTTCACTGACATCATATCCTACGCCACCCTTGCCCCGCCTGCACCCCACACGTATCTAAAGGCAAATCTGCAATGGAGACATGAGATGTTCAAAGGATTGGGCCAAATGGGCGATATGGCCAAGATGATGAAGGCCGCCCAGGAAATGCAACAAAAGATGGCAAACCTGCAGGACGAGATGCAGCAGATGACCGTCGAAGGCGAAAGCGGCGCGGGTCTGGTGAAGGCGACCTGTACCGTGAAGGGCGAGTTGAAGAGCCTTGATATAGACCCGTCGATCTTCAATTCAGACGACAAGGAAGTGGTGGAGGATCTGATCCTGGCCGCGATCAAGGATGCGCAGGCCCGGGCGGGTGAGAAGGCCAAAGAAGAGATGGGTAAGATCACAGAAGGCATGGGGCTGCCCAAGGATATGAACCTTCCCTTCTGAAACGTGCCCTGATCCGCAGGATGTCATGTGGGGGCCAGCCCCCACCCCCCCGGCCTATTTGCCGGCACAAGATAGCAAAAAATAACCCGCGGTTTACGGGCAAAAAAGAACAAAGTAGGGAGC
>JBCCCZ010000085.1:0-12326 GCA_039033255.1 Pseudomonadota bacterium
CGATTTCGGGGGCTTCACCGGGATTTGCGAATTCTTTGAGTTCGACGCGGCCTTCCATCTTGTAGCCGACGTCGATGATGGCTTGTCCCGCCTCGACGGCGATGACCTTGCCTTTGACAACAGACCCCTCTTCGGGCGTGTCCATTTCGAAGCTTTCATTCAGGAGGGCTTCGAATTCCTCCATAGATGCGTTTTGAGCCATGTGGCGTTTCTATCCTTAGGTTTCGATTTTTCAGGCCGGGCGGTTGGGTCCACCGGTCTTTGGGTTCAAATTGGTCTGCGACTTGGTCTTGCGACAAAAAAACGAAGGGCCGCGGAGTACCCCGGCCCTGCCCGTGTTCGTCGCGGTCTGCTTGGCCGCTTTGACATTGGGGCGTATAAGCCAGCCCCGCTTTGATGACAAGGGGGTGCAGGCCATATCCACATCGATCAGCGAGATCACGATCCAAGGCAACGCACCGTTTAGAGACCGGTATGGCCGTAACGACAACTCAACACTAGACAACGTGCCGTTTGGTTACTTATCCTGACCAATAGTGATGAGTAACAGTGAGACAGCAGGTGCTGACGTTTCAGGAAGAAGAGTTCAGAGCGCTGTCGCAAGTCCTTGTGCCCATAGCGGTGGCCGAGGTAACAGAAGACGCCAGTTTCCGCTTTTTAAGTCTCAACACCGCGCATACAGATGCATCGGGTCTGGAAGAAGAAAACGTCATCGGGCGCGGCCCGCAAGATCTGCTGTCCGAAATGGAAGCCAACATGGTTTTGCGCCGGTATCGCAAATCCGTGGAAACCGGACAGGCGCAGTCCTATGAGGAACTTCTGTCGCTGCCAAAGGGCCAGTTCTGGTGGCGCACGTCAATCTCACCCATCAAAGATGCAGACGGAGCGGTGTGTCGCCTGTGCGTGTCATCCATCCCCGTCGATCAGGAAGTACGCCTGCGCAACCTGGCGCAAAATCTTGTGCAAGACATCATAGATATCAGCTCCAAACAACCTGTCGTGGATCGCTGTTTTGCCGACAGTACGATGTCACTTGAGTCCATGCGGATTGTTGCAGGCCGGATTGCCGATTTGAAAAAAGACTTCTCCCCTGGTGAGCTTGAGCTCATCCACTACATCGGAAAGCTTGCGGCCGAAGCAGAAGAAAGCCTGTGCGAGGTGAAACGGCTGGGCACCGAGGCGATGATAAAGACGCTCAGTCAATCCCTACTGGATGCCGGGCCATTGTCAGATTTGCTCAACGAGGCAAGTGACGAAGAGCATTAGCGCTTGGATGTCCGCCGAGCCTACCGGAAAGCACCCAAGTCAGCTATATTTCTTCGCCCTTCTTAAGCAATTCATCAATAAGCTCCCGCTGCAACCCGGGGCTGTCGCCGCCGTTGAACTGCATCAGCCCGCCTGAATATAGCGTCCCATAAGTCACCGCCGCGTTCACGACCTGCCCCAGCCCGGAAATGAACTGATCCTTCTCAAGCGGGGACAGAGGATGAATATAGGTTGACCAAAGCGTATTGTTGGCCACTGCGTAACGGGCATCGAGCGCTGTGTCGAAATTGGCTTGCATCGCGCGCATCAATTCCTCCTGCGACATCTCCGTGGCGTTGGCCACCGGCACCATCGCGCGCATCCGATCAGACCCGGGATCCACGACGATCAGCACATTCACATCCCGGATGGTCAGCACAAAACCCGGCCCCTGCGGCTGCGCTTCGGGGTCCAACGCAAAGATGATCCGACCAAGCTTTTCATAGGTCATCGGCCCTTCTTCATTGGGCGTCTCAACCGGAGCTTCCGCTTGGGGGCTGTCCTGCTTTTGGGTCTCGGCCTCTTGCGCGGCAAGCGGAAAGGCCATGACGGTCGTCAAAAAAAGGGGAAGTAGTCGGGTCATCCTGGGCGGCCTCCGGTCAGCGTCTCAGCATCACTGTAGCCCAATGAGACCCTTCCGCGAAACACAAGCCGGTTACCGGGCGGTAATGGTGGAGGTTAACCTTGATCGGCCGCAACACTCCGGATGCGCTCAATCATCGCGCGCAGCCCGTTTGATCTTTGCGCAGAAAGATGATCGTTCAATCCAAGCCGGGCCAATTCCCCGCCAGCATCGACGCGTGCCACCTCGGTGACTGCCACATCATTGTAAAGCGCTTTCAGCACGGCAATAAGACCGCGCACGATCATCGCATCGCTGTCGCCTTCAAAGGAAAACTGCCCCCCGTCCACGCGCGGGTGCAGCCAAACCTGACTGGAACAACCATCCACTTTGGTGGCAGGCACCTTCAGGGCATCATCCAGCGGATCCATAGCTTTGCCCCGATCAATCACATAGCGATAGCGATCCTCCCAGTCCTCAAGGAACTCGAAATCCTCCACGATCTCTTCGAATGCCGGTTGCGCCACGTGGCTGCCTTTCCTGTCTGTTGGCGTAGACCTAAGTCGCCCACCACCTGAGGTCCAGTGCCCGTCTTTTCAAGGCCGCTGTGATAGGATAATCCTCTGACGGTGGATGAAAGGGGTTTCCCATGCGCGTCTCTGTGTTGATCCTTCTGACGGCAAGCTTTGTGTTGGCCTCTTGCGGTTCGGTGCGCGAATCGCGGTTTAACCCGGTGAACTGGTTCGGCTCTTCCACCAGTTCCTCCAATGAGGTGGAAACCACCGTGAACGCGAGTGGCGAAGTCGTGCCGGTCAATCCATTGATTGGCAACAAACGACGCGGCAGCCAGATCGTCAATGTCACAACCCGCAGCACGAACGCCATCGACCGCGCCCGGATCCTGCGCGATAAAGACGACGAACCCTACACGGGAACGCTCGTTGATCAGGTCACATCGCTGGAAATCAAGCGCACTACGACGGGTGGCATCGTCTCTGTCTCTGGCCTCACAACGCGACAAGGCGCTTTTGATGTCCGCCTTGTGCCGCGCAATCAAGGCATCCCAGTGGACGGCGTTCTGACCTACGAATTGCGCGCACTGCAGCCTATCGAAACTCTGCAAGGTCCAGAACGCACCCGCCGCATTCAGGCGGCCGCACCGCTCAGTGTGCAAGAACTTGAACTGATCCGTACTGTGCAGGTGGTTGCCCGTCGCAACACCCGCACCAGTCGGCGTTGATGTGCCTAGCAAAGCGGACCCATCAAGATCAGGCCTGACCCTTTAGCTCCACCGCCACAATCTGCGTCCCGTGGGCGGCGAGGCCAATCTGCCCTTCACACAGACGCAAGGCATCCCCGCCAAACACATCGTTGCGCCACCCCTTGAGAGAGGCAAGGTCCCGCTCTCCGGCGGACATCGCATCCAGCTCGGCGGCATTTGCGATCAATTTGGCTGCGACGCCATATTCCTCGGATTTGGCCTTCAGCAGCACGCGCAAAAGGTCCGCCAGTGCCGGGTTCACCTGCAATCTCTCCCGGCTCCGGTCTGGCCTCGGAACATCTTCATTTGACACGGCAAGCCCTGCTTTGACAGCATCTATGATGCCTTCTGCAACCTCGCCTTTGCGCGCCTCTCGCAGCAAAAGCCGTGACCGTGACAACTCTTTCATCGATTGCGGTTTGGTAGAGGCGAGCTCAACCAGAGCATCATCCTTGAACACCCGATTGCGTGGCACATTGTGACTTTGGGCGTGCGCCTCCCGGAACTGCGCCAACTCCCGTACAAGCGCCAGAAAACGCCCCGACGGGTTACGCGTCTTCACCCGCTGCCACGCCTCGCCCGGCCGTATGATATAGGTTTCGGGATCATTGAGAATTTCCAGCTCTTCCGCGACCCAGCGCTCCCGGCCGGATTTCTCCAACTTTGCTTTCAGGAACTCATAAATATCACGCAGATGTGTCACATCGGCCAGAGCATAGGTCTTTTGCGCATCTGTCAGCGGGCGGCGCGACCAATCGGTGAAGCGCGATGTCTTGTCCAGGTTTTGCTTGGCGATCTTGCGCACCAGTGTCTCATAGCCCACCTGCTCCCCGAACCCGCAGACCATCGCGGCCACCTGCGTGTCAAAGAGAGGCGCCGGAATAAGACCGTCATCTACAAAGAAAATCTCAAGGTCCTGCCGCGCGGCGTGAAATACCTTCACGACGCTTTCATCGCGGAAAAGCGCGTATAGCGGCTCCATTGACAGATCACCTGCAATGGGATCCACCAGCACCGCATCCTCCTCCCCGCGCGTGGGCAGGGCCAGCTGCACCAGACAAAGCTTGGAATAGTACGACCTCTCCCGCAGGAATTCGGTGTCGACTGTCACGTATTCACACTTGGCGGCCCTCGCGCAAAACGCGGCCAGCTCTTCGGTTTTTGTGATCGTTTTCATGTCGACGTTCGCGCGCAGGATGACACACCATGCGCCGTCATGCATCCAGCAGTCTTATGCCAAGCATTAAGAAATGAAAACGGCTAATGCAGAAATGCCCAACAATCTGCCCGCAAACGTGCCATTTGGGAACCAGGGGCGCACGCGCCACCGCAGAGCCGCGAAGTCTTTGAAAGACTTCGGCCGCATTCTTTCAAAGAATGCGCGTCGCTACAAAGTCCCGCAGCACGCGTGGATAAAGCTTGTGCTCCTCTTTGAGCACCCGTGCCGCCAGGTCCTCCGGCGTATCACCCTTCAGCACCGGCACCCGCGCCTGCCCCAGAATAGGTCCTGCATCCAGTTCCGGGATCACCTCATGCACGGTACAGCCCGCCTCTCGATCCCCTGCCTCCAACGCCCGGGCGTGGGTGTTGAGCCCCACATATTTGGGCAGCAAAGACGGATGGATATTCAACATCCGACCCTGCCAGCGTTCCACGAACGCGGCCGTGAAAATCCGCATGAACCCGGCCTGACAGATCACCTCGGTACCTGCTTTGCGCAGCACGCGGTCCAGCTGTTCTTCAAACGCCGCGCGATCCTGACCGAAGGGCCTGTGATCCACAACTGCCGTCGGCACACCTCTCGCCTGTGCTTTGGCCAGCCCGCCCGCTTGCCCGTTGTTGGAAAACACCAGACAGGGTCGCGCCGGATGATCGCCAGTCATCGATTCAACCAGTGCGACCATGTTCGATCCCCCACCGGAAATCAGAATGGCCACCTGCGTCGTCACAACAGGTTACCTGTGTAGGTCACACCCTCACCGGCCACCACATGACCCATCTTAACCACGGTCTCGCCCGCATCGGACAAAAGCTGCGTGAGGTCCTCTGCGCGCGCCGCATCCACCGCCAGCATCATGCCAATCCCGCAATTGAAGGTCTTGAGCATCTCGGTCTCGGCCATGCCCCCGGTCTTGGCCAACCAGGAAAACACCCCCGGAAGCACCCAGGCATCCAGATCCACCCGCGCGCCCAGCCCCTTCGGCAACACCCGGGGCACATTCTCCGTGATCCCGCCGCCGGTGATATGGGCCAGCGCATGCACCCCGCCCGCCCGCACGGCCCCAAGGGCTTGTTTCACATAAAGCCGTGTGGGCGTCAGCAGCGCCTCCCCCAATGTGCCGTCGCCCCAAGGAGAGGCATCCGTCCAGGCAAGCCCCGACACGTCCACCAGCTTGCGCACCAGCGAGTAGCCATTGGAATGCACGCCATCACTGGCCAACCCCAGCAGCACATCACCCTCCGCCACATCACGCGGCAAATCGGCACCGCGCTCCATCGCGCCCACGGCAAAGCCTGCCAGATCAAAATCTCCCGCCTCATACATCCCCGGCATCTCCGCCGTCTCACCGCCAATGAGCGCGGTGCCGGAGCGTACGCAGCCCTCGGCGATACCTTCAATGATGGTCGCAGCCTCTTCGGCATGCAGCTTGCCAGTTGCGAAATAATCCAGGAAAAACAGCGGCTCTGCCCCCTGACAGACCAGATCATTGACGCACATCGCCACCAGATCGATCCCCACACCGCCCACAACGCCGGTGTCGATCGCAATCCGCAACTTGGTGCCAACCCCGTCAGTGGCCGCCACCAGAACCGGATCCACATACCCCGCAGCTTTGAGATCAAAGAGCGCCCCATACCCGCCAAGCCCGGCCATGACGCCCGGCCGCGCGGTGCGCTTTGCGGCGGGTTTGATCCGCTCCACTAACGCGTTGCCCGCATCAATATCCACGCCCGCATCTGCATAGGTGATGCCGTTCTTGCCGCTCGGATCAGAAGGGGTCATGGCGCTTTGGTCCTTTGCCGGATATCTCCCCGGCGGGTTACCTTATGCGGCCCGCGATGGAAAGTGCGCTCTGTCAACCTTGACCGCTCTCCCCCATCTGCTAAGCAACCCTTCAGGTTGGGCCTGTAGCTCAATTGGTTAGAGCAGAGCGCTCATAACGCTTTGGTTGCGGGTTCAAGTCCTGCCGGGCCTACCAAACCAACCGCTCCCACGTCGCCGTTACGCTCACCAGCAGCGGATCACTGCGTCAATGACATGCTCGGTCTGCTCCATGCTCTGGCCAGGGCACATCGGCAGGCTGATCACCTCGCGCGCCATCTGTTCCGACAACGCAAACCGCCCCGGCCTGTAGCCGAGATCAGCATAGGCTCCCTGCAGATGCGGCGGGATTGGATAGTGGATGACGGTATCGACACCCGCCTCCCGCAGGCGGGTCTGAAAGGCGTCGCGATCCGGATGACGCACAACATAAAGATGCCACACCGGGCTGGCCCAATCCGGTACGAAAGGCGCGGTCAGTCCCGCCGCGTCAAAGGCATCACCATACCGTGCTGCAATAGCACTGCGCCTGGCGTTCCAATCATCCAGAACCCCCAGCTTCACCGACAAAACACTCGCCTGAATAGGATCAAGGCGACTGTTAAGCCCTAGCGCGTCATGGACATATTTTTCCCGGCTACCATAATTCCTCAGAAGCGCAACGCGCTCTGCAATCGTGTCATCATCGGTGACCAGCGCCCCGCCATCACCCAGCGCGCCTAGGTTTTTTGAAGGGTAAAAACTATAGGTCGCCGTGCCCGTCGATCCGATCCGCTCTGATTTGTAATACGCACCATGGGCCTGCGCGGCATCTTCAAGTATGGCCAAACCGTGCCGGTCCGCCACCGCGCGAAGCCCGTCCATATCCGCAGGCTGCCCGTAAAGATGAACCGCTAAGATCACTTTGGTGCGTTCAGTCACAGCTGCGGCCACGCCGTCGGGGTCGATGTTGTAGGTGCTCTCCAACGGCTCCACCGGAACAGGGATAGCACCACACTGACTGACAGCAAGCCAGGTGGCGATGTAGGTGTTGGCGGGCACGATCACCTCATCCCCCGCACCCACGCCCATCGCGTCAAGCCCCAGACGCAGCGCATCAAGCCCGTTGGCCACGCCAAGGCAGTGCTTGGCCCCCAGATAGGCGGCAAATTCCGCCTCGAAGCGCTCAAGCGCGGGGCCCATCACGTACTGGCCAGACCGCGCGCCCTCCAGCAGGGCAGCCTCGATTTGGGGCGCTATGGCTGCGGCGGCCACGTTCAAATCCAGAAAGGGAACTTTCATACCGCCCCGACCGCCCTCAGATACGTGTCGCGATCCCGGATGTAATCAGCTTCATCATAGGGCTCTGAGGCCAGAACCATGCACACCGACCCGGAGGAGAAATTATCCAGATACCGCCAGATCATCGGGCAGACGTAAATCCCGTAATAGGACCTGTTGAGATGGAAACGTTTCTTTTCAAAACCGTCATCGAGCAGCAGGTCGAAACTGCCGGACATGCAGATGACGAACTGATGCAGTGCCTTATGCGCATGTTCCCCCCGATCGGCGCCGCCGGGCACGTCATAGAGATAATAGACCCTTTTGATATCGAAGGGGATATGATTGCAGCCTTCCACGAAAGTCAGATTGCCCCGGACATCCGTCATCTTGGGCAAATCCACAACGCGGCAGTCTTTCAGGGGCATCGGCTTAAGGCTCGCTCTTGGTCATGTGTTGCGGGTCCGTCCACGCCTGACGGAAAACCCACGATCTGACAACCTGATAGCCCAAGACGAAACATCCGAAAAGCAAAAGGACTGCGGGCGGCGTGCGCTCAGCGCGGCGCCAGAGCCGCATCCAGAAGCGCATCAAATGCCCGCGCAATCCCGGCTAAGTCATCTGCGATAAAGGCAGGCGACGCATTCTCCAACAGAAAGCCGCCTGACCGCTGACCGCATGTGACGGCCCAGAAGGGCAGCTTGGCTGCTTGCGCCGCTGCGCCATCCACCTCACTGTCGCCGCAATGGGCCACTGCGCGCGAGGCCCGCAGGTGTTGCGCCTTTGCCTTGGCCGCGCCGGGACCGGTCGACACGACCTCCACATGGGCAAAAAGCCCCGACAGCCCCAGACGAACCAGCGTCTGCATTACGCCATCGCGGGATTGCCGGGATGTGATCAAATGCAGATCCACACGGCGGCGCATACGGGCCAGAGCCACCTCTGCCTCTGCCATCACCGTGTCTCGGGCGAGAACGTCCTCCTGTTCAATCCGGTCCAGCCAGCGTTGAGCGAAGCCGATACCAGGATCCAAGTCGAGGGCCATGAGCGCCTTTGCAGTCGACACCCCGTCGCGCTTCATCTGCCAGATCGCGTCCAGATGCGGCCGCGCCTCGTGGTACAGCTCCGCCAGGACAGTCTGCTGTCTGGGGCGACAGTCCAGAACGGTGCCATCAAGATCAATACCAAGGACAGGGCGCGCTGGGGTCATCTGGCCTGCGCCACATGTTCCCGGAAAGATCGCGTCACGAACAGATCGCCCGACGCCTGACGCTTGAAAACAGGCGCAGCGTCAAAGCCCAGATGCATCATCGCATGGGCCGCCGCAAAGTTCAGCCCGACGGCAAGGGACATGGGCGTGGCCCCGCCAACACGGGGATTGACATCAATGACCTGATAATCAGCACCATCTGGCCCATCACTTGGATTGCCGCGCACCTGAAAGCAGAACGACCCCGCAAGCCCCAAAGCAGCGGAGACCTGCGCGGACAGCCGCTCAAGACCGGGATCTTTAAAAAGACGCGCCTTGGTGCAGACACCCGCCTTGACCTGCAGCCGTTCCCGACAGGAACAGGCCGCAACCTGGCCCGCCTCGGGGCAGTACACATCCAGAGTAATCTCAACCCCCGGAATAAAAGGCTGCACAATGGACCCGGCAGCATCTGCACGGGCCTTGTGGCGCGCCAAGCTGTCTGCATCTTCCACGTGAAACGCGCCAACACTGCCCACCCCGGTGCGAGGTTTGACATGTAGCGCTGCCCCTTGCCACACTGCATCGATAAGCGGTTTGGTCTCCGGATTAGGCACGTGAAATGCGCTCAGGATATCTGCCATCCGCAACTTGTCCCGAACGCCCTCGATGCACGCGATGTCAGGCGCGAAGATGGCGATGCCATGAGACGCAAAGTCATCCCTTGCGCGCGCCGCGCTTTCGATTTCCGCGTCATGTATTGGATAATAGGCGGTGACCCCGCGCGATGCCATCACCGCTATGGCCTGGGAGACGAAATTGGGATCCTGGGCCGATGGCACTCGGCAAAATTCAAATTCGGTGGCCGCTGGCACCAGTTCTTCAGGGTTGGTGTCGCAGGCCAGAAGCCGGGCGCGCATGTGGCCCCGCGCGACCGCCTCAGACAACGCTCTCATCGCGCCGAAGCCGGTCGACGATCCCGCCGATCCCACGGCAATTTTGACTTCTTGACTTGACATGGGACGAGGTTGATCACACGAAGCTGCAAAACTGCCCAACCATAAAGGATAGAATGGTGAGTTTTGCAAACGAAGAATTGAAACGAATTTCTGACATAGCCAAAGACAGCTGGTACGAAAAACCGACCGCGCTGGCGACCATCAGATACAGCTTTTCGGTTTTTCAACGGTTCATATCACGCGATGACAAGATCCTCGAAATGGGGCCCGCCGAAGGCACAATGACAGCGCAGCTGATAGAGGCGGGCTACAGGATTGATGTTCTGGAAGGATCGCCGGAATTTGTCGACATTCTTGGCCAGAAATTTCCGGACCTGACCATTCATCAGGGCCTCTTTGAATCCTGGGACAGCCCCACGAAATACGACGTGATCCTGTTGGGCCACGTTTTGGAACATGTGGATGAACCACCCGCCATTCTGGCCCGGGCGAAGGAGTGGCTGGCGCCCGGTGGTCGCATCGTTGTGTCGGTCCCAAACTGCCGGTCTCTGCATCGGCAGGCGGCTGTGATCATGGGTCTGATCAACACCGAACAAGACATGTCAGAAAAGGATATCCACCATGGGCATCGCAGGGTCTACAGCCCCGAAACCCTGCGGGCCGATTTCCATCTGGCGGGCATGAAAGTCGATTATTTCGGCGGATACTGGTTGAAACCCATCTCCGATGGCCAAATCGAAGCGGACTGGACCCCGGAGATGCTCGAAGCCTTCATGCTTTTGGGCGAACGCTATCCCGATATCGCGGCCGAACTTGTCGTGGTGGCCTCGGCCAGGTAACGCGAAGGGGCGCGCGCCGGACATGACCAACGCCCCATCCGCGACATTCATCCTTGTCAGCTACAATCAGGAAGACACGATCGAGGCATCCACCAGGGCAGCACTGGCCCAGGTCGGTGAGCCGCTTGAGATCATTCTGTCCGATGATGCCTCCTCTGATCGGACCTACGATATTATGCAACGAGTGGCGGGCGGCTATGACGGCCCACATCATGTTACCGTACGGCAAAATCCCGAAAACCTCGGCGTCAACACCCACGTCAAACGCGTCCTTGATCTGGCGAGCCATGATTTTCTGATCTGGGCCGCGGGGGATGACATTTCCCTGCCCCAAAGAGCCCACAAAATCCTGCAGGCTTACAGGGACACCAGTGCCAAACTGATCCATTCGGACGCGCAAACCCGGCGGCCTGATGGATCGCCAGGCACCCAGGAGCATCGTAAGGCATTGCTCTACAGAGATCATTTCACGATGAAAGAGGCCGCAACCTCATTTGCCCTCTATCTTGGGGCGACGGCGGCATGGCACCGGGATCTGCATCAGGTCTATGGCGGGTTTCCTCAGGAACGCGCCCATGAGGATCTGATCCTGGGGTTTCGCGCCGTGTTGGAAAACAGCCTGCATTACATCCCAGAAGAGCTTGTAATCTACCGTCAGGACGCCGGGATCGCGAGCCAACTGTCGCGCAATCTCAGCAAGCTCGACAACCGGGCGCGCCGCGCTGCAATCCTGAAGGGCCAGATCACGGTTCTGCAGCAGCGTCTCAAAGACACCGATACCTTTGGTCTGGCCACGGATCATCCCGCCCGACATGCGATGGAGAAATTGAGAGACCGGTTTGCAATGCGCCTGAGCTATTATGAGGGCGATAAAGCGCGGTTTGCACGACACCCTTTGCGCCTTGTGCACGCGCTGACCTCAGAATGGCTGCGCGACAGGCGCAATCGCTGAGGCCCTGAGGACCATCACAGCCATGCCAAATTTCGATTTGCCCGAATACATGGCCCGTCAGGCCAAAGCCGCAGCCGCCATCGACAGCGCGGGCCTTGATGCCATGCTGCTGTTCGCGCCTGAAAGCCACTATTGGCTCACGGGCTATGACACGTTCGGCTTTGCCATGTTCCAATGCATGGTGATGACGGCGAAAGGGGATATCCAGTTGCTGACGCGGATGCCCGACCAGCGACAGGCGCAACTGACCTCAATCCTGCGCGATGACCAGATCCATGTTTGGCCGCAATATGAAGGGTCCAACCCGGCGGAACATCTGGCCAACATGCTGTCCGATTTGGGGCTCGCGGGCGCGCGGCTGGGGTTCGAATCCGACACGTCCGGCCTCACCGATCACAACGGGCAGTTGCTGCGCGCGGCCCTTCCGGGGTTGGAGGCACGCCACGATCTTTTCCGCGCCCTCCGACGGGTCAAGTCCCCAGCCGAGATCGACATGCACCGCAAGGCGGCTAAACTGTCGGATAACGCTATGGATGCAGGTCTCGCCAAGACCTGCGCAGGCGCGTTCGAAGGGGACATTCTGGCCGCCATGCAAGGCGCGGTATTCGAAGGCGGTGGTGACTATGCGGGCAATGAATTCATCCTGGGCTCCGGCCCAGGTGCCTTGTTGTGCCGCTACTACTCTGGCCGCCGCTATCTGGACGCCCAGGATCAAATGACATGGGAATGGGCAGGCGCCTATGCGCGTTACCACGCTGCCATGATGCGCACGGTTGTGATCGGCACGCCCTCTGACACACACAAGGCGATGCATGCGGCATCTGTCGAGGCACTGGAGGCCTGCGAGGCCGCCATAAAACCCGGCCACCCGATGGGGGAAGTCTATACCGCCCACGCGCAAGTGTTCGACAAACACGGGTTGGGTGAGGCCCGCATGCAGGCCTGCGGCTACGCCA
>JBCCCZ010000086.1:0-12165 GCA_039033255.1 Pseudomonadota bacterium
CACTGGTCAAGGTGCGCCTGAATGAAGGTCATCATCTGTGGCGCCGGGCAGGTGGGCTGGCAGATTGCCCGCCACCTCAGCGGCGAAAATAATGATGTCACTGTGGTCGACAACAACCCAGATCTCGTGCGCCGGGCTGCGGAAACCCTCGACGTGCAAGGCCTGACGGGATTTGCCAGCTATCCGGACGTTCTCGACAAGGCAGGCGCGCGCGACGCCGACATGATCATTGCCGCCACCCATTCCGATGAGGTCAATATGGTCACCTGCCAGGTGGCCCATTCCGTCTTCGACATCCGCCGCAAAATCGCCCGCCTGCGCAGCCAGTCTTACCTGGATGCGATCTATTCCGATCTCTATCGCCGCGATCACCTGCCCATCGACGTGGTGATCAGCCCCGAACGCGAAGTGGCCCAGGCCGCGATGCAACGTCTGGCCGCGCCGGCCGCCTTTGACACTGAACTTTTCCTTGATGGCGAAGCGCAGCTGATGGGCCTGCGCCTGGGCGAAGACTGCCCTGTGCTCAACACCTCTTTGCGGCAACTGACGGAGCTTTTCTCGACCCTCCGCGTCGTCGTCGTGGGTGTACGGCGCAATGGCAAACTCTTTGCGCCTGATGCCGATGATGAACTGCACGCGGGCGATGAGGCTTATGTCTTCTCCCCCGTCGATGATATCCCCCGCACGTTGGAGGTGTTCGGCAAATCCTCCCACGTTCAGGAGCGGCTGGTCATCATCGGCGGTGGCAATATCGGCTTGACGGTCGCACAGTCATTGGAAAAACGCGGGCGCAAGATCAAGACGAAGGTCATTGAACGTGAACGCAAATGCGCAGAACGCGCCGCAGACCTGCTGGAGCGCACCATTGTCCTTAACGGTGATGGTCTTGACTCTGTGCTTCTAGCGGAGGCCAATGTCGCCCGCGCCGATGCCATCCTCGCCGTAACCGATGACGATAAAACCAACATGCTGGCCGCCGTGCGTGCGAAGGCCGAAGGCTGCGGGTTTGCCATTGCGCTTATCAACGATCCAACGCTTTTGCCGCTGATGGAACCGCTTGGGATCGACGCCTATATCAACCCTCGCGGCACCACCGTGAGTTCGATCTTGCGCCATATCCGTCATGGCCGTGTGCGCAGCGTTTATTCCGTAGGAGATGCCGAGGCAGAGATGATCGAGGCCGAAGTGCTGTCGACCTCCTCCATCGCAGGCGTGGAAATCCGCGACATTGGCTTTCCTGAAGGCGTGCTGGTGGCCGGTGTGCGCAAGGGCGATGAGATCGTGAAACCCACGGGCCGATTGAAACTGCAGGCGGGTGACGTGGTGGTGATGTTCTCGCTGGCGGCGGACGTGGCGCAGGTGGAACAGCTCCTGCAGGTTGCGATCGACTTCTTCTAGGTCATGCTTTCGCGCATCTTATTCCTTCCGCTCATCCTGCCGCTGACCGGGCTCTTTGCGGCGGCCATGTTCGTGCCCGCCGCCCATGCGCTTTACTTTCAGGACCACTCCGTCGCGCAGGCGTTTTTCTATTCCGGCGTGATCGGGTTCTTCCTGATCGCCATGGTGGGGCTTTCGCTCGCCAACCGCTCCAAGACCGACAATTCCGATCTGGAAAACCTCGCCTCGCTCTTTCTGGCCTACACCGTGCTGCCGCTTTTTCTCGCGTTGCCGTTCTACGAGGGGTTGGAGACGACCACGTATATCAACGCCTACATGGAGATGGTCTCCGCCCTCACCACCACGGGCGCGCCGCTCTTTGAGGCGGATCGTTTGTCGGATTCGCTGCATCTCTGGCGTGGGATCGTGGGGTGGCTTGGGGGCCTGCTCATTTGGGTGTCGGCCTCCGCCGTGCTGGCCCCGCTGAACCTCGGCGGGTTCGAGGTGACCGTGCGTGCTGAACCGGGGCAGGGGGAGGAACGGTTTGACCGGTTCAAACGCGCAAGTTCCGCCAAGCGCATCACGCGGATCGGGCAGGATTTGGTCCCAATCTATGTGGGCCTCACCTTCCTTGTCTGGCTCTTCATGGTGGTGGCCAATGAAGACCCTGTGGTGGCCGCGATCCTGGCCATGTCTACACTCGCAACCTCCGGCATCACGCCGCTCGATGGATTGGAAGGGCTGCAAACCGGGTTCTACGGCGAAGGGGTGATCTTCTTCTTTCTGGCCTTTGGCCTGTCGCGCCTGACGTTCTCGAAGGACACGGTGACCAGCAGCAGTTCCATGCTGCGCAATGACCCGGAGTTCCGCATCGGCCTCGTGCTGGTTCTGGCCGTGCCTTTGCTGCTCTTTTCCCGTCACTGGCTGGGTGCAATAGAATTTGACGATTCCGAGAACCTCGTGAACGCCGTCTCCGCCCTATGGGGCGGCATGTTCACGGTGCTGTCCTTCCTCACGACCACCGGGTTTGAAAGCACCGCCTGGGCCGATGCGCAGGATTGGTCGGGGCTGGGCACGCCAGGCCTGATCCTTCTGGGGCTGGCGCTGGTCGGCGGCGGCGTGGCCACAACGGCAGGCGGAGTGAAGCTCCTGCGCGTCTATGCGCTCTACCTCAACGGCCGGCGAGAGCTGGAGAAACTCGTGCTGCCGTCTTCCATGGGCAATGCCAAAGCCTCCAGCCGTCGCATCCGCCGCGAAGGGGCTTTCATCGCCTGGGTCTTCTTCATGCTGTTTGCACTGTCCTTGGCCTTCATCGCCGTGGTGCTGGCCTTTCTGGGGCAGGATTTTGAGGCCGCCATCGTGCTGGCCATCGCCGCGCTGTCCACGACCGGCCCACTGATCGAAAGTGCTGCGTCAGAGCCTATCGCGCTCCTTGATATCGGCACCCCTGCCAAACTGGTCCTGTGCATGGCCATGGTGCTGGGGCGGCTGGAGACGCTGGGCCTTATCGCGCTGATCAACCTGCGGGTTTGGCGGAACTAAATCCTGTCGCACCCGGCGCGGAATCAAGGCCCTTGGGCCGCCGCGCCTTCGTCAGGCCCCACACGTCACTCCTTTGGGGTGCCGCTATACATGGCGCGCCTTGGGCGCGACGCCTGGCGAATTGGCAATTGCAGGCTGTCGCTCTGAAGTCGTCCGGGAACACGAGGATAAAACGCTGCCGAACACAGCTCAGGATCGCCAGACCGGGGCCTGACAAAGCCGCTCTACAGCACCCAGATGCTCGCAATTGGCAACTTTCCCACACCCCCTCCAACGACCTGATTTTTGGGCTGGAAACTCCCGCAATCCACATCCATACTCCGCCTCACGAGGGAGGTGCCCGCCGTGGCGCCATCAAGAACAACAGCAAAAATAGGTGGCTCATCATGGCAAACGATCGTCAAAACCTTCAGGATGCATTTCTCAATCAGGTCCGCAAGACCAAGATCCCTGTAACCGTCTTTTTGATCAACGGGGTCAAGCTTCAGGGCGTCATCACATGGTTCGACAATTTCTGCATTCTCCTGCGCCGCGATGGGCAATCGCAGCTGGTCTACAAGCATGCGGTGTCCACCATCATGCCGTCCCAGCCTGTGAACCTTTATGACGGTGATGATGCTGGCGAAGGCTAACGCATGGAGCTAACCGAAGGCGTGACAACCCGCGCCTGGGTCCTGCACCCGGACATTCCTAATGACGACAGCACGCGTGAGCCTGGCTATGCGCTGGAGGAAGCCGTGTCTTTGGCCCATGCGCTTCCGGGTCTGGAGGTGCTGGGCGGCGATGTGGTGCGCCTCGCACGGCCCCATCCCGGCACGCTTTTTGGCAAGGGCAAGATCGAAGAATTGCACCAGATGGTCGATGATCAGGACATTGGCCTCATCCTGATCGACGGCCCGGTCACGCCCGTCCAGCAGCGCAATCTCGAAAAAGCCCTGGGCTGCAAGCTTCTGGACCGCACCGGGTTGATTCTAGAGATCTTCTCCGACCGCGCCGCCACCCGCGAAGGCGTGCTGCAGGTTGATATGGCCGCGCTCAGCTACCAACGCACGCGGCTGGTGCGCGCCTGGACCCACCTCGAACGCCAGCGCGGCGGGCTTGGTTTCGTGGGTGGCCCGGGTGAAACCCAAATCGAGGCCGACCGCCGCGCCATCGACGACCAGCTTGTCCGCCTGCGCCGCCAACTCGACAAGGTGGTCAAAACCCGCGGCCTCCACCGCGCCGCCCGCGCCAAAGTCCCGTTCCCCATCGTGGCGCTGGTGGGCTACACCAACGCGGGCAAATCCACGCTCTTCAACCGCCTGACGGGGGCGCAGGTCATGGCCAAAGACATGCTCTTTGCCACGCTCGACCCCACAATGCGCCGCATCGCATTGCCCGGAAACGGATCGAGCAATGGACCCGAAGTGATCCTGTCAGACACGGTCGGCTTCATCTCCGACCTGCCCACCGAACTGGTCGCCGCCTTCCGCGCCACTTTGGAAGAGGTGACGGCCGCCAATCTCATCATCCACGTTCGCGACATCTCCCACCCGGAAACAGAAGGGCAGGCCGCCGATGTGCGCGCCATCCTGACCAGCCTCGGCGTGTCGGAAGAGGTCCCCCAGATCGAGGTCTGGAACAAGATCGATCAACTGACCCCCGAAGACCTCGACGTCGCCCAAAACCGCGCCGCGCGGATGGAAAACACCCTGCTGCTCTCCGCCATCACGGGCGAAGGGCTGGAGACCTTCGTTGACGGCATCCGCACCGGTATTGCGGGCGTCACCTCAGTATCCGAGCTGACCCTCAGCTACGCCCAGGGCCGCGAGCGCGCCTGGCTCTTTGACAAAGGTCTGGTGGAGGGCGAAACTCAGGACGAAGACGGCTATCACCTGACCGTCCGGTGGAACGCTCACCAAGAAGCGCAGTTCCACGCTCTGTGACAGGAGGCCCCCATGGTCCAGGCATTCTACGAGACGCTTTTCACCGACGCCGTGCGCCAAATGCAGAAAGATGAGGGCGCGGACCGGATGTACGCCCGTCAGCTTTCAGAGGCCGCCCCGCGCAAGGACAAGCTGGGGCTTGACGAAAAACACTTCCTCAGCATGCGCGATGGCTTCTACCAAGCCACGGTGTCTGAGACCGGTTGGCCTTATGTCCAATTCCGCGGCGGCCCACGTGGGTTCCTGAAGGTTTTGGACGAAAAAACCATCGCCTATGCCGATTTTCGCGGCAACCGGCAGTACATCTCGGACGGCAACCTGAAAACCGATGACCGCATAGCCATCATCGCGGTCGACTACCCCAACTCCGCCCGCATCAAGATCCTGGGCCGTGCGCGGCTCTCTGACGACGTGGAGCTGATCGAACAACTGCGCAATGCCGACTATCGCGGCTACGTGGAACGTGCTGTGGTGATCGATGTGGAGGCCTTCGACTGGAACTGCCCACAACACCTTCCCGTGCGTCTGACGATGGTAGAATTGCAACCCATGCTGGCGCCGTTCCAGCAAGAACTGGCGCAACTCCGTGCGGAAAATGCCCAGTTGAAAGAGCAGCTCGCGAAACGTGAATAATGCGCGATATAGTTCTGTTAAAATTATATATTTTCGCAAGAAACCCCTGGTCTAATGTTTCTTCTGGCGAAAAATATCCCCGCCGGAGGCACTAAACATCATTGCGATAGTGTCGCAAGACAAACACTCGAATGGCCGAAGCCAATCCAGCTTCCGTCCCCCGCATCTCATCAATCTCCGTGGCCAGTTGATTGATTGGCTGACCGCGCTCGGCGGCGATGGCGCGGAAGGCGACCCAGAACTCATCCTCCAAAGACACAGAGGTCCGGTGGCCGCGCAGTGTCAGGGAATGTTTGACCGGCCGCGCACTCATTCGCGTTTGTGTTGATCGAGCTTGGCTTTGAACGACACAACCTCTGTGTCGTCGCGCGCTTTTTCCGCCTTGTTGCGCCCAAACTTCACTGCGTTTTCATCCGCTTGCGCGCGTTTCTTAACTTTGGCACGCGCCTTGCGGGCTTTGTTGAGATTGATCGGCTGATCGCTCATTTAGGCCCGATCATCTGTTCCGGCCGCACCGCGCGGTCAAAGGTCTCTTCATCCACGAAGCCGAGCTTGATTGCCTCTTCCTTCAGCGTGGTGCCGTTCTTATGCGCGGTCTTGGCCACGGTCGTCGCGTTGTCGTACCCGATTTCGGGTGCCAGCGCCGTCACCAGCATCAGCGATTCCCGCATGAGCTTCTCAATCCGGTCACGATTGGCATCGAGGCCCTCGATCAGGTTGTCCGTGAAGGCAGAAGACGCATCGCCCAAAAGTTGCATGGATTGCAAGACGTTATACGCCATCATTGGCTTGAAGACATTGAGTTCGAAATGTCCCTGACTGCCCGCAAACCCAACTGCTGCATCATTGCCCATCACATGGGCGCAGACCTGCGTGAGGGCCTCACATTGCGTGGGGTTCACCTTGCCGGGCATGATCGATGACCCGGGTTCATTCTCTGGCAAAACAAGCTCTCCAAGCCCACAGCGCGGCCCGGAGCCCAGAAAGCGGATGTCATTGGCAATCTTGAAAAGCGACGCCGCGACGGTTTTCAAAGCGCCCGACATCTCCACCATTGCGTCATGCGCGGCAAGCGCTTCAAACTTATTCGGCGCGGTCACAAAGGGCAGGCCCGTGATGTCGGCCATGTTCGCCGCGACTTTAGCATCCCAGCCGACGCGGGTATTCAGCCCCGTTCCCACGGCCGTGCCACCTTGGGCCAGTTCGTAAATGCGGCCCAAAGCGGCCTCGACACGGGCAATCCCCATCTCCACCTGATGGGCATAGCCCGAAAATTCCTGAGACAGCGTCAGCGGCGTCGCATCCTGCGTATGCGTACGGCCAATTTTGATAATGCCGTCAAAAGCTTCCACCTTATTCTTCAACCCCGCCAACAGCTTGGAAAGCCCCGGCAAAAGCACATCGCGCGCTGTCATTGCGGTCGAGATATGCATCGCCGTCGGGAATGTATCGTTGGAAGATTGCCCCATGTTGCAATGATCATTGGGATGCACCGGGTCTTTCGTCCCCATCGTGCCGCCCAAGATCTCAATCGCCCGGTTCGCGATCACCTCATTGGCGTTCATGTTCGATTGCGTGCCCGATCCTGTCTGCCAGACGACCAGCGGGAAATTGTCGTCCAATTTGCCCTCAATCACCTCACCCGCCGCTTCCATGATCGCATCCGCCAATCCCGCATCCAGCGTGCCCTGCTCCTTATTGGCCATCGCGCAGGCCTTCTTGATCACGCCGAGCGCGCGCACCACCGCCACCGGCTGACGCTCCCACCCGATGGGGAAATTCATGATCGACCGCTGCGTCTGAGCGCCCCAATATTTGTCGGAGGGAACCTCCAAGGGACCAAAGCTGTCGGTTTCAGTGCGGGTGGTCATCAGGGGCGCTCCTTTATCAATGCCTATGTCTTAACGCGGGCAGGCAGGAGTGCAAAGGCTATAGCCCTTTCAGCTTACCAGGAATCGCCTTTCGCTGCCTTTCGCCGCCACAAGCCTTGGCGGCTCAAACGCAAAAGACGATGCTTTTCTTCCAAGAAAACTGAAAAGGCTTCACTTCCGGAAACTGTCGAGGCTGACCACATCTGCCTCGGGCTTTTCATCCTCGTCATCAGGTGCCTCTTCCGTCACCTCGGTGAAGGGGGCCACATCCTCGGCGGTGACATCATCGTCTTCGTCGTCATCCTCTTCCTCATGGCTTTCAAAGCGCAGGCCGAACTCGACGGACGGGTCTACGAAGGTCAGGATGGCGTCATAGGGAATGGTCAAATCCTCGGGCTGGTCGCCAAAATTCAGCGTGACGGAGAAAAAATCCTCCTCCACCACCAGATTGTCGAACCAGTGCTGCATCACCACCGTCATTTCACCCGGATAGCGATCACGCAGCCAATCGGCGAGCTCAGCATCAGGGTGGGACGTGTCGAAGGTGATGAAGAAATGATGCACCCCCGGCAGACCATTGTCGCGCACATCGCGCAGCACGTGCTGAATGAGCCCACGCATGGCGTTGTGCATCAGCTTTCCGTAGTCGATGTTCCGTGACGGATCTTGTGACATGGGCGGTCTGTCACCTATGAGCAGAATTTAGAATCTCTTACATCCTCAAAAGACCGCGTGGGCGCGGCGGCGTCAAACGAAAAATCCCCCAAAGTCCAGCGCGGCCCCGATGCCGCCCATGGCAGCAAGGGCCGGGATAAGCGACAGGCGAAGGGCAAGAAGCAAGCCCGCCGCGCAAGCGATGAGACCCGCGTTGAGGACTGAGAGCGTACTCAAATCGACCACTGGACCAAACCGTCCCGGCATAACCTGCGCAAAGAGGACATGCAGCGCGAACCACAGCGACAGGTTCAGGATCACCCCCACGACAGAAGCCGAAATAGCCCCCAATGCCCCCTTTAGGCGGGGACGGCTGAGCAAGGTTTCCACGTATGGTGCACCGACGAAAATCCATAAGAAACAGGGCGTGAATGTCACCCAAAGTGTCAGGAGACCCGCCGTGATGGCAAGCCCCGCACCGCCCTCGGTAAACCCCGCCGTGAAGCCAACAAACTGGGTGACCAGGATAAGCGGCCCGGGCGTCGTCTCGGCCAGTCCTAACGCGTCGATCATCTGCGGCGTGGTGAGCCAGCCATGGGTCTCGACCACGGCTTGGGTCATATAGGCCAGCACCGCATAGGCCCCGCCAAAGGTGACCACGGCGAGCTGGGAGAAAAAGAGCGCGATTTGGGTGAGAAAGGCGTGATCCAACGCCCAGACGAGGATCACCGGCGCCGCCCAGAGCGCACTCCATACAGCCACGGTGCGCGGCGTGGACGGGCGGGTCGTCAGTGGGGCAGGGTCCGTGGCCTCACCGGCGCTCGACCAAAATCCAAAGAGGCCAGCGGCGAGGATAATGAGCGGAAACGGCACCGACAGAAAGAACAGCGCGACAAAGGCCAGCCCGGCCAACACCCAGGATACGCGCCCCTTCAGCGCCTTGCGCGACAGCTTCCACAGGGCTTGCAGCACGATCACCACCACGGTCGCCTGAATGCCTGCAAAGATCGCATGGACCAACGGTAGATCACCGTAAAGCGCATAGCCGAAGGCCAGCGCAAAGATCACCGCAGCACCTGGCAGCACGAACAAGAGCCCCGCGATCAGCCCGCCCGGCACGCCGTGCAGCCGCCATCCGGCATAGGTCGCCAGTTGCATCGCCTCTGGGCCGGGCAAGAGCATGCAAAAGGACAGTGCTTTCAGGAATTGATCCTCAGACAGCCAGCGATGCCTGTCCACAAGCTCACTATGCATCAGGGATATCTGCGCGGCCGGCCCACCGAAGGACAGCACCCCGATCCGGCCAAAAGTGCGAAACAGCTGCGACAAAGGCACATCACTCATGGCTGTGGCTTTCCTGCGATCCGTCGCGCGCCCAGCGGTAAAGGCTGTCATAGAGATCAAGCCCCGCGCGCAATTGCTCCTGATCATTACGATAGCGCCGCGACAACCCGACTGAGACCGCCAAAAGCCCGGCGGATGCCGCATGCAGATCATGCCGCCCGAGATCAGCCCCGCGCACCACGTCCGCCAAACGCGAAAGCGCAGGGGTGGTCAGCTCAAACCGCGCCAGCATGGTGTCGAAACTGCAGCGATTGTCCTGATGGCCCCAATCGCCCTCCACATCAAAGGCGGTCGCGCCCAGTTTCTCGGCCACGGCCTCTACCTCATTCGGGGCAACAAAGAGAAACCGGGCGTTCCGGTCCACGAAGCGGCGGATCAGCCAAGGGCAGGCGATGCGGTCAATCTTGGGCCTGTGCCGCGTGACCCAAAGCGTCGCGCCATCGCGCGGGGCAGGGATGACGGCCACCGGCAGCCGGGGCGCGCCCTCATGATCGCGCCAGCCATACATGCCGCCTTGCAGGAATTGCGTATCCAGCCCCTCAGCCGCGAGCCACGCCGCCACGCCCTGGCTCAGCTTCTTGCCTTTCTGGCAAGCCATGATGACACGCTGGCCTTGCAGCTTCGCCAAGAGCCCGGGCAGATCACGATGATCATGCCGCCAGGATCCGGGGATCAGATAGGGGTCGGCGTCAAAATCTTCGTCCACGCAGACATCCACGATCTGCGGACAATCGGGCAGGCCAATCAGGCGCATCAATTGAGCGGGGGTGATCTCATTCGGGGCAGGCATAGGGCATCCTCTGGTCAATCAGTGGATGCGACTTTGAGCATATGCCTCACGGGGCAGTCGCATTTTGGAACCCCTTGCGCGAACTGTTCCATCAATGACTTACGGTGTCAATCTTGCGGTCACGGGGCTATGGCCAAGCTTGCCGCAATGGCGTAACCGCGACAGGCGAAAGGAGTGCGGCTTTGGATATCGCCCTGACAGTGTTGGAGATTGTGGCGCCGGTGTTTTTGCTGGCGGCTGTGGGCTTTGCCTGGGTCCGGATGGGCTTTGAATACCGCGTTCAGTTTGTCACGCGCCTTGGCATGTCGCTGGCCACCCCATGCCTTGTTTTCGTGGCGCTGATGAAGTCAGAGATCGAGCCGAGCGCCCTAGGTGCGCTGTCTCTGGCAGGGTTTACGGCCTATGGCTTGGTGACGGTTGCCATGTGGGGGCTGGTGCGGGCAGGGCGACTGGATCGCCAGACTTATCTCGCCCCGCTGATTTTTTCCAATACCGGCAATCTGGGGTTGCCGCTGGCGCTTTTTGCCTTTGGCGATGTGGGGCTGGGTTATGCCGTGGTGGTGTTCGCCGTCTCCGCCATGATCCAGTTCACCTTTGGCATCTGGTTGGTGTCCGGGGGTGGGTCGCTTCTGAAGATGATCCAGGAACCGCTGGTGCCCGCGACGGTGCTGGGGGCCCTGTTTCTGGTGATGGATTGGGAAACGCCGAAATTTCTGACCAATGCGCTGGAACTCATTGCTCAGATGGCCATACCGATCATGCTGATCACCCTTGGAGTGGCGGTGGCGCGGCTCTCTATTGGGGCATTTGGCAAACCTTTGGTGCTGTCGGTGCTGAAAGTGATGATCAGCGCGGGTTGTGCGTCCGCCGCCGGGTGGTGGTTCGGGCTGGACCCGGTGGCGTTCGGTGTGCTGGTCCTGCAGGTGGCGACGCCGGTGGCGGTTACATCCTACATGCTGGCCGAAAAATACGGGGCGGAGGCGGAGGCTGTGGCGGGGCTTGTGGTGGTTTCAACGCTCATGTCTGTTCTCACGTTGCCCATCATTCTGGCGTTCGTTTTGTAGCACGTGCCGCTCATCGCTCCCTTACGGGCGCGCCTCGCCGGCGTCAGAAAAAAAGCCCGCGCGGGGCACGCGGGCCTCTGGATCAGGCGACGAAGACCATTTCGTCGGCCAGAAAATCATATTGTGAGGGCACATCTTCAGGGGCCGCATAGGTGTTCACCTCCGCGACAGAGCCATCCGCATCGTAAAGCGTCTCGCGCAGGTACCACGGCTTGTCATCATCCCCATCCAGTTGCAGCCGCACCGCGTTCTGCCCGTCTTCTAAGAGCGTCACCGTCACATCGCCATTGTCGAAATCCTGACGCCGGGATTCCAGCGTGCCCGTCTCGTCATAGATGAAAATGAACGTGTCCCAGCCTTCGGTATCCGTCATCGCGCCAAATTCATCGCGGTCCTCCATGATGCGTGCGCTGATCACGCCGTTTTCATACTGCGTGGCGATGGTGACCCCATTGTCGCGGACCTCATAGCTCTGCAGCTTTTGACCGCTCTCGTCATAGTCGGTGAACCGCGTCTCCCAAATCCGCGCATCCGATGCGCTGCCATCCTCGTTCAGATCCGTTTCAAGCACGGAAAACAGTGCGCCATCCTGATAATCCTTCTCGATGGTCACGCCATCGTCGCGCTTCTCGAACGTCAAGAGAAGCTGACCATCCTCGGCGTATTCGGTAAAGCGCGTCTCCCAGATGCGTGCATCCGACGCGCTGCCATCTTCGTTCAAATCCGTTTGCGTGACGAATTGCAGCTGACCATCCTGATAGTCCCGTTCGATGGTCACGCCATCGTCGCGCTTCTCGAACGTCAAGAGAAGCTGACCATCATCGGCGTATTCGGTGAAGCGCGTCTCCCAGATGCGTGCATCCGATGCGCTGCCATCTTCGTTCAAATCCGTTTGCGTGACGAATTGCAGCTGACCATCCTGATAGTCCCGTTCGATGGTCACCCCATCGTCGAGCTTCTCGAGC
>JBCCCZ010000087.1:0-11800 GCA_039033255.1 Pseudomonadota bacterium
GGCCTTATGTGGTCTGCATCGGGCGTCGCGATCCCGCTTGTACTGAATGATTTCCTCGACCTGCTCGGCGGGGCCGCCACGCCCGGGGCGCTTTTTGCGATTGGTGCGTCGCTGGCCACGAAACGCGTGGATCGTCCACTGATCGCGGGTTGGCTTTCCATTAGCAAACTGGGCCTTCACCCGCTTTTCGCCGCCTTCGCCTGTCTTGTGCTATTCCCGGTCGATCCTTACGCCGCCGCCGTCATGATCGCCGCTGCCTCGCTGCCCGTGGCGGGCAATGTCTACATCCTCGCCGAACATTACGGCGTGGCGCCCCAGCGCGTCTCCGCCTCCATCCTCATCTCAACCGCGTTTGCTGTGATCACCGTGTCGCTCGTCATCGGCTGGGTCTCCGGCCTCTATTGATGGCTTACGAACCCATCCCACTGCCCCCGCGCGAAAAACTCTCCGACGAAGAGGCCCTCACCCGCGTCACCACCTTCCGCGATGACATGGCCACCCGACGCACCGTCCGCCACTACGATCCCCGGCCCGTGCCAGAGGCCATCATCCGCACAGCCATCGAGGCCGCCGGAACCGCCCCAAGCGGTGCCAACCAACAACCCTGGCATTTCGCGGCGATCTCAGACATGGTCATGAAGGCCCAAATCCGGGCCGCCGCCGAGCGGGAAGAAGAGAAATTCTACGAAGGCGGTGCCCCTGACGAATGGATCGCCGCCCTGGAACCCATAGGTACGGGGGCCACAAAACGCCACCTCACCGACGCGCCCTGGCTCATCGCCATTTTCGCCCAGCGCTATGGCCTGAACGAGGACGGGACGCGGCGCAAACACTACTACGTACCGGAAAGCGTGGGAATTGCGACGGGGTTGTTGATCACGGCGCTTCACAAGGCGGGTCTTTCAACACTCACCCACACGCCCAATCCAATGGCCTTTCTCAATGATCTTCTCGAACGGCGGGAGAATGAGAAGCCCGTGATGATCCTGACGGTGGGTCACGCGTCAGAGGACGCGACAGTCCCCAAAGCGGCAACAATCAAGAAACCACTATCAAAGATCATGAGTCGTTTTTGATCCGACCTTCTGGTGCAAAATCAGACGGCTTCATCAGGATGGGTTTGAAGAACAGATCGCGAATGGGTGTGGTTCTTTCCCACGTACAAATGTTGTCCTGCGCAGACTGAGCCATCGCCATTTCATAGAAAGCCTCAAACTCGGCATTTTGCGTGCAGGCATGACCATCCACGCTCTCGCAGACATGTTCACGCAAACGATAGGCACGCACAGTCGGGCAGAAGATATCATTGGTCCAGTCTTTGCGGGCCAAAACCTCATCCCAGTCAGGAAGACCTGCGGTTTTTGCCATGCCGAGGAACTTATGGGCCTGCGCCTTGTTGCCCAGCAAATATGCCAGACTGTCCGGCGAATGATTGGAATAGACAACGACATTGTTGAAGAACGGATCGTAGGCCTGGAATGTCTCTGGCCGCAAACCTCGCCCGACTTTTCCAAGGAAGTTTCTCCAATTTTCCGGGTCGTAAGGCGCTGAAATCAAAAGGCGCTGCGCTAGGTCGATCTGTTCGCTTTCAGGCACCCTCTTAATTAACCTGACCGTGACTCCACTGTCAGCACTGCGTGTCCATTGGGCCACATCTGTGGACAGGGTTTTGATCAAGTCCGGGTTGTATGGATCATGTTCCAATTGCGCCCGCGCAATCTCCTGTTCTCGCAACAGATGGTCGTGAGAAATGAACTCAAAACCGTAACGCATGGCAATGTACTCATCATGCTGCCGCGCGAAACGATAGTTGGTGACATCGGGTCGAGTAAGATAGGCATGTGCAAATTCTGCCTCTGTCCGGGTGGCGGTGTGCCACGTCGCGGCGTTGAGGCGGTAAAAGTCTAGGCTAGGCGCAAAACCTTGGACCAACATTTCATAACCCCAGTCCCTGTGGGTACTCTCATGAATGGTCATAGCGGCATCAATCAAACAATGCATTAGGGGGTCTTCGTCGCGGCTCCATTCAATCATCGGGGCGTATGTCTCACATAGCCATTCCGCCCGGTCCCAAGTGTGACGTGTCCATCCCGGATGGGTCATCCCAACGGCGCGGTACAAGCTGCCCATATTGGGCTGGTCTTCCATAATCTCTTCGATTAAATCCAAACCTTCACCGGTCCGCCCGAGCTGAACAGCAGTCCGTAACAGCGCGTCGGTCGCTGGAATAAAATCGGGTGATTGCACATAGGCAGCCCACGCATGATGCCAGGTGGCTTCTTGCAACCTGCGGAACTCTCGCAACGCAGGCGGGTAGGTTTGCCGCGCAAAGTTGGGGCCTCGAACATTCCAGCTTTTGTTGAAGTAAATCCAGGCCTGAGCCGTGTGCGCGTAAACAGAGTTTGGCGACTGGTTGAGCCAGTTTTCAGTGAAATCGATGACCTTGGGATTGGTTGTGGTGAACAGCTGAAAAATGACGCGCATGTCATCGGGTTCTGCATCACCCGACAGATACATGTTATGCGCGTCACCGATCATGGCTTCGACCAATGGTACATCACCATCATAGATCGCTTGCTGCAATGCGCCTTTATCAAGGATCTCAGATGGGTCTTCACCCTGCGCATGCGCGGCTGTGATGAAAAGAAGACACGAAAAGCAAAAGCTGAAAATCCGCAACACGACAGAAACTCCAATCAGATTTCAATCTATGGGTGTGTGATGACTGGGGCGAAAATCAGGCACGAGAGTGGGATTTTTGCGAAGAGTCTTTTGCCTTCCATCGTACCACTGGCTACACCTGCATGACAAAATCGATATAGGAAGGACACCCCATGCAAACCCAATCAGAAAATGCCTGTTTCGGCGGTGTGCAGGGGGTCTACACCCACGCCTCCAAAGCCTGTTCCTGCGATATGACTTTTGGGCTGTTTTTGCCGGAGGAGGCGCGTGACGGCCCCGTGCCTGTGCTTTGGTACCTCAGCGGCCTCACCTGCACCCATGAAAACGCCATGGTCAAAGCGGGCGCGCAAGGATGGGCCGCCGAGCAGGGCATCGCGCTGGTGTTCCCTGACACCTCCCCGCGCGGCGAAGGCGTGGCCGATGATGATGCTTATGACCTGGGCCAGGGCGCGGGGTTCTATATGAACGCGACTGAGGACCCATGGGCGCCACACTTCCAGATGTGGGATTACGTGTCCGAAGAACTGACCGCACTCATCACATCCGAATTCGCCATCGACCCTGACCGTCAGGCGATCACCGGCCATTCCATGGGTGGCCACGGAGCGCTGACGCTGGCCATGGGCCTGCCCGGGCGGTTCCGGTCCGTCTCCGCCTTCGCCCCCATCTCCCACCCCACGGCCAGCGATTGGGGCCGCAAACAACTGGGCGCATATCTGGGCGAGGACGAAAGCACATGGGCCGCCCATGATGCGACCCTGCTGATGCGCGAAAAAGGCTTCGACGGCCCGATCCTCACCGACACCGGAACCAACGATCAATTCATCGACCTGCTGAAACCCGAAAGCTTCGCCGAGGCGGTGGGCGCCCGCCGCGCGCAAGCAACCCTGCGCCTGCAACCGGGGTACGATCACAGCTACTTCTTCGTCTCCACCTTCATGGAAGATCACATCAACTTCCACGCAGAGGCACTCTATTGGGCATGATCTATGTCGATGCCGATGCCTGCCCGGTGAAGGAGGAAGTGGAGCGCGTCGCCACGCGGCACAAGCTCCCCGTCGCCATGGTTTCCAACGGCGGCATCCGCCCCTCCCGCAATCCGCTCATTGAAATGGTCATCGTCCCCGACGGCCCCGATGAAGCCGACATGTGGATCGCTGACCGCGCGGGCAAAGGCGATGTGGTGATCACTGGCGATATCCCTTTGGCCGCGAAATGCGTTGCCACCGGCGCGCTGGTCCTCAAACACAACGGGGAGCCGCTCACCGAACGCAATGTCGGCCAAGCCCTCGCCACCCGCGACCTGATGACAGACCTGCGCGCCGCCGATCCCTTCCGCCAGGGTGGGGGCAAAGGCTTCACCAAAGCCGACCGTTCCCGCTTCCTGAACGCTCTGGAGCAAGCTGTGCGACAGGCGCAAAAACTGGCCTAGGCTACTCTCAAGATTTTATGCCTCCGGCGGGGATATTTGTGGCAAAAAGAAAAGCCAGCCAAGCCCAGCCTTTCTTCTTGCTGTAAATATCCCGGGGGAGGCGTTGAAACCTTTGGTTTCAACGTTCGGGGCTGGCCCCCAATGCCGCGCTTCCCAAAAAGCGCGGCCCGTGCCATGGTCAAGCCAACACCCAAAGGCACCTCCCCTATGAAAAACCCAAGCTGGCGAACAAACATCCTCGGCGCGTCCTGCGCCTTTGGGGCGGCGATGGGGTTTTCGGTGCTGGAGCTGATGGTGAAATTCCTGTCAGACAGCTACGCGCTCCACCAAACCGTGTTCTTCCGCGCCATCGTGGGAATGACGGCTTTCGCGATCTGTGTCATGCCCTTCCAGGGCGGCTTGCGTGTTTTCCACACCAAGCGGCTGAACGTCCACATCTTCCGCGGGTTCTGCGTTGTAGCGGCGAACACGTGCCTTTTTCTCGGCCTTGCCTCCCTCCCCCTTGCAGACGCAGTGGCGATCTATTTCGTCGCCCCGCTCGTAACAGCGCTCATGTCGGTCATTTTCCTGCGCGAAACGGTCGGCCCACGCCGTTGGACAGCGATCCTGATCGGGCTCTTCGGCGTTATGCTCATCGTCAAACCCGGCACCTCAGCGTTTCAGCTTGCTTCGCTCTTCCCAATGCTGGCGGCCACGCTTTATTCCACCATGCACATCACCGCGCGCCGGGTCTCTGACACCGAAAGTGCCTTCACCATGACGGCCTATTCAAACCTGACATTTCTGATCGTGGGCGCGCTGGTTGGCCTTTGCATCGGTTGGGGTCAGTTTCAGGGCATGGGCCCGGAAGAACTGGATTTCCTGCTTCGGCCATGGGCCACCTTCAACCCGGCGGACACGATCTATTTCATCCTTCTGGGCACCTGCGGGCTCGCCGCCGTTCTGTTGATCACCCAAGCCTACCGCATCGCCGAGGCATCATTCGCGGCCCCTTTCGAATACGTCTCCATTCCCCTCGCCATCGTCTGGGGCGCGCTCTTCTTCAGCACATGGCCCGATGCTTGGTCCTGGGGCGGCATGGCGCTGATCCTGGGATCCGGGCTTTACCTTCTGTGGCGCGAGGCACAGATTGGCCGGGACAGCACGGGGCCAAGAGGGGTCGAAGATGCAGGTTAAAGCGGTCGTGTTCGACGTTGGCAATGTCCTCATCGAATGGCAGCCTGAGCGGTATTTCGACGCCCAGATCGGGCGAAATCGACGTGAGGCTCTGTTCGATGCGGTCGACCTGCACGGGATGATGACCCGGATCGACGAAGGTGGCGTGTTCGGCGATGTGGTGGAGGAAACCGCGCTGGCTCATCCCGGTTGGAGCCACGAAATCCGCTGGTTCCGGGACCGCTGGAACGATTTGGCCGGACCGGAGATCAGCCATTCTGTTCGGCTTTTGCGTGCGCTGCGGGCCAAGGGCATGCCCTGTTTCGCGCTCAGCAATTTCGGGCGGGAGAACTTTCCAATGAGTGAAGCAGCGTACCCATTCCTTACCGAATTCGACCGCCGATACATCTCCGGCGTCATGAAGCTCGCCAAGCCGAACCCGGCGATTTACGCAGAAGTAGAATCTGATTGTGGCCTCTCACCGAACACGCTTCTCTTTGCAGATGACCGCGCCGACAACATCGAAGCCGCAGCCAAATGCGGCTGGCACACCCACCTCTTCACGACACCCGATCGCTTTGGCGCCGATCTGGTTGAGCGCGGGTTGCTCAGCCCGGAAGAGGCCCAATGACCACTTTCATCTCGTTCGAGGAAGGCGAGGCCAATATCGCGTGGCTGGGACTTTGCGACACGTTCGGAAAAGGGCACCAGTTTCCCCGCGCCCAGATAAATGACACCTTCCTCTACCGCGGAGAGGATACGCTCCTCACGCGGTCGGCCTGGGTGGATGGCCTGGGTGTGGCGGTCAAATCCACCACGGTTTACCCGGGAAACCCGGCCAAAGGTCGCCCGATGATTGACGGCACTTTCAGTCTCTATTCCGATCAAGACGGGCGTCTGGAGGCCGTGATCGACTTCTTTCTCGTCACCAAATGGAAGACCGCAGGGGACAGCCTTTATGCCGCCACCCGGCTTGCTCGAACAGACAGCGAGCAGATCCTCATCATAGGCGCAGGCGTCGTGGCGCATTCGCTGTTTGAAGCTTATTCTGCGGCCTTCCCCAATGCGCGCTTCACCGTCTGGAACCGCAATCGGGCCCGGGCAGAAGCGATGGCAAAGACCTGCTCTTGCCTGAGCGTCGCGGATGATCTGGAAGCAGCGATCCGTGCCGCCGACATCGTCACCTCCGCCACGCCATCGACCACACCCATCATCAAAGGCGCGTGGTTGCGTCCGGGACAGCATATCGACCTCATAGGCGCCTTCACACCGCCAATGCGGGAAGCGGATGACGCGGTCTTGCAGCGCGGGGACATCTTCGTCGATACCTACGACACCATTCTGGGCCATATCGGGGAAATCCAGATCCCGCTCGACAGTGGGGCGATCAGCCGTGATGACCTGGGCCCGACCTTCTATGAACCTGAGGTTTTCCGCCGGACAAGCGAGGATCAGATAACAGTTTTCAAAAATGGCGGGGGCGCCCATCTCGATCTGATGGCCGGGCGCTACATCCTCGATCAATGGAGGGCGGCGCGTTGATCCTTTATGCCCTGACCGCGCTGGTTGCAGCCACTTTGGCCTTCCCTTTTGTTGCGGAGCTCCTGCGCCCGCGCATGACGGCGACACGCCGACAACTTGCGCCGGGGCAATTCGCGCGCCTCTCCCAAGGTATCACCCACTACCAATGGACGGGCCCAGGACACGGGCCCATCGCCGTGTGCGTTCACGGTCTCACCACACCTTCATTCGTCTATGGACCCCTGGCCGACGGTCTGGCCGAAAAAGGTTACCGTGTGTTGACCTACGATCTTTATGGTCGCGGCTTTTCCGACAGGCCGACGGGCGAACAGAACAGCGCGTTCTTCAACCGGCAACTGGATGATCTTTTGGCGCATCAAGGTGTATCAGAGCCTGTTTCGCTCGTCGGCTATTCCATGGGCGGGGCGATTGGCGCGGCCTACACGGCAATGAACCCATCCCGTGTGAAACAGCTGATCCTGCTGGCGCCGGCGGGCATGGCGCTGGACCTCGGCCCATTGGTGGACATGGCCCAACGCGGGACGTTCCTGGGCACATGGATGACGCTGGGCTTCTACCCCAAATCCCTGCGCCGGGCGACGGAAGGCGAGCGCGGGTTGGAAACCCCGATCCCCCACATGGTTGACCGCCAGATCGCGGAAACCCGCCTCAAGGGGTTTGCCCCAGCGGTGCTCGCGTCCTTGCGTGGCGTGCTAGATGAAGATCTCGAACCGGCGCATCGGGCCATCGAAAAGGCCGGTATCCAAGTAACGGCCGTCTGGGGGGAAAAGGATGAGGTGATCTCCCTCAACGGCAAGGACCGATTGTCAGCATGGAACCCAAACGCCCAGAACCATGTGGTAGAGGGTGCTGGCCACACCGTGACCTACACACATACGCCGGGCGTGCTCAAGTGCCTAAGTGGGGTGATTTAGAGACTGTTTTCAGGCCCCATGCTCGTCCCGCCAGAACCCTGAAATCCGCAGGTTCGAGGCTTCATATCCGGCGGCCTTCGCTGTCTCTCTCAATTGCCGCGCCTGATCTTTCTCCCCGGCAAACCAGATCGGATCGGACGCATAATCAGCGTGACGCGCCATGGCCGCATCCAAAAGCCGTTCCCCTTTCGCACGGGAAAGCCACGTGACCGCGATGCCCCCTGGCACATCAAACGGATATTCGCAGTCAGCGCCACGTTCGGCCTCCAAAAACAGCTCGCCTGTCGCATTCTCCGGCAAACCCTCTAAAATCCGCGCGGCGGCGGGAAAGCCCGTCTCATCACTGCACATGAGACAGCGATCAGCCTGCATTAGGCCACCACCCATGGGACCCACCAAGCCGACCACCTGCCGCGCACGACCGCCCTTTTGGACCTCAAGGGCCCAATCTGTCGTCTTGCCGCCGTGATGCAGGAAAACATCCGTCACAATCTGGCCCTTGTCGAAATCCACCGACCGCGCTGTGTAGACGGGTTTGTGGGGCGCATGTTCCGTGTCAAAATACTTGATCGATCCGTTCGGAGACACCGTGGGCCAATCCGTGACCCCACCCTTCACTGGCTGCAAAAGGCGAAAATGGATCGACGCCTCGCCATAGGCGCTGACATCTTCCCCTTCCAATGTCGCGCGCAGAAAGACCGGGCCCACCTGCTCCACTTTTGTGGTGCGCATGAACTGAAAATTCGGGGGCAGTTCGTTCACATTGTCCCCATCCGACCACCGCATCGCCTCCGCCACGGCAGGCATCAGATGGCGCATCTGACCCACAACCACATTCTTCATCACAAATAGCCAGCGCGCATCCTGCGCCGCAACCATGCCGGCCGTTTCTGCCTCCTCGCCCGGGCGCAAACCGATCAGCCCGTGGGCGGTTTCCACCGTCAGCCGCCCGCCGTCATCCTCCAACACCGGCAGACTGCCCGATGTCGCCTGCGCCAAAATGATTTGCCGCATCGCCACAAAGGCCACACCGGGCAAATCGGCTTGCGACGCTAAAGGATAATCCGGGTGCGTGTCCGGCTGGGACATGGGGGCAATCTCCAAGACTGAAATGAATTCCGCTGACGCATCGGAGGCGCTGGCACACGTCAAAGGTACACGCGGTTTTACGGGGGTGTAAATGGCCGGAGTGAGAGGAATAGAACCTCCGGCCACTGCCTCCCGAAGACAGCTACAGCCGACTTGTTCTTACTTTGATCATGTTTTTCATCTGTTTTTGTTCAACACTAGAAATTGATTGATAGGTTCAAACTGTGTGCTCTCAAAGTTTCCGCCCGCCGGCTGAAACTGCGGAAATGGTTCCACTTTGATGATCGGGCGGATGATGCGCATTCACGCGATGCATAGGATCAGGGCTGAAACCAGACGTATTCGGCATAAACCGCACCCTTAGGATCGTAGACTTGTGTGCTCCGGTGTACGACGCCACGAAATTACACGTTGCCTGATGCTGCGCCTCCGGGTTTCGCCAGGCCGCCACAAGAAGTCTTGCGGCTTCCTCGCGCGTTGACCAATGATCGCGTGGCTCCGGCTTGGCAGGTAAGTGCCGCCACAGTTACGCCACAATCTTCGCGCTTTTTCGACATTCAAAGTTTTCGTGCGACCTTGCATTTATCTGCATAGTAGACACCTTTTAAGTCGCGCTTCTATGGCGGTTCCCCACATCATTAAGTGACCATGAAACTGGTAAAACAGTTTCGCAATCATCCTGTCCGAAACGCTCAATGGAAATGGAATTAGGTTGTGCTGGTTGTGGTCAAGGCCTGCTGAGCGAAGCCTTTGCAGCGCTCAAGCGAGGCAGGCCGAGTGCTGTGCTCGTAATCGCTTTTCAGACATTCGCAGCGCTTTCTGAACCTGTTTCTGGGTCAACTGCCATTCAGCGTAGAAAGACTGCTTTGGTCCGGTCTTAGAAAGTGTTCGCTTTGTCCAACTTGCAGCGCGTTTCAAAGCGGCGTTGCGTTGAAGTGGTCCTAACCTTTCAGACAGTTCTGCAGCTTTGCTAAGCTGTATCGGATTTAGATTTCATGCTGCTTTTTGTTCTTTCAAGCCCGCCCAATACGCGCCGTCCGGCGTCTGCCGATCAAGTGCGGAATGGTGCCGTTCGGTTTTGTAGGATGCCATCCAGTTCTTGATGACAGACCGGGCTTGGAGACCGTCACTGATCGCTTCGAGGCAGATCGCCTTCTGCCTAAATGACCGCCAGCCCACCGATCTTGGCGTGCAGATCCTTGACCTCGGCTTCCGTTGGGCCGCTCTGCTTGCCGCCAAAGAACACATCCGCCATCTCATTCATCGCCGGACGCTTCCTGGTGCTGACCTGATCGGGGTGCAGCTGATGCTTCGCTGCGATCTCTTGCACAGTTTTGTCGCCACGCAACGCTTCGAACGCGCCTTTGCCTGTAAACTGCTCTGTTTAGTTCCGGCGCTTCGCCATCTTCGTATCCCTTTAAAAGTTTGGGATACACCTTAGCCCAATGTCCAGTTTGCTGGGACCACATCACGCCGCCCTTCGCATATCGCGTCGATTAATTCATACCTCGTCAGGACATGACCTGCAGTTCTGACCATGTAGAGCAAAAAACGAACACCATTGGTTCGACTAGGACTGGTTTATCGCCATCAAACAGCCCACATACCTGCAGATCTATCCGAAAATCATAAAACGAATAGGTTTGCGCCAAAGAACCGCTCCCGACTACTTCTGGAATACCATTTGCGATCTTCCAGAGGGGAAAGGCCCTAAAGACCGGCCCACTGCGGACCATCGCGATATGATTTCGACGCCGCAGTGCACCCGTCAGGCCTGTCATGCGCTGCGATAACGCCGCCTGTAGATCCAAGCTGGCTGACACCTGGCATCTTAGAGACATGTTAAACACGCTGCGGTGTGTTTCCTAGCGGTTCAGTCGTCCAAAAACTCATGTATCTCCATCATTGCGCGATGCCAGACTTTGTCCGAGGGATGCAGGATGTGGTTGCGAGAATCGAGCATGACAATGCGCGCATCCGGGATGCCCAAAGCCAAATTGCGTCCCCTTTCTTGGCCCACATCCCGATCGTATTCTGAGTGCAGGACGAGAGATGGCGCTTTCACATTGGGCAAATCGGCGCGAACATCGACCTCACCTATGGCACGGAGAAGTTCGGCTGCATTGCGACCCGTGGTTGTTTTGCGCTGAAGATCGCTGAACCATTTCCAATGATCCTCCGGTGCATCTGGCATCAAAGTGGCGCTCACCAGTTCGGCGACCGCCAAAGACCCGTGCCACTGAGTTTCGATCAACATGATGACAGCGTTTTCAGCCTCAAGCGCTTCTTTGGCCTTTGCCTTGCGCCATCCCCGATCATAGCCTCCAAGCAGCACCAGTTTGTTCACCCGTTCCGGATGACGTGCAGCATAGGCCACGCTGGTGGCGGCTGCCTGCGATATGCCCACCAGCGAAAAGTGATCAATACCTGCCGCGTCCACCACGGATTCGAGATCTTCAACTTGCCGTTTGAAAGAAAAGTCGGATACATCCCAATCGCTCATACCGTTGCCGCGTGCGTCGTAGCGGATCAGAGTGTGGTTGCGGACGAATTCCAGATTTATGTCGCGCCAAACTGGGCTTTCCCAGTCAAAATCAAGATGGGTCAGCCAGTGCCCGGTCTTAACCAAAGGCGGCCCTTTCCCCGAAATCGCATAGGCGATCCGGGTGCCATCCTTGCTTTTACAGTATCGAATATACTGCGCAGGAAGCGTTTCGTTTGGCCGTTGAGGCGAAAACCCTTGGGGGCTTAGCAGCCGTGGCTCCGCGACGAAACGCAGGCCGTGGCCACGTATCGTTTTGACAAAACGTTGCGCCTGGCCATCGTCCTGCAACGCCCGGCGCAGATCACGCAGAACGCTTGAGATCGCGGCGTCGGATACGAACCGTCCTTTCCAGATATGCTCGACAAGTTCATCCTTAGAAATGACGCGCTCCCGATGCGTGATCAGATATGTGAGCATGTCAAAGGCTTTGGGCTCAATTGA
>JBCCCZ010000088.1:0-11609 GCA_039033255.1 Pseudomonadota bacterium
AGAGCGCGAGGAAGTGTACGAAGCATCGTCCCTGCCGTTCCTGCCGTCTCTTCCGCCCCTACCCCTACGGGAACGGGAAGGACTGCGGGAAGCTGTTCGCCTCCTTCCCCCTCTGCTTTTTTGCCGTGAAGAAGAAGAAGAGGTGGAACTTATGTACGAGCGAGACGACGCTGTTCCGTCTTCCTGGGAACCATCGTCTTCCGATTCTTCTCCCGAAGAGCGATCGCCTGTGGAGCGGTATCCGAATCCTTCTTCACGGTCTGGGCTACTGCTGTGGAAATTTCAATCGAAATATCAGGGGTTTGGAACAGCCTCTTCGACATCTCATCGACGGTCTGCACCATCATCTGACGCGGCACCGGGTTGATCGCAGGTTCCCCCGGTGGAATGGGAAGCCCCGGTTTGGTCACCTGCCCCACACCCTCACCGGCGGCAAATTGAACCCCGCCCGAAGACGGCGTCACGCGCGAGACGATCAGCGCGCCGTGGGTCACATCCGGGTCATCGCCCGCGTCCTTGATCACGCCCGCCTCAACCCAGCCCGGGCCTTTCTGCCAATGCGCGATATCAAACACCGGGCGTTCGCCTTTGGGCAGCGTGATGCGAACCCGGTCCGGCTGGCCTTCCCCCCAAAGCCCCATCAGCGCCGCGCGCGTCGCTGCCGTGGCGCAGGCGCCCGTGGTCCAACCACGACGAAGCTCTTTATCCGGTTTGCGACCCATGGGCGAGACTATAGGGGGGGCAACCGTCGCGGCCAATCGCCAAAACGCGCGCGATTTTTTTGTCGCGCTTGACGGGGGTTATGGTCGCAGTTGGCCTTTCCCAGCCCCGTGGAACAGGCCATAAAGACATCATGGACACGTCTTTTCCCAATGGCACTTGGCCGGTCATGGACCCCGGTTGGGTCTGGCTTTGCGGTGCGGGCCCCGGTGACCCGGGTCTTTTGACGCTGCACGCGCTGAATGGGCTGCGGCAGGCCGATGTGGTGGTCTATGACGCGCTGGTGCAGGACAGCGTGTTGGACTGGGCGACCCGGGCAGAATTGATCTATGCTGGCAAGCGGGGCGGCAAACCCTCTGCCAAACAACGCGATATATCCCTTAGGCTGGTGGAATTGGCACGGGAAGGCAAACGCGTGCTGCGGCTGAAGGGCGGCGATCCGTTCGTCTTTGGCCGTGGCGGGGAAGAGGCGCAAACGCTTGTTCAGCATGGCGTCCCGATCCGGATCATCCCCGGCGTCAGTGCGGGGATTGGCGGGCTGGCCTATGCAGGCATCCCGGTCACGCACCGCGATGTGAATCAGTCGGTGACCTTTGTGACCGGCCACGATCAGTCTGGCGCGGCTCCATCTTCGCTGAACTGGCCCGCGATCGCGCAAGGAAGCCAGGTGATCGTGGTTTATATGGGCATGAAACACGCCGCTGCGATCAGCGAACACCTGATTGGCGCGGGCCGCGACCCGAATGAGCCATGCGCCGTGGTGTCATCGGCCACAACCGATGACCAGAGAGTGCTGGAAACCACCTTGTCGCGGATGGCCGCTGATATCGAAGCCGAAGGCATGGAGCCACCTTCGATCCTCTGCATTGGGCGATCCGTCTTGATGCGCCAGGCGCTGGATTGGCAGGCCATGATGCAAGGTGATGCGCCGCGGAACATCGACCCGCTGGGTCGCGGGCGGCCTGCGGAGGCATCATGAGGGATTGGGGGCGCTGCCCCCGCCGTGCGTTGCCCGCCTCCCCCGGGATATTTTCAGCCAGAAGAAGCCGCCGTTTTGGATAAGGGTGTCGTTATCGCAGCCCCGTCATCTGGCGCAGGAAAAACCACGGTCACGTTGGCACTCCTGCGCTTGTTGTCACGTAAGGGGCTGGCGGTGCGCGGTGCAAAATCGGGCCCGGATTACATCGACCCGCGTTTTCACGAAGCCGCATGCGGTGCGCCTTGTTTCAACCTGGATGCCTGGGCCATGGGTCCTGCACGGTTGAAAAGCCTTGCTGCGGGTGATGGCCATCTGGTGATTGAAGGGGCCATGGGGCTATTTGACGGTGCGCCGCCAGATGATCGAGGATCCGTCGCCGATCTGGCGAGAGTACTGGACCTGCCTGTGATTCTGGTGGTGGATGCAGGCCGCATGGCTGGGTCGGCGGCGGCCTTGGTCGAAGGGTTTGCCCGGCATGATCGCCGCGTGCGTGTGGCCGGGGTCATTCTCAACAATCTGGGAAGTGAGCGCCACGAAGCGATGGTGCGCCGTGCCTTGGAACCTGTCGGCATCCCCGCATTGGCGGCCCTTCAACGCAAGAGTGACTTGACCCATCCAGAGCGGCATCTGGGCCTGGTGCAGGCCACAGAGCGCCCTGATCTGGACCTCTTTCTCAATAACGCCGCAGATGCTTTGGAAGAGCGCCTCGATGAGGCCGGTTTGATGGATGTGTTCGCGCCCTTGCCCGTCGCGGACAGCGCACCATCCATGCGCCCACCCGCGCAAGTGATTGCCCTCGCTCAAGACGCGGCCTTTGCCTTTGCGTACCCGCACCTGTTGCGCGATTGGCGCGATGCGGGCGCGGAGATACGGATTTTTTCGCCGCTGGCTGATGACCCCGTGCCCGAGGCGGACCTGGTGCTGCTGCCGGGCGGGTATCCCGAATTGCATGCAGGCCGGATTGCAACGGCGGATCGCTTCCTGTCCGGTCTTAGGAATGCCTCTCAAACCACTGACATATATGGAGAATGCGGCGGATACATGGTGCTGGGAGACGGCCTTGTCGACGCAGGTGGGACGCACCACGCCATGGCCGGGCTTCTGCGATTGGAGACGTCCTTTGCCACGCGCCGCCTGCATTTGGGATACCGCGAAGTGACGCCATTGGGGGGCATTTTCGACGCGCCGCTCAAGGCGCATGAATTCCACTACGCCTCCACCTTGCGGGCAGATGGCGCGCCTTTGTTTGAGGCACGCGATGCGGAAGGCAATGCCCTGGCCCCCATGGGTCTGCAGAACGGGCGCGTCAGCGGCAGTTTTGCCCATATCATCGACGCGGTTGCGGGCGGGTCCGAAGAGGCGTAGCACTTTTGTCATGAGTGACGCAGCCCTCCCCCAATCTGACGCCCGATCCAGACGCAATGTCTGGGTCCTTGTGTTGGCACAGGCGTTCTTGGGTTCGCAAATGGCGATGATCTTCGTGGTCGGTGGGTTGGCGGGGCAATCGCTCGCCACAAATGTCTGTTTTGCGACGCTGCCCATTTCGCTCATCGTGATCGGATCGATGCTGTCGGCCAATCCTTTGAGCGCGATCATGCAGCGCTTTGGCCGCCGCGCCGGGTTTCTGGTGGGCGCGCTGGCGGGGGCACTCGGGGCGGCTGTGGGGGCATACGGGCTCTATGTGGCGTCTTTCCCGATTTACTTGCTCGGGTCGCTCATCACCGGGGTCTACATGTCGGCGCAAGGATTCTATCGCTTTGCCGCCGCCGATACGGCGAGCGAGGCTTTTCGGCCGAAAGCCATCTCTTACGTCATGGCAGGCGGGCTGGCGAGCGCGGTCATCGGACCACAGCTGGTGAAAGTGACGGCGGACTCGATGGTGATCCCGTTCCTGGGCACTTACTACGCCGTCATTGCGCTTAACCTGTTGGGCGCGCTGTTGTTTTTCTTCCTCGACATTCCCAAACCGCCAGCGCCTCGCGAGGACGCTCCGAAAGGCCGCAGCCGGATGGAGCTGTTGCGCACACCCCGCATCGCTGTGGCGGTGATTTGTGCCACAGTGTCTTACGCGCTGATGAACCTGGTGATGACATCGACGCCGCTCGCCGTCGTCGGATGCGGGTTCACAACCGGCAATGCAGCCGATGTGGTGACCGGCCACGTGCTGGCCATGTTCGCCCCGTCGTTTTTCACAGGCCACCTGATCGCACGCTTCGGCGTGGAGCGCATCGTGGCTGCAGGGCTGGTTATTCTGGCCGCGGCCGGGGCTGTCGCCTTGAGCGGCGTGGCGTTGGAAAACTTTTTTGTCGCGCTGATCTTGCTGGGTCTTGGGTGGAATTTCGGCTTCATCGGCGCGACCACGATGCTGGCCTCCGCCCACACAGTGGAGGAACGCGGCCGGATGCAGGGCCTGAATGACTTTATCGTGTTCGGCGGGGTGACGGTGGCGTCTCTGGCCTCCGGCGGGCTGATGAATTGCTCCGGTGGAGATGCGGTGACGGGTTGGACATCCGTCAACCTGGCGATGGCCCCGTTCCTGGCCCTGGCAGGCGGGGCGCTGCTGTGGCTGATGTTGCGGCGCGAACCAGCATAGACCGTTCCAAGATCCAAGCTATGACTTGAGTATTTTTGGCCAAAAAGAAGCCACAACCCGCGCTTCTTTTTGGCCGGAAATACTCCCGCCGGAGGCGTGACATCTTACAGACTCGGCAGTTTCGTCTCGTCAAAATCCGGGCCGGGGAGCAATTCCACACCGTCCTTCCTCATCCTCACTTCGACACCCGCCTCCAAGAGCGCCGATTTCATGGCATCAACCGGCCCGAAATCCTTGCTCTCCATCGCCTTGGAGCGGATTTCGACAAAGCGCGCCGTGAGGGGCGCAAGATCGAAGGCGGGTGCAGAAGCCCAAGCGGGTGCTGACTCGTTCATCAGGCCGAGGAACACCAGCCCCGCTTTCAGGGCGGGCGCGTCGCCAGCCGTTGACAGTTGATGGCAAATGGTCAGGGCCCCAGGCGCGTTAAGATCATCGGCCAACGCGTTGATAATGCCATCATCTACGCCGCCGGCATCAATGCCCTCAACCTGACCATACCACTTGCGCAGGGTCTTTTCTGCGTCGCCCGCTTTCTTCGCCGTCCAATCCATCGGCTTGCGGTAATGGGTGCTGAGGAACACAAACCGGATCACCTCGCCCGGAATGCCCTGACCCAGCAGATCCCGCACAGTGAAGAAATTGCCCAGGGATTTGGACATTTTCTTGCCCTCGACCTGCAACATCTCATTGTGGAGCCAATAGCGCGCAAACTCGCCATCCGGGCAGGCGCAGCGGCTTTGGGCGATCTCGTTTTCGTGGTGGGGAAACATCAGATCATTGCCGCCGCCGTGAATGTCGAAGCTTTCGCCAAGCAGGTCATGCGCCATGGCCGAGCATTCAATATGCCAGCCAGGCCGCCCCCGGCCCCACGGGCTGTCCCATCCCGGTAGATTGTCCGACGATGGCTTCCACAGCACGAAATCCATTGGGTTTTGCTTGTAGGGTGCCACTTCCACCCGGGCGCCCGCGATCATGTCGTCGACGGACCGGCCCGACAGTTTGCCGTAGCCGTCTTTCCAGCTGTCCACGGCAAAGAGCACATGGCCCTCGGCCGCATAGGCGTGACCACGCGCGATCAGGTCTTCGATCATGGCCACCATTTGCGGGATGTGGCCGTGGCGCGGGGCATCTGATCAGGTTCCAACGCGGACAGTTCCGACATGTCATCGAGAAACCACTGAGTGGTCTCTTCGGTGATGTCGGAAATGGGTCGCCCGCTCTCGGACGCGCGGGCGTTAATCTTGTCGTCCACATCGGTGAAATTGCGGACATAGGTGACGTGACCCGAGCCATACACATGCCGCAAAAGACGATTGAGCACGTCAAACACCACAACGGGCCGCGCATTGCCCAGATGGGCGCGATCATAAACGGTGGGCCCGCAGACATACATGCGCACGTTTTTGGGATCGATCGGTTCGAACAGCTCTTTGCGGCGGGTGGCGGTGTTGTGGAGGTGAATATCAGTCATGAGGCGTGCCTTTACGCGCGAAAATCAAGGAAGCGCAGGTCGCTCATGAAAAGAAAAACAGACCGTCCCGCGTGACGATGTCAGCAGGAAAGACAACAGGTGTGTGCGGTCGAAATGGTCATGGCACTGGCATAGACAGGCGCCCCCGACAGGTCAAGAGCCGGAAATCCCGTTGACTTCGCCCAAGCGCGCGGGCCATCTGGCGCGAACGGCAGGATGCTGCCCCCCTTTCAGAATGGAGAGCGTCATGAACATGTCGCGCAGGATCACCGGGTTGACCGGTGGCGGCTCGGATGGTTGGGACATCTATTACAAAGCCAGGGAAATGACCGAGGCCGGCCATGACGTCATCCACCTGACCGTGGGTGAGCATGACATCGGGACCGATGCCAGCATTCTGGACGCGATGCATGCGGCTGCGATGAATGGGCATGTGGGCTATCCCGCGCTCAACGGACGCAAGAACCTGCGCGAAACGATTGCCCAGCGCGTGGCGGAGCGCACAGGCGTGAAGACCACGCCTGACAACGTGCTGGTGGTGCCGGGCGGTCAGGCGGGGCTGTTTGCCACCCATGCCGGTGTCTGTGATGAAGGGGATCGCGCGCTCTACATCGATCCTTATTACGCCACCTACCCCGGCACGATCCGGGGTGTGGGGGCTGTGGCCGTGCCTGTGGCCGCCCGTCCCGAACGGGGGTTTCTGCCTGACGCAGACGACATCGCGGCTGAGGCGCGGCAGGGTGCGGCCAGCCTTCTAATCAACTCGCCCAACAATCCCACAGGCGTCGTCTATCCGATGGAGACGATGGAGGGCATCGCCCGCGTCGTGAAGGACCACGACATGTGGTTGATCTCGGATGAGGTCTATGACACGCAAGTTTGGAACGGCCCGCATATCAGCCCGCGCGCCCTGCCAGACATGGCGGATCGCTCGCTGGTCATCGGATCCATGTCCAAAAGCCACGCCATGACAGGCAGTCGCATAGGATGGATCATCGGGGCGGAAGAGGCCATCGCGCATCTGGGCAATCTGTCGACCCACACGACCTACGGCGTGGCCGGGTTCGTCCAGGAGGCTGCGTTCTATGCGCTGAACAAAGGTGAGGATTTCGAGGCGGAGGTCGCTGCCCCTTTCCTGCGCCGCCGCGATCTGATGCTGGAGATGGTTGAGGGCATGAACGCCATCCGCGTGATCCCGCCGGATGGTGCGATGTACGTGATGCTTGATCTGCGCGCCACGGGGCTCAGCGGGGAGGACTTCGCCATGCGCCTTCTGGAAGAGCACCACATCGCCGTCATGCCGGGTGAAAGCTTCGGGGCGGCGGCGACGGGCCATGTGCGTGTGGCCCTGACGATTGATGATGACCGCTTGGTGGGCGCGATGGGGTCGATCATCGAACTGGTGACTGAGCTTACCGCCTGATCCGGGCTTGTCGCGCCTTCCACACGATTTGTCCTTGAGTATTTTTGGCCAAAAAGAAGCCAAAAGGTCCGGTTCTCTGTTTGACCGTCACAAAAAATACACCGGGGGTGGGGGCAGCGCCCCCCACTGTTTTGTTTTCACTTTGCGCGGTCCATGGCGAGGGCTGCCAAGCCGCGATCACCGTATTCGGCGGTCATGTCGAATTCCATCCGCGTGACGCGCCATGCGCCGTCGATCTGCGCGACATCCCAAGTGTAGGTCCCGACGGGCCGCCAGATCTGATCGTCGATCCAGTGACGGGCATCGACAAAGGCCGTGGCCCCGCCCGTATCGCCCGTCACGGTGACCGTCACCGGGCCCAGTTCATGCCAAGTGGCGTCAAACCCCGGAACAATGCCGCGCCAGGCCTCCATCAGCGCGGCAGGGGTCATGGTCGCAGGCTGCCCACCCCAGAGGGAGGTGTAGTCAATCACGACCTCTTCGGCGAATGCCGCCTCAGCCAGATCATAGGCCGCACGATCCACGGCCAGCGGGATGGAGGAAACGAGCGTGCGGATCTGGGCTTCCGTCGGGGTTCCGGCGGGTGGAAGATCGGCCGCGATTGCGGGCGCTGCCAGTGCAGCAGTGAAAGCGAGAGCAGTCAGTATACGTGTCATCGGGTTGTCCTTTCCAGCTTGATCTGCGGTTACTGCGCGAAATGGGCGGCCATCGCATCAGCGGCGCGGGTCACGTCTTGCGCGTTGTCGTAGAAGTCAAACTGCGTGACGTCTTCGAGCATCTTCAGCGTCGCCTCTACGGTGAACCCGGCAAGGAAATCGCGCACGCCTTGCGGGATGGCCGCAGCCTCGGAGTGAACAATCGCCAAAGGCTGCGTCAGACGATGTGCATTGTCCGCCGGATGATAGGTCAGCCATCATTCCCAGCCTGCATTGTTCCATTTGTTGTCATAGGCCGGGATGGCCCCGCGGTCGGGCTCAAAGTAGTAGCCACCGATGGGCATCAGAACGCCTTCCGCGCCTGCGGGACCAGCAGCCGGGATCACCTGCCCGCCTTCAGCTTCTGCAGAACGCGACAGGTTGATGAGGTTTTCGACGCCCTCTTGTCCGCCATAGACGGCCTCGACCAAGGCTTCATTTTGCAGCCAAGGCGCAACCAGACCGATACTGGCGACGCGGTCATTGCCTGCCACCGCGTCGACCATGTAGCCCGCAGAGGCACAGATGCCGAGACCGTTGATGCGGGTCACGTCCACTTCCGGCACCGTGGTCAGGAAGTCGAATGCGGCGCGGATGTCAGAGGTTTTGGCCTCCGGGCTTTCCACGAACCTTGCGCCACCCGCTAGATCGCCCGATTTGCCCCAGCCGCGGAAATCGAAGGTGAAGGCGGCGAAACCCCGGTCCACCATTTCGCGGGCATAGACCGATGGCATCTGTTCTTCGACCGATGTCCATGCGCCGGTGACCACAACCGTGGGCAAGGCCGAGCCGTCATGGCCTTCGGGCAGGTAAAGTGTACCAGACAGCGTGGCCCCTTCGTTTTCAAACTGAACCACGCGGGTTTCCACCTGGGCCAGCGCGGAGGTGGCCGCCATCAGGGCGGCTGCGGTGCTGAGGGAAAATTTGATCATGTGCGTATCTCCTGTAAGCGTCATGTGATGACCAAGAGATACGCGGGCCCGGGTGGCGATACTTGAACGAGGCCGCTCAAGTTTTGCACAATCCTGCTGTCAGCCCGCCCGATACGCGCGCGGGGTCTGCCCGGTGACCTGTTTGAAGCTGCGCGAGAAATGCGCCTGATCGGCAAACCCGCAAGCCAGGGCGATATCGCCCAGCGGTCGGGTTTTGTCCTTCATCATGTCCACCGCCTGTTCGATCCGGTAGGCCAGCACGTATTGCATGGGCGTCTGGCCCAACGTCTCTTTGAAGAGGCGCGAAAAATGCGATGGGCTCATCCCCACCTCACTGGCTAGATCTTCGATGGTGATCGTACGCTCCAGATTCTCGCGAATATGGCTGAGAACGCGCCCGAAATGCGCGGACGTGAAGCGCGTCGATGCGGCCTCTTCCCGCTGCTGGCCGTAGCGCTGCAAGAGCTTGACCAGAAATACACGGCTCAGCGCCTCAAACATCACGGCGGACGACAGATCGTTACTTTCCATAGCGTCGCGCAGCATCACCCCTGCCTGACAGAGATCGGCATCCGTGAACTGCGGCAGATCCACAAACTGTTGCCGGTCGAGGATTAGCCCCAACTCCTTCTGCGCAAAATCGGCCACCTTGTCGGGGTCGAGCGTCACCACGATCACGTCTGAGGGCGCAAACCACCGCCAACCCGATCGCATCCCTGCGGGCGTCACGATGATCTGGAACTGTTCATAGGTGAAATCCCGCAGCACCCCGTCGCGCCGGTTCTGCACGCGGTGGGGCACGGCGTTGAGGTTCAACAGCACATAATGTTCGGCGAATACCTCCTCCGGCATGGTGTCGGGCTCAGCCTGAAAATACCGCAACGCCATCAAGGAGGCGGCCGACACATGATCCATCGCGTCGCTGTTGATCAGCGGCAAGGACGGGTAGATCTCCGCATATCGCCGGGGCATGTCACGTATTCCTGTGCTGCTTTGGAGTGACAGGAAAGTCTGATGCGCGCGCCTTTCAAGGCCTGCGTCGCGATTAAGACAGCCAGAGAGCCCGAATCGCCTATAGTAAGAGCGTAAACAGGGAGGATGCGATGACAGCCACATGCAAGATCGCATTGGTCATCTACACGATTGGCGCGGTGCGTGGTCGTGCAGCACGAGGGCGTCCGTGAAGGGGTTCAATCCGTTTGAAACCCCAATTTCACTGTAAGGACACCCCCCATGAACAAACCCCTCAAGACACAGGCGACCCGCCGCTCCGGAGGACGCGCTGCGCGTCGAGCCAGCCGCGCGGCCCCGACGCCAGAGGCGATGCGCTCCATCCGCCCGGGTATGGAATCCACCGCGCTGAATATTCTGTCTGAAGACGACATCCAGCGCATCCACGAAACCGCCCTGACGCTTCTGGAAGAGGTCGGTCTTGCCGATGCGCCGCCTTCGGGCGTTGACTATCTGGTCGGCGCAGGGGCCATTCTGGGCGACGATGGCCGCATTCGCATCCCGCGCGCGGTGGTCGAAAAAGCGCTGACATTGGCCAACCGCACCGTGGTCTTGCCCAGCCGGGATGGGAAAAACGATCTCGATCTGTCTGGCAACCGGGTGCATTACGGCACGGCAGGCGCCGCCGTGAATATGGTCGATGTGGACGGGCGCAATTACCGCGACAGCCTGCTGCAGGATCTCCATGATGCCGCGCGGATTTGCGATGTGCTCGACAATATCCACTTTTGCCAGCGGCCGATGGTGGCGCGCGATATCCTCGATAATCGGGAGATGGACCTCAACACCATCTACGCCTGCTGTTCTGGCACGACCAAGCACATCGGGACGTCGTTTTCAGACCCTGACTTCATCGAAGACGCGCTGGACATGCTCTACATGATTGCAGGCAGCGAAGAGGCGTTTCGCGCCCGGCCTTTCATGAGCAATTCCAATTGCTTCGTCGTCCCACCGATGAAATTCGCGACCGAGTCCTGCCAGGTTATGGAGAAATGCATCAAGGGCGGCATGCCGGTGCTTCTGCTTTCCGCTGGCATGGCGGGGGCCACGACGCCGTCGACCGTTGCGGGCGCGATCGCGCAAGCCTGCGCCGAATGCCTCGGTGGGCTGGTCTATGTCAACGCGGTGGCCCCGGGGCACCCGGCGATCTTCGGCACTTGGCCTTTTGGCCTCGACCTGCGCACGGGCGCGATGACGGGTGGATCGGGCGAACAGGCACTGCTGAGCGCCGGTTGCGCACAGATGCATCGCTTCTACGATCTGCCCGGCGGCGCGGTGGGCGGTATAACCGATGCCAAGCTGCCCGACATGCAGGCGGGGTGGGAACAGATGTGCTCCAACGTCATGGCGGGGCTGTCGGGCCTCAACATGGTCTATGAGGCGGCGGGCATGCATGCCTCGCTTCTGGGGTTCTGCCATGAGTCGCTTATCCTCGGCGATGACCTGATTGGTCACGCCCAACGCTGCGTGCGCGGGATCGAGGTGAACGACGAAACGCTCGCCATTGATCAGGTGAAAGAGGTCTGCCTTGGCGGGCCCGGTCACTATCTGGGCACCGATCAGACACTGGCGCGGATGGAAAGCGACTATGTTTACCCCACGACGGGCGAGCGTATGTCGCCCAAGGAATGGGCCGAGAAGGGCAAGCCCGATCTCAACAAAGCGGCGATTGCCCGCAAAGAGGAGATCCTCGCCACCCGGTCTGCGGCGCGGTTTGATCCTGAACTGGACAAGCGATTGCGCGCGGCGTTCAACATCCACCTGCCGGCTTAAAGCACCCTCAGG
>JBCCCZ010000089.1:0-11480 GCA_039033255.1 Pseudomonadota bacterium
AAATGAAGTACGGCGCACAAACAGACGTGCTCCGCATGATCCCCGGCCTTGAGAATGCCAGCTTCGCCCGCTTGGGAGGCATCCACCGCAACACCTTCCTCAATTCGCCGACCCTTCTCGACGACCAAATGCGGCTCAAATCCAAACCCCATATCCGCTTCGCCGGTCAAATCACCGGCGTCGAAGGCTATGTCGAATCCGCCGCCATGGGCCTCCTCGCCGGCCGCCTTGCCGCCGCCGACATCCTTGGCCAACCCCTCAGCGCCCCACCCCAGGACAGCGCCATGGGCGCCCTGATCCACCACATCACAGGCGGGGCCGAGGCGAAAACCTTCCAGCCTATGAACGTCAATTTCGGCCTCTTCCGCCCTGTTGACGGGCTAAAGGGCGGCCGCCGGGGCCGCAAAGACCGCTACAAAGCCTATACCGACCGCGCCAAAGCCGCCTGGACCGCCTGGCTCGGCCAAACGAACCAACACGCCGCGTGACGTTCAAAACCCGCTTCGCCCCCTCCCCAACCGGCCCGCTGCATCTGGGCCACGCTTATTCCGCCTGCCTTGCCCACGACATGGCACGCGCCGCAGACGGCCAATTCCACCTGCGCATAGACGATCTCGATCAGTCACGCTCCCGCCCCGAGTGGGAAGCTCAAATCAAAGACGATCTCAATTGGCTCGGCCTAACATGGGAACCCGAGATCTGGTGCCAATCCGACCGCCTCTCCCGCTATCGCACAGCCCTGCAAAAGCTTTGGGACATGGGCCTCCTCTACCCCTGCACACTCACCCGCGCTCAAATCCGCGCCAGCGTGAATGCCCCTCAGGAAGGCGCAGACGGGCTCATTTACCCCGGCACGCACCGGCCCAAAATGCCCCCCACAGGTCCCATGCCCGACACTGCGTTGCGCCTCGACACTGCCGGGGCTGAGGCCACCGTTGGCCCACTCACATACACCGAAACCGGCACCAAACCCGGCGAAATCCACATCGAAAACCTCTTCGAAACCGCCGGAGACGTGGTGCTCGCCCGCAAAGACATGGGCGCGTCTTACCACCTCGCAACCGTCTGCGATGACGCCGACCAAAATATCACCCATGTCATCCGCGGCGAAGACCTCGCCCCCGCCACGGGCATCCACGTCCTGCTGCAAGCACTCTTGGGCTTTCAAACGCCCACCTATCACCATCACCGTCTCATCCGTGACGAACACGGCAAGCGCCTCGCCAAACGCGACGACGCCCGCGCCATCGCCACCTACCGCGCTGAGGGCTTCACCCCCAATGACATTAAGAAGATGCTCTAAGGATCTTTTTTCGTTGAGATTTTACCCCGCACCGCCCGCGCAAAATTCCCCGCCATCGGCTCCATCAGGATCACTTCACGCCCACCCCGCACAGCTGTGTAAAAACACGTCCGACGCCCCGTGTGACAAGCAGGCCCGGTCTGCTTGACCTTCATCAACAAACAATCCCGGTCGCAATCCACACGCATCTCAATCAGTTCCTGAATGTGGCCCGATGTCTCCCCCTTGGCCCAGAATTCCTGCCGCGACCGGCTCCAATAGGTCACCCGCCCGGTCTCAAACGTGGCGGCCAACGAGGCGGCATTCATCCAGGCCAACATCAACACATCGCCGGTTTCATGATCCTGCGCGATCGCTGGTATCAGCCCATCGGCCGTCCATTTCAGCGTGTCCGGATCCAGCATGACAGAAAATCCTTTGCCTCATGTTGCGTGCGCGACTAACTATAGAGGCGATGTTAAAAGGGAAACCCCAGGGAAGCAGTCATGAGCGGCGAAACTGACCTCATCAAGCTCTACTCCGCCCGCATTCTGGAGCTGGCGGCCTCCATGCCCCATACCGGGCGCCTGGCCCACGCCCAGACCAGCGTGAGCAAACGCGCCCCGCTCTGTGGCTCGACCGTCACCGTGGATATCGTGACTGATGGTGCCACGATCACCGATTACGCGGCGGACGTGAAAGCATGCGCGCTTGGCCAGGCCGCCGCCAGCGTCGTGGGTTGCCAGGTCATCGGGCGCACCCCGTCTGAGCTGCGCGCAGCACGCGATGCGCTCAAATCCATGCTCGCCGAAGGTGGCCCCACGCCACCTGCCCCCTTCGAAGAGCTTGAAGTCCTGCGCGCGGCCTCCGACTTCGCCAATCGCCATGCCTCCATCCTGCTGACGCTGGATGCGCTGGTGGAAGCGACAGACGCCGCACAAACCTCCTGCGCCTGACCACCGGCGAGGCCGTCCGTCAGGACGGATGAGCGACATCCCCACAAACCAAAAAAACCGCCGCACGCTGGAACAGCGGCGGCGGAAGGAATGCGTTGCTCCTGATATGTCTCTCACGCGGGCCCGGGGGGATGAGGCAGACCCCGAGCTATGTGCGGGACAAAGCGCAGTGGCATCTCAAGTTGGGGACAGAGGATGCGAAAGCGCGTGAGCGACAAGGAGCGTCGCAGGCAGAATTCAAAAGGTCAGAACACCCCCGGCAGGTAAAGCCCAGCCACAAGCGTCACCATCAAAGCCGCCCCACCAATCAGATCGCCAATCAGCGTGTCCTGGGTGCGTGCGGTGATGGATTTGATGTGCTTGCTCATGGTGGCCTCGTTCGGGTTTGTTCTTATCTGTTGCTTATTTGTTCTCATTTTGGAAACCATTTGTAAAGAACTTTATGAGAACAAATGCGAACTTTTTGTCCAATTTTCACCTAAGCAACTGATTTTTTGAGAAACTTTTGTTCTCAATGCAAGCTTGAAGAAAACAGAACAACAGAGCGCCTTTGCAAGGCCCCGGTCTGGCGATCCCTGCCTCTGAACAGCAGCGCTTTATCCCTGCTGTCCCGGACTCGGCCCGAGCGGTAGCCCGCAATTGCCATTCGCCAGGCGTCGCGCCCAAGGCGCGCCAATTGGAGTGGCACACCAAAGGTGTGACGCGTGGGGCCTTGCGAAGGCGCGGCGGCGCAAGCGCCTTGATTCCGCGCCGGGGCCTGCTCACCCCACATCAATCAACCGAATGGCCTGATCCTGCTCCATCAACCAAAGCAGCACCCTCGCCGCTTGCCCCCGCTCCGACACCAACCCCGCATCATCCATCAGCAACTTCCGCGCATCCGTCTGCGCCACGGCCATCAAGGCCGTCTGCCGCTCCAAATCCGCCACCCGGAACCTCGGCACCCCCGATTGCGCCGTCCCGATCAGATCACCCGCACCGCGCATCTCCAGATCGACCTCGGCAATCTTGAACCCATCTTCGGTGTCCCGCATCGTGCTCAACCGCCGCTCCCCCGTCTCCCCCAGCGGCCCCTGATACACCAACAAACAGGTCGACGGCGCCGCCCCGCGCCCCACGCGCCCCCGCAACTGATGCAACTGCGCCAACCCAAAATGCTCTGCCCGTTCAATCACCATGATCGAGGCATTGGGCACATCCACCCCCACCTCGATCACCGTCGTGGCCACCAAAACACTGGTCTGCCCACTCTGAAACGCGGCCATCGCAGCATCCTTGTCATCGGGCGTCATCTGCCCATGCACCAACCCCACAACCCCCTCGCCCAACGCCGCTCGCAACGCCTTGAACCGCGCATCGGCACTGGACAGATCAACCTGTTCACTGTCCTCCACCAACGGGCACACCCAATAAGCCTGCCGCCCCTCCGCAATCGCCTGCCGCAGCCGATCCACGATCTGATCCATCCGTTCAATATTCACCAGCGCCGTCGTCACCGGCTTGCGGCCGGGTGGCTTCTCATCCAGCACGGAGATATCCATGTCCCCGTAATGCGCCAGTGACAGAGAGCGCGGGATGGGCGTCGCCGTCATCACCAGCACATCCGCCTCCTCGCCCTTGCGCCCCAATTCCAGCCGTTGACGCACACCAAAGCGATGCTGTTCATCCACCACCGCCAGCCGCAGATCGGCAAACACCACATCCTTCTGAAACACCGCATGAGTGCCGACGAGGATCTGGATCTCACCGGCTTCCAACGCCACCAGCTTCTCCCGCCGCGGCGCACCCTTGTCGCGGCCTGTCAAAATCTCCAACCGCACACCCGCCGCCTCCGCCAAAGGCCGCAACCCTTCCAAATGCTGCTGCGCCAGAATGCCCGTGGGGGCCATCATCACCCCTTGCCCGCCCGCCTCCACGGCGATCAAGAGCGCCGACAACGCCACCAACGTCTTCCCCGCCCCCACATCGCCCTGCAGCAATCGGTTCATCCGCCGCTCACTGGCCATATCCTCGGCAATTTCACCAATGCACCGCGTCTGCGCGCCCGTGGGCGCATAGGGCAACGCCTCCATGACCGCCCGTCTCAACGCCCCATCGCCTGTCGACGCCCGCCCCCTCGCCCGCCGCACCCGCGCCCGCGCAAGGGCCAGCGTCAACTGATGCGCCAGCAATTCATCATAGGCGAGCCTTGCCCGCACGGGGTCTTCCGGTGACAGCTCCGTCATCGCGCGCGGCCCATGCGCCCGTTCTACCGCCACTTGCCAATCCGGCCATCCCCGCTCCCTCTTCAAAGACGCATCAATCCATTCCGGCAACACCGGCGCCCGCGCCAATGCGCCTTTCGTCGCCTTCAGCATCAGCTTCTGCGTGATCCCCGCCGTCTTGGGATAAACCGGCTCAAATTCCGGGATCTGCCCCGCCTCATGGGGCGGCACGACATGATCAGGATGGGTCATCTGCGCGATGCCGTCGAACAGCTCCACCTTCCCAGACACCACCTGCCGCGCCCCGGTGGGCAGGATTTTTTCGAGGTAATCGGGATGGGCATGGAAAAACACGAGCTGAAACGTGGTGGCCGCATCCGTCACCTCCACCCGATAGGGCCGCCCCCGCGCAGAGGGGCGCATGTGATGCCCGACCGTCACCTCGACCGTCAGAACCTTGGGCAGATCGGCCATCTGCACCGTCGCCACAGGCCGCCGATCAATCCCCGAGTAAGGCAGCGTGAACAGCAGATCGCGCGGCTTTTCCACCGCCAACCCTTTGAAATTCTCCACCGATCGCGGCCCCACGCCCTCCAGCGTCTCAAGACCCGCAAACAGCGGAAAAAGAATTTCAGGTCGTGTGCTCATGCGTCGCCAATCAGCTCCAGCCAACCATCCTCGTCGATCATCTCAATCCCGAGGTCTTCGGCCTTCTTCGCCTTCGACCCCGCCCCGGGTCCCGCCACCACCAGATCCGTTTTGGCGCTCACCGACCCAGACACTTTCGCCCCCAGGGCCTCCGCCCGCGCCTTGGCCTCCGCCCGGGTCATCTTCTCAAGCGTGCCTGTGAACACCACCGTCTTGCCTGCCACCGGGCTGCCATCGGTTTCGGGCCGCGCGGCTGCCTCAACGCTCAGATGGGCTGTCAGCCGGTCAATACTGTCCCGCTCCTGCGCAAAAGCCGTGACGAGGCTGCGCGCCATCACCTCGCCCACCCCGTCGATGGACAAGAGGCCCTCCCAAGCCTCGCCACTCAATTCCGACGCCGCTTCCATCGCGGTCAAAAACGCATCCCACTCCCCATAGGTCCGCGCAATCAGCGTGCTCGCCTGCTCCCCCACATGGCGAATGCCCAGCGAGAACAGAAGCCGCGCGAAGGGAATGATCCGCTTTTCATCAATGGCATCAAAGAGGTTTGCGGCACTCTTCTCCCCCCAGCCCTCCCGGTTCTTGAGCTGTTGCAACCCCTGCCCATACCGCTCTCTGAGGGTAAAAATATCAGCCGGTTCCGCGATCCAGCCGTCGCGGTAAAACTGCTCCACCTGCTTGGATCCCAGCCCTTCGATGTCAAAGGCCGCCCGCGACACGAAATGCTTCAACCGCTCCACCGCCTGCGCCGGACACGTCATGCCGCCCGTGCAGCGCCGCACCGAATCCCCTTCTTCCCGAATGGCAGGCGATCCGCATTCAGGACACACCGTCGGAAACTCATAGGGCACCGAATCCTCCGGCCGCTTGGCCAAATCCACATCCGCCACCTTCGGGATCACATCGCCCGCGCGGTACACCTGCACCCAATCGCCCACGCGAATATCCTTGCCATCCCGGATCGGATTGCCCTTCGCATCGCGCCCCGCGATGTAATCCTCATTGTGCAGCGTGGCATTCGACACCACCACCCCCCCCACCGTCACCGGCGTCAGCCGCGCCACCGGGCTGAGCGCGCCGGTCCGACCAACCTGGATGTCAATCGCCTCGAGCCGCGTCCAGGCCAGTTCGGCGGGAAACTTATGCGCGGTGGCCCAGCGCGGCGTTGTGCTGCGGAACCCCAACCGCCCCTGCAGCCCCAGATCATCGACCTTGTAGACCACCCCGTCGATGTCATAGCCCAGTGTGGCGCGCGCCTGCTCGATGCTGCGATAGTGGTCCAGCATCTCTTTCACGCCATCGCAGATCGCGGTGCGCGGATTGGTCTGAAACCCCATGTTCTCCATGCGCCGGATCGCCCCAATCTGGGTATCCGCCAAGGGTTCTGACAGCTCCCCCCAGGCATAGGCAAAAAACTTCAACGGCCGGGACCGCGTGATCTCCGCATCCAACTGCCGCAAAGACCCCGCGGCGGCATTCCTTGGATTGGCAAAGGTCTTGCCCGCGATATCTGCCTGCCGCGCATTCAACGCCTCGAAATCGGCGTGGCTCATATAGACCTCGCCTCGGATCTCCATCACGTCCGGCGCGCCGTCGATCACCTGCGGAACATCATCAATCGTGCGCGCGTTGGCGGTGACATTTTCGCCCACCTCCCCATCGCCCCGCGTCGCCGCGTGCACCAATCGCCCCGCCTCATAGCGCAGCGACAGGCTCAACCCATCAATCTTGGGCTCCGCTGTAAAGGCCAGCGGCGCGGCATCACCCAGCCCCAGATATCGCCGGATCCGCGTGTCAAATTCCGCCACATCATCGTCATCGAACGCATTCGAAAGGCTTAGCATCCGCACCGCGTGCCTGACTTTGGCAAACGCCTCCGATGGTGCCGCCCCCACCTGCTCGCTCGGGCTATCGGCGCGCTTCAGCGCGGGAAACCGCGCCTCAATCGCCCGGTTGCGGGCTTTCAGTGCATCATATTTCGCATCGCTGATTTCCGGCGCATCATCGGCATGATAGGCCGTGTTCGCAGCCCCCAAAACAGCGGCCAACCGCGCCAGTTCCGCCTCCGCCGCCTCCGAGGTTAGCGCCTCCACCTCAACGTCCGAGAAGTCTAGATCCACCATGGTCGGGCCTCATGTTCCTTGGGCCCAACCGACAGGCCCATCATTCCGTGACAGGCGCATGAAAAAGCGCCCCATCACTGGTTAGTGATAGGGCGCGTCATGTCGTTGGTCCAGTCTGTGCGCCAGTCTGTGCGCCAGTCTGGGCGCCAGTCTTTGCTCTGGTCTTTGCTCTGTTTCTTGCTGTGGTTTTTTTGCTGTGCTCTTTACGGTGCTCCTTACGGTGCTCTTGGCTGTGAGGCCGAGGGCATTCGCGGCCCGCCTCACCGCGATTTTCGCCTCCGGGCCAGCTTAGCCGTCAAGGATCACCTCAGGCATTCACCGCAATTGGCTGCGGGTCATCCGCCGCCGGGTCAGGATCGCGCAGCACATAGCCGCGGCCCCACACGGTTTCGATATAGTTTTCACCATCGGTTGCTTCCGACAGCTTCTTGCGCAGCTTGCAAATGAACACGTCAATGATCTTCAGCTCCGGTTCATCCATGCCGCCATAGAGATGGTTGAGAAACATCTCCTTGGTCAGCGTCGTGCCCTTGCGCAGGCTCAAAAGCTCCAGCATCTGGTATTCCTTGCCGGTCAGATGCACAGTGCGCCCGCCCACCTCAACCGTTTTGGCATCGAGATTTACATTGACCTTGCCGGTACGAATGATCGACTGTGAATGACCCTTCGACCGGCGGATAATCGCATGGATTCGCGCCACCAGTTCTTCGCGGTGGAAAGGTTTGGTCAGATAGTCATCCGCCCCGAACCCGAAGCCCTTGATCTTGTTTTCGGTATCGGCTTCCCCGCTCAGGATCAGAATGGGTGTTTCCACCCGTGACAGCCGCAGCTGACGCAGCACTTCGTGCCCGTTCATGTCCGGAAGGCCCAGATCCAGTAGGATCAGGTCGTAGTCGTAAAGCTTGGCCAGGTCGATGCCCTCTTCGCCAAGATCAGTGGTGTAGACGTTGAGATTGGCATGAGTGAGCATCAACTCAATGCTTTTTGACGTCGTCGGGTCGTCTTCAACAAGAAGCACGCGCATCCTTGATCTCCAGTTAACCGTCCTCTTCCAGTACACAGTGACTTGATTTGGTTAACCACAGGTTACTGGTAGGAAATAAAATAGCATTCAACTTAAAGTTGTCTAGATACTTTATTGAATTCAATTTAACGGTGTGTCGCTTTGAGCCCATCGGACCCACGCTCAGACAGCGAAGTCAACCATTCCTGGAATTCATCATCGCTCAGCGAATACCGCTCAATCGCTTCATCCTGACCAATCAGTCCGTGCATTACGCCCCGCACCACCGCCAGCTTGCGCGAGGCGACCCATCGCGTGGTGGTCTGTGGGGGCAAATCGGCACGGGTCATCACTGTCCCGTCGGGCAGTTTCACGGCTCTTGGTCCATCAACTTTCTTGAGATACATGGCGCAACTCTCTTTCAACGATGACATGTGTGAACAAATTCGCTTAACACCCGATGAAATTGGTCCACCTAAAGGGCTTGAGAGTAATTAGGATTTTCCTATATTCCGCAGCACTTCCGTAATGCTGCATTCAAGAAGATATGGCACTCGACACCGATCTCAACTCCCTGGGCCTGGCCAAGGCGCCCTCCGACACCCGCGTTGTGGTGGCGATGTCCGGCGGCGTGGACAGTTCCGTGGTGGCCGCGATGCTGGCGGAAGAAGGCTATGACGTGGTGGGCGTGACGCTGCAGCTTTACGATCACGGCGCGGCGCTGGCCAAGAAGGGTGCGTGTTGTGCGGGCGTTGACATCCATGACGCGCGCCGCGTAGCCGAAGAGATGGGGTTCCCCCATTACGTGCTGGATTATGAAAATCTGTTCAAAGACGCAGTGATTGACGAGTTCGCCGACAGCTATCTGGCGGGCGCGACCCCGGTTCCTTGCATCCGTTGCAACGAACGGGTGAAGTTCAAGGATCTGCTGCAAACCGCGCGCGATCTGGATGCCGATTGCATGGCCACCGGCCATTACATCCAGCGCAAGATGGGCACGCTTGGCCCAGAACTGCACTGCGCCGAGGATGCCAATCGCGACCAAAGCTATTTCCTCTTTTCGACGACGCCAGAACAGCTCAGCTTCCTGCGCTTCCCGCTGGGGCATCTTCCGTCCAAGGATGCCACCCGCGAGCTTGCGGCACGCTACAACCTGACCGTGGCCAACAAACCCGACAGTCAGGACATCTGTTTTGTGCCGAATGGAAACTACGCCTCAGTGATCGAAAAACTGCGACCAGGTGCTGCCGAACCAGGCGACATCGTCGACATGGAAGGCCGCGTGCTCGGTCACCACGAGGGCGTCATCCACTACACCATCGGCCAGCGCCGTGGTCTCGGGATCGGAGGGCTCAGCGAGCCGCTCTACGTCGTCAAACTCGACGTCGACACCCGCCGCGTGATCGTAGGCGGCAAGGAACACCTCTCCACCCGCACCGTCCCTGTGCGCGAAGTAAATTGGCTGGGCGACGAACCTCTGACCTCGCGCTCAGAATGGCACGTCTCCGTCAAGGTCCGCTCCACCCGCCCCCCGCGCGAGGCAATCATCCGCCCCATGTCCGAGACCGAGGCCACCGTCGAACTCTTCACCCCCGAGGCCGGCATCTCCCCGGGTCAGGCCTGCGTCTTCTACGAAACAGGCGGCTCCCGCATCCTCGGCGGCGGCTGGATCTGGCGCGGCTAACCTCAACGCCCTGCGCGTTTTGAGAAGTTGGATGCCTCCGGCGGGAGTATTTTCCGAAAGGTGAAACATGGACATCGTTCTGCAATTCATCTTTCCAGAAATACTCCGGGGGTATGGGGGCTGGCCCCCATTCTCGTCTCTTCACGTGCGCAGACGGTGGCCGTCGGGATCAAACGGTGGCGCGGTCAGAATGGTCGCCCGGTGCGGCTGACCCAGCACCATCACGTCGACCTCACCGCCCGGCAGTACCGTAGCTGCCCTCACATAGCCCATCGCCAGAGACATCCCCACCGTGTAACCATACGCGCCCGAGGTCACGCGACCCACGCCGTCCCCTTTGTAAAAGATCGGTTCGCCCCCCGTAGCATCCGCATTTGACGCGGTGACATCCGCCTCCTCCAACTGCATCAGAACCAACGCCTCGCGAGGCTCCATGTTCATCACAGCTCGGGCAGCGTCGCGGTTGAGGAAATCCTTATCCATCTTGCACAGCCGCGCGAAACCGACCTCATGGGGCCAGTATTCGGGGCTGTATTCTCGGCTCCAGGAGCCATAGCCCTTCTCCAATCGCAAGGACATGAGCGCACGTGACCCTACTGGCCCTGCACCTACCGCCTCGCCTGCCTCAAGCAACGCGCGGTAAAGCGCCACCTGATCTTCCGAGGCGCAATGCAATTCCCACCCCAAATCACCCGTGAAACTGACGCGCAGGGCAAGGCAGTCCACGCCCGCCAACTCGATCATCCTCGAGCGCATGAAAGGAAAATCCTCATTGGACAGAACAGCATTGGTCAGCCGCTGCAACATCTCCCGCGATTTGGGACCCGCCACATTGAACCCGCAATGGCTCTCGGTCAGGCTCTCAAACGTGGTCCCTTCGGGCAGGTCTACCATCTGGTAGAACCGGCTCTGATACCGCTCGGCCATGCCTGAGGAGATCACCCAGAATTCATCATCCGCCACCCGCGTCACAGTCGCATCCCCCGCAATGCCACCGCGCACGGAAATCAGCGGTGTCAGACAGGACCGCCCCACCTCCCTGGGCATGCGATTGGCAAAGACAGCATTCAGCCAGTCCTCCGCCCCCGCCCCTTTCACGCGGTATTTGGCGAAGTTGGAGATATCGATGATCCCCGCCCGATCCCGCAGCATCCGGCATTCTTCGCCCACCGGACCCCACCAGTTTTGCCGCGTGAAGCCGTTGGTATCGACCACGCCGGGTTCATCGGCAAACCACAGCGGATGTTCCCAGCCGTAATTCAGCCCGAACACCGCGCCCATGTCCTTTTGCATCGCGTAAACAGGCCGCGTCTTCAAAGGCCGCCCCGCCGCGCGTTCTTCATTGGGGTAATGGATGGCGAAGCGATGCGTATACACATCCTCCACTTTCGCCTTCACGAACGCGCGGTCATTGGCCCAGCCCCCGAACCGCGCGATGTCCCAGTGGAACATGTCATAGGCCATTTCCCCTTCGATGATCCACTGCGCCACCATCAGGCCCATGCCCGCCGACTGGCTGAAGCCCGGAATGATACCGCCGCACATGAAATAATTGCGCAGCTCCGGCACCGGCCCGAGGA
>JBCCCZ010000090.1:0-11455 GCA_039033255.1 Pseudomonadota bacterium
CTCAAGCGCTGCGGACCCGTCCACCCGCACTGCCTGCGCCCCCATAGACCGCGCCACATCCGCAAAACCCGGCCAATCCAGATGCGAATGTCCAGGGTCCATCTGACGATGCTCAAACTGAATGTGTTCGGCCCCATAGGCGCTGTCATTGGCCACCACGATCACCATGTTGAGCCCCAGCCGGATCGCCGTGTGCAACTCGTTCAAACCGCCCAACATGAACCCGCCATCGCCACAGCAGGCAACGACCGTGCGGTCCGGTTTCGCCACCGCCGCACCAATCGCCTCCTGCAGACCAAGGCCGATGCAGGTGAAATGGGTCGCCGGAATAAAACTCTGCGGATCCGGCACCGACATGCGCGCCCAGATCTCGGTCATGAAGCGGCCCACATCTGTCACGAGGATCCGATCCTTGGGCAATGCGGCCTCTAACGCCTCCAGCGCCTCGACGTAATTCACAAAGCCTTCGGGCGTGCGATTGGGCGGTATCGGATGGTGGCGGAGCGCGTCGCTATCCAGCTCTTTGGCAAAGCCGGAGGGCGCAATCTCCGCCTCGTCCAGCCAATACCGGATCAAATCCGCCGCAGGCCCAGCATCGGCAATGAGCGCGGCATCGGGATGCATCCCCCGCCCCACGGCGCCCGGATCAATATCGACCTGGACCAGCCGCTTATTTTTCAGCAGCTTTCCGTGATCGGTGGTGTAGTAATGCAGCCCCGCACCGAAGGCTATGACGCAGTCTGACTGCGCCATCACCTCATACGCGGCCGGCGTGCTGAGCGTGCCGAAAATGCCGATATTGGCAGGGTGTTCCCCAAAGAGCCCGTTGCCACGCAGGGTGGTGGCAAGCGGCGCCTGCAACCGATCCGCCAGCGCCACAAGTTCCGCTTTCGCGCCGATCGCCCCGTCGCCTGCCAGGATCAACGGACGCCGGGCCGATGCGATCATCCCCACCGCCTCATCCACCACAGCACTTTGCGCAAGACCTTTGGGTTGCTCAAAGGCCTCAAAAGGTGCAGCCTGCGGGCCCGCCTCGTCCCACATGAAGTCCACCGGCATGTTGAGCACAACCGGCCGCCGCTCCGCCCCCGCACGGTAAAACGCCCGCGCCAAATCCTGCGTTGCGGTCGCGGGACTGCGCATTTGTACAAACCCCGCGCCGGTCGCTTTGAAAATCTCCCGCTGGTCCACGTTCTGATGATGCAGCAGGTTCTCGGCGGGCGTATCTCCGGCCAAAAGCACGATAGGCACGCGGCCCTTCACTCCTTCCACCAGCGCGGTCACACAATTGGTGACGGCCGGGCCATGGGTGACCGTGGCCACCCCAATCTCACCCGTCACCTGCGCATATCCCATCGCCATCAGCACCGCGCTGCCCTCATGCGCAACCGATATGAACCGCCCGTCATGATGGCGCATCCAGTCATCCACCATGAACAGATTGGCGTCCCCCATCAGGCCAAAGAGGGCGTTCACCTCGTGGTCGGTGAGGCTCTGAGCCAGCGCTTGGTGCACAGGAATGATCGTTGTCATATCCACAATCTGGCACAGCGTCGGGGAATTGCAATCACCCTCTCAGGCGTCGCTCGGTCTTTCAAAGTCCATGGGTTCTCGCATGACATTTATCGCAAAATCCGTCTCGCCGCGCGTCAAATTTTAGGCTACGCTCTGTTGCGACTATACAACCATTCAATGGCTTAACGTCACGCAGGGAGTGCACATGTCTGAGAACTACACGAAATTCTACATCAACGGCAAATGGGTCGACCCGGCCCCAGGCTCCGGTACGTTCGACGTGATCCATCCCGGCAATGAAGAAGCGATTGCGACCATCGCCATGGGCGGGCAGGCGGACGTGGACAAGGCCGTCGCGGCAGCGAAAGAGGCGTTCAAAACCTTCGGCCATTCCAGCGTCGAAGAACGCGTCGACCTGCTGGAACGCATCCTCAAAGCCTATGAGGCCCGCGAGGAGGAATTCGTCCGCATGATGCCCCATGAGATGGGCACGACCATGTCCTTTTCGCGCGACGTGCATCAGCCCGTGGGCGTGGGTCATCTGGAGGCCGCGATTGAGGCGCTGAAAGCGCATGAGTTTGAACGCCCCTCCCTGCGCGGCGGCTCCACTTTGGTCGATGAACCCGTGGGCGTCGTGGGCATGATCACGCCTTGGAACTGGCCGGTGAACCAGATCATGATCAAGGTCGCGCCCGCGCTTGCGGCGGGATGTACCATGGTGCTGAAACCGTCTGAATATTCACCGCTGACCTCTGTGATGCTGGCTGAAGTGATTGAAGCCGCTGGTTGCCCTCCGGGCGTCTTCAACATGATCAATGGCGACGGGCTTGGCGTGGGCGAACCCATCGCGAAACATGACGACATCGATATGGTGTCTTTCACCGGCTCCACCCGCGCAGGCAAAGCGGTGACCAAGGCCGCGGCCGACACGATAAAGCGCGTCTCATTGGAACTTGGCGGCAAGTCCCCCAACCTGCTTTTTGCCGACGCTGATCTGGCCGCTGCCGCGAAAGTGTCCGTCGATGCCTGTTTCATCAACAACGGCCAAAGCTGCGATGCCGCATCCCGCCTGCTGGTGGAAAAGTCAGTCTATGACGAGGTGGTGTCGCTGGTCACCAAAGAGGTGGAAAACTGCGTCGTGGGTGATCCGATGGAGGATGGCGATCACATCGGCCCCGTGGTGAACAAAACACAGCACGAAAACATCCAGCGCCTGATTCAGGCGGGCATCGATGACGGGGCCAAACTGGCCGCGGGCGGCCCGGGCCTGCCTCAAGGCTTCAACAAGGGCTACTATGTGCGCCCGACGCTTTTCACCGATGTGTCAAATGACATGGTCATCGCGCGCGAAGAGGTGTTCGGTCCGGTCCTGGCCGTGCTGCCCTTCGAGAGCGAAGAAGACGCGATCGAGATCGCCAATGACACGCCCTATGGTCTGGCCGCCTATATCCAATCCTCCGATCCCGAGCGTATCAACCGCGTCAGCCGCAGGCTGCGCGCCGGTGTGGTGAACGCCAATGGTGAGGCTGGCGACTACGATGTGCCTTTCGGGGGATACAAACAATCCGGCAATGGCCGCGAAGCGGGCCCTCTGGGGTTCCACGAATATCTCGAAACCAAAGCCATCACGCAGTAACCAAAAGCCGCGCCCCGAAAGGGGCGCCGCCTTCACCCACGCGCCGAAGGCGCGCCACCCTCTACGTGCAAGCGAGACGCGCCCGAAGGGCGCGAAGAGCGCTCCAAAGCAAATTCAACTCAGGCCTCGAAACACACGTCGAATTTTGCGTATGAAACCTGCAAACCCAGATTGGGACACGGCGAGTTTTGGCCCTGTTTTGTGGGTGTCTCTCACCCACCCCACAAAACCGTACCCGGATGAAACTGCGACCAGGCAAACCAGAAGGCCTGATGACTGCCAAGATCACCGCCGCCCTCATCCACGGCCCTGATCCCGCTCCCATCCAGCACCAGCCGTACATTCTCCACCGCCACATCCTGCCCCTGACTCAACGCCGTAAAGGCCTTTGAGCGCTGAAACGCCACCGGCGTGCCACTGGCGGTGATCACACCGATCACATCTTCATGCACGCTCAACCGCGGATCCACATCGCCCACCGGGAAAATCGGCCCATCGGCATCGCGCCCATTGCGGAAATCGAAATCGCGACCCAAGGCAAGGCTCTCGACCAGGACGGTGGTCTCGGGATGCGCGGCTTTCCAGGCCCCCCAGTCCGACGTCACCACGCTGGCCTGCTCCAACACGATGCCCTTTTCCGCCAGCGGCCCGGTCACCGCATTGCCCAAAAACGTATCAAAGACCGACATCGTCTCCAGATCAAACATCACCTTATTGGACCGGATAAGCAGCCCGGATGTGCGCAACGTCGGCCGCGTCACGCCCGCAGGTAGACCATCGGTGAAATAGGCCTGCGCGGCCCCGCAGAGCGTGCAATAGGGAATGCCCAGGTCGCGCCCGCCCAGCGTGTCATTGACCATCTCGCGCACTTCCATGATGCGGCGGGGATAAGCGCGCGCCTCTCCGTTCACCACCACGCCAAAGACCACAGCACTGTCCTTCAGCCACGTGGCCTGATCGGCTGTGCTGACTTCAGGATTGTCTGCTGCCGGGATGCAATTGCAGTTGCGATCCGTCTGCCCAAACGGACGGTCATCAATCGGCACACCGCCCCAGGACACATGCCGCCAGTCAATGTCGCCTTCCACAAAGAGCGGCTCCCATTCCGGCAACACCGTCGTGAAGATGGAGCGCTTCACCTCCAGATAGCCGGGCGGTGCCGGAATATCCCACGCGATGAGCAAATCCGTCAGCGCGCCCCAGGCGTTGTCGCTTGGGATCTGCCTTCCCATCAGTTCAGAAGCCGCCGCCGCCAGCTGCGAATTGATGCCGCGCGAAGGAATGAACCGCAACATGTCGGAGATGATCCACGCCAGACGCGGATCGCCCGAGGCCCCCACATCCATCAACGCTATTTCCTGATCCCGGCCCCAGGTCGATTGTGCCATGCTGTCGACAAAGGCCATCTGCACGGCCCGCGCCATGTCCTCGGACAGCGCGCCGGACGGCACCGAAGGCGGCACACCATATTCGGCGATCACATGCACCGGCAGGGCCTGCGCAGGCGCGCCTCCACCACCCCAACCCACAGAACAGACCGCCAAAACCAATCCGCAGCGCAGACGCGAAAAAAGCCCTCTCAGCATGGCTCTCCCCCAGAATAAGAACTTCAATTTCACCAAAGGGGCCTCCAATCGAAGGCCCGAAAGGTGCGACATTCTGTACATATCACAGGCGTAAAGCACCAATCACGAATCTATCAGGCCTGCGTGCATAAACCCATGCAATGGCGCGATCCGGTTTCACTGGCAGACGCGAAAAAACCGCGTATATTGAGCCCGCAGCAAGATCGAGCGACCCGGCAAAACATGCATATCATCCTTCACGCAGGCGCCCACGCCACCGATGAAAATCGCCTTGTGCAATGTCTTTTGAAGAATTCCGAACATCTTGACGCCATCGGCACGGCGGTGCCAGACCCCGAAAGCTATCGCAATGTGCTGCGCGATGCGATTGCCGATGCCACAGGCGGCCGCGCCAGCGCCAACGCGATGGGCGAGGCCGGCGACAGCCTGCGCCGCATCCTGTCGCCTGCGGGCCCCGTGAATCGGCTGGTGGTGTCCAATGACAGCTTCTTTGGCACCCACAAGATGGCCGTCAAACGCATGTTCTACCCCGCCTCCTGCGCGCGGCTTGAGGCCCTGCGCCAGCTTCTGCCCGATGACACGATTGAGCTTTTCTTTGCCGTGCGCAATCCCGCCACATTCATGCCCGCACTGCTTGAAATCACCAATTACAACGCCATCGAGGATCTCTTTCGCGGCTATGACCCGCTCAGTTTCCGCTGGTCAGAGCTTTTTGAACGCATCCGCGCGCAGATCCCCGACATCCCGATCACCGTATGGTGCAATGAAGATACGCCCTTGATCTGGGCTGAACTGATCCGTGAAATGGGCGGGCTTGATCCCACACAAGAGATCGAAGGCGAATTCGAACTCTTGGAGGAAATCATGACCGAGGCAGGTATGAAACGGTTCCTGACCTACATGCAAGGTCATCCCGGTATGACCGAGGTGCAAAAACGCCGGGTGATTGCGGCGTTTCTGGATAAATTCGTCGATGAGGACGCGGTAGAAGAAGAATATGAGCTGGAGGGCTGGACCGATCACCTGATCGACCAGATGACCGAGCTTTACGAAGAAGATGTGTTCAACATCCCTCGCGTGCCGGGCGTGACACTGATCACGCCGTGACACAGATTTTGAGCGTGAAAAATCGTTAATAAGATCACATTCCCAACGCTTCTTTATACATCTCCAACACCGCCTCTTCTTCGGCAATGTCATCCTTGTCGCGTTTTCTGAGTGCGATCACCTTGCGCATCACGCGGGTGTCGTAGCCGCGCGCCTTGGCCTCTGCCATCACCTCTTTTTGTTGATCAGCCAAGTCGCGCTTTTCCGCCTCGAGCCGCTCGAAACGCTCAATGAACTGGCGCAGCTCATCGGCGGTAACGCGGTAGCTGCTGTCGGGATTTGTGGTGGTCTCGCTCATTGTCTATCTCTCCTGCCCAATGGATGCCCATCCGTTTAGGCCGCAGGGTCCTCCACCGCAAGGGGCCGCGACTTGCGCGCGCGTGCCAAAACGCATAGGTGCCCTCGCAACCAAAGGAGACAGCGCATGGAATGGGTGATCTGGGCAGGTGCGGCCGTGTCGCTTATGGGGCTTGGCGGGCTCGTTTACTGCATCAAACGGGTCTGGTCGGCCAAGAAAGCAGGGCTCGACGATGACGCGCTAAAAGACGTGTTGCGCAAAGTGGTGCCGATCAATACCGGCTCTCTGTTTTTGTCGATTTTTGGGCTGATGATCGTCGTCTTGGGGATCGCATTTTCCTGACCTGTCAGAAAAACCGCCGCCCGTTCTTCACCATCTCATCAATCAACCGCTCACGCGCCCACACGGCCGGATCGAGTGTTTCCAATGCACTCAGCACCCGCGCCACGCCCAAAAGACCATCCAGATCGGCCTGTATCAAGGGACCACCGCGGCGCGCATCCATCAAAAGACCCGTCTCAGCCACCAGATCAATGTCAGAGACGTGCTGCACCATGTCAGCCTGAAGAAGCCGTGCGGCCTCCGCCACCAATGCGGCATGAAGGGCCGCTTTTGGGTCTATTGCCGGCCAAGTGCCCACGCGATCGGGATGATCAGACCGCCATTCGGCAAGCCATCCCGCCAGATCGGGATCACGGGCAAAGCCTTGACCGGAGGGCGCATGGAACACCAAAGCGCGCCGCGCCTCCTTTGCATCACCCTCAGTCAGGTCCGACATCCGATCCGACAGCAGCCTGAGCGGCCCAAGCCCAGCATCGCGATGGTCATAGACGCGGCGCATCTGCGCCAGTGACCGACCCGCGCCCACGACGTCGATCATTTGCAAGGGGCCTTGCCGAAGCCCCAGATCACGGGCGGCGTTTTCGATCGCGCCTGCATCCTGCCCCGCCGCCAACATCACCAGCGAAGCCCTTGAGAGCGCCGAAAAAAGCGCGCCCAGAATACCGCCCGGACGATCGTCGGTGACAATCACGCTGTGTCCTCGTGCGCCTAATGCGCCACGGGCGGTGGCTATGGTGCCCTGTTCGGTCTCGGGCGGGGCGCTCAGTTCGATCAACTGGCCCGCACGAAACAACCGACGCATCCGCAGGCAGCGCCCTGTCGCGCCCACCTCCTTCGCGCGCTCGACCAGGGGCATGTCGGGGGAGGTCACGATCCAGACCGCATCGGCCTGCAACTCCACCGGCGGGTCCGGGGTCAGTTCGACGATGTCGAAGATCAAATCAGCACTTTCCATCTGTTCCCCGGTCAAATCAATGGCCAGCCGATCATGGATTTGCGGATCATCGCGATATTGCGGGCGCAGGCGCTTTCGCGCCAGCACGTCGATTGCGGCGCCTTTGGCCTGACTGCCCGCTTCAATCCAGACGTGATGGCCCTGTTCCAGCGCCATAGCCGCCAGATCGGCGGTCTCGGATGATCGCCCCATCACAACGACTGTCTTTCCCGCAGGCGCCCCATCTGACTGGGCATCTGATGGCACGTCTAAGTCCGCAGCGGCCTTGGCTTTCGCGTTGGCGGCGTGGCGTAACAGGCGCGAGATGCGATCGCGGCTGCGCTCCACGAAGCGCGCTGTTTCAAAGGCAAGACCGTGCGACAGAGGCAGAAGCTGCGCGGCTTCCACGCATGCGATGATATCGGCCTGTGCCGGGCTGGGATTGGACAGCCGCGCGCGCGCATTGGTCAGCGCGTCCAGATAGGCCGCCGCGTTCGGTTCAACTTTGGTTTTGGTCGATTGTGGTTTTACGGCGAGCTTGATCGCGGCCAAATCAGCATCTGCGCTGACGACGCTCTGCACCAAGCCGGCCAAACGGTGATCCGTCACCTCCCATGTCTCACCTCCGAGCATAAGGCTCAACGCCGCCTCAGGCCCGATCAAAAGCGGCAGGCGCTGCGTGCTGCCGCCGCCAGGAATAAGGCCCAGATCCACCGCGTTCATGCACAGCGTTGCACCGGATGCCGCCACACGGGCCTGCGCTGTCAGCGCCAGGTCGAGGCCCTCATTGCGCACGAGACCGGCCAGCGTGGCAATGACAGGTTTCGAGCAGGTTTCAACGGCCGCGGTCAGTTTTGCAAAGGCTTCTGCCAACGCAGCCAGATCGGGGCTGTTGGGGTCAAATCCAATCGCATCCCCGCGCAGAACGATCCCGCGCACGCCGTCATCTGCTGAAGCACGGATCACCGACGCGGTGAGCGCGTCGCACAGGTCACTGTCGAGCGGCCCGGTCAACGTAAGAACGTAGGCGCCGCCTTCTTGTGTCTCTTTCAGGTTCTCGCTCACCCCAGCGTCCCCCACGCGGATCTTCCAGCAGATTAGAGCGCGACATCGAAGGTCACGCAAGGTGTGATGTGCAGGGGACTAGAATGACCCGGGGGGCGCGCGTGGCAATCTCAATGAATATCAAGACGCGCGCGGCACCCGGCCAATGAGATGCCCAAGGTCAGGGACGATCATCCAAAACTGGCTTGAAACCGCTCAAAGACTGGGCAGACCCAGGATGTCCGGCAGGCCGGGCATATCATCATCGGTCAAGCTGCGCGTTGCGTCATCAAGCCCGCTGAGATCGCCAAGATCGCCCAGTTCCGGAGGCTCGAGGCCAGACAGCCCTTCGCCCTCGCCCGTGTCGAGCGAAAAATCATCCTCCAGCCCTGGCAGGTCCAACTCTGGCAGGTCATCCAAGGGCTCCGGCAGGCGGTCCATGGGTGAGGCCACGCTCTGCGTCGTGTCGGTCGAGGCTGCACCGGAAGAACCTGCCGCTGCGGCGCCGTGACCTTCATCCATGTCTTCCATCGTGTGGGGGCTGGCCTCCGTGGCATCCCGGCCCTCATCGAGACCGAGGCGAATGGCGCGAAAGCCGTTCATTTGGCCCAGCACCACCTTGCCCAGCATAAACCCCTTGGAGCCGACCAGCTCCGTCTTGTTGAGCGCGCTGCGTTCCACCGGCAAGGTATCGCCGGGTTTCAACTCAGACACCTGCGACAACGGCATCGACACCCGCGCCAACACAGCGTTGAACGAGACCGGCGCCGACAACGCCATCCCGCTCAAATCAAAATCGGCCGCATCCGCCTCTTCCGGGTCGGGAACGGGCGGCGGCGGGCGCAGAAGCTCTTCGGGGATGGCCAGCACCATGTCGCCGCTGCGTTTGCCCTCTTCCACGTCGATGGAGATGCGAAACAGCGCAAAATCCGGCGCCTCAAGCGCCAAAAGCAAGGCGCGGGCATCTTCGACCTTGTCCCCGTAGCGCAGGCGCAGAGGATCGGGGCTCTGCGGGGTTTCCGTCATCATCTCATCGACGGAGGCCAGCACCGGATCAATGAGCTGCGCTGTCACGGCGGCATCTGTGGGGGTGAAGGGACGGTCTTCTAGGTCTGCGTCGGTGATTTTGCCACGGGTCTGCACCTCCACCAGGCTTTGGACGAGGCCGCGATCCATAATAGCTGCACCACGCCCCATGCCGCCCGGCGGTCCCGGCTCCCCCTTGGCGAGGTCGGCATAGACATCCAGAAGCATCACCAGACGGTCGCCCAAGGCGACGTCCTTAAGACCTGCCAGGGCGCAATCTTCCTGCACCACTGTGCGCACACTCAATTGCAGATCAAACAGCCGATCCCCCAGCCGTTCGAGCGAAAGGCGCACCGCTTTTGACCAAGACATCGCGCGCGCGTCGAAATCTTCACGCCCGCTTTGCGCCTTTTTGCGTATGACAGATTTATCGCTGCCGGTTGACATATCTTCCGCCGCTTGACCCTATCCGTCGCTTGACCCGGTCCCCGCGACCGATTGGCACAGTACGGCACCTAGGTTACCAAACCGTTTCCAAATGTCCGGGAATTGGCGGGTTGACCGGGTTTGCAGCGTCAAATGCCTACTGCGCTGCCTGCAAAGCCCCGGTGCTTTCCAGCGGCAGGCGCACACGAAACGCAGCACCAGCCTGGCCAGGCACGTAAGTGATGGAACCTCCCAACCGGCCCATCACCTCACGACAGATCGCAAGGCCAAGGCCAGCGCCGCCCGCTTTGGTGTCCCCCACGCGCGCAAATTTTTCAAAGATGACCGCCTGTTGGTTGCGCGGGATGCCGTCGCCGTTGTCGATAAAATCAATCACCAGATCCCCATCGCGCATATCAGGCTTGATGGTCAGTTCGGGATCATCCGTTTCACAGTATTTGCGCGTGTTGGAAATAAGGTTGATGAAGACCTGCGTGAGACGATCCAGATCGGTGTGCAGGGGGACCTGTTCTGCGTCCAGATTGCGCCGGATGCGAACCTGCCCCGTGGCATCAGCCGCCGCAATCGCGCGATCCAGCAGGTCTTCCAGCCGTCCCGTTTCGCGATTGAGCACGACCTGCCCGTTTTCGAGCACGCTGAGGTCCAGCAGATCATCGAGAAGCCGTGTGAGGCGCGTCGCCTCGTCCTGAATGATCTTGGCGTATTTATTGCGTTCTTCGCCGGTCAGGTTGTCGGTTTCGCGCAGGATTTCCGAAAACGACCGGATGGAGGTCATGGGCGTGCGCAGCTCGTGACTGATCTGGCTGAGAAAGGCATCCTTTTGCACCGAGATTTGGGTGAGTTTCTCATTGGCCTCGCGCAATTGCCGCGCGGTGCGGGCCTGTTCATCGGTCTTGGCCTCCAGACGGCTGGAATACTCCATGATCTGCGCGGTTTCATCGGCCACGGCCATCAGATCCTCCACCGACACCGTCGCGCGGCCTACGATCTGCGAAATCATCGCATGGGCCGCTGCCGCCCCGATTGAACCCGACAGTTCCCGTTCCAGACGGTTGAGAAAATCAGGGGAGGGTTCCGGCAAATACCCCCCCAAGCCCTGCCGCCGCGCCTCTTCGGAAAAGAGCGCCTGCGCCTGTCCGGCCCCCATGATCCGCTGGGTCATGATCAGAAGGTCTTCGGATTGCGCGAGACCACCCGACCAACCGCCCGGCGTCGCGGAATGGTCAAACACATTGACGAACTGCGCCCCCTGCAGCCGTTCGATGGGTTGCGGCAGCGTCACGATAGACACCAGAATGAATGCTCCTGCATTGAGCAGCATGCTCCACATCACGGCATGGATCACCCGGTCCATCCCCTCGGTGCCAAAAAGCGCGTAGGGCCGCAGCCAGGCCTGCCCGAAAAGGCCATTGTCAAACACCGTTTGCGGCAGAATGCCCGACGGCCCGAAACTGGGCAGGAAAAGGCAATAGAGCCAGACAGCAAAGCCCACGCCCAAGCCTGCCAGCGCGCCGGATCGC
>JBCCCZ010000091.1:0-11443 GCA_039033255.1 Pseudomonadota bacterium
AAGGGCTGCACGGGTTGCGCCCGACTTGCGCGGCATGGGGATTTCTGCGGGCCAGAGGGTGAATCCCACCACGGGGCCTTTCACATCCATTTCGCGCAGCACCTTGGGGTGCAACTCGCCGAAGATACCCAGCACTTTCTTCGGACCGAGGCAGATTTTGCCATGGCGACCCGGGTGCCACCAGTCACGGGCACCGCGCAGGATCTGCACCTTGGCGGGGGCGCCCATGGCGGCAAGGGTCGCTTCGGCATCGGCCTTGGCGTCGTAAAGATCGACGGGGCGGGAGGCACCGTGGACGTCCTTAGGCCCGGTGCGGCCCACGAGGATGCCACTGACCAGCAGGTGCTGTTCTTCCGGCTCGCCCCCGTGGAAGGCGTGACCCACTTCAAAGAGCGCCATGTCCATCTGTCCGCGCGCTTGGTTTCGGGCGGCGGCTTGCAACAGGCCGGGCAGAAGCGCGGGGCGCATGTGGCTCATCTCGGAACTGATGGGGTTGGCGAGCATGGTGGCATCATCGCCACCGCCGAAGAGCGTGGACGAGGCGTGGTCAATGAAACTGTAGGTGACGCATTCATTATAGCCCAGCGCGGCAACCGTGCGGCGGGCAGCCTGTTCGCGGCGCTGGATCGGGCTGAGGATCGGGCGGGGCACCCCGGTGGTGAGGCGCGGCAGGGGCTTGCCTTTGAGTTTGGTGAGGGAGGCGACACGCGCCACTTCCTCGACCAGATCGGCCTCGCCTTTCACATCCATGCGCCAGCTGGGCACATGGGCCATGTTGCCTTCCATGCGGAAGCCCAGGCGGGTGAGGGTCTGGCGTTGTTCGGCCTCGGGGATCTCCATACCGACGAGCGATTGCACGCGCGCGGGATCGAGCTTGTAGGCACGAGAGGTGTCGGGGACAGCGCCCGCGACCACCACGTTGGAGGGCTCACCGCCGCAGAGGTCGAGGATCATCTGGGTGGCCAGCTCAACGGCCTCCATGTTGAATTGGGGATCGATGCCACGTTCGTTGCGGTAGCGGGCATCGGAATTGATCTTCAGCGCGCGGCCGGTCATGGCGATCTGGATGTGATCCCAGACAGCGGCCTCGAGGAAAACATCGGTGGTCTCCTCCGTGCAGCCCGTGGCGAGACCACCCATGATGCCGGCGATGCTCTCGATGTTCTCGTCGTCAGAAATGACCACTTGGCCCGCAGAGAACGTGTAGGTTTTCTCATCAAGACCCACCAGCGTTTCGCCGCCCGTGGCGCGGTGGACGCGCAGGTTGCCTTTGACCTTGCCCGCGTCGAACACGTGCAGCGGGCGGTTGCGGTCATAGGTGAAGAAGTTAGTCACATCGACCAGCGCAGAGATGGGGCGCAGACCAATGGCGCGCAGACGGGTTTGAAGCCAGTCCGGGCTGGGACCGTTCTTGACGCCCCGAATGAGGCGGCCGGCGAAGACATAGCAGCCATCGCGCGTATCCTCATCAATCGTGATCTTGATGGGGGAAACGAACTCGCCTTCCACATGGGCGGTCTTGGCGGGCTTCATCGTGCCAATGCCGCGCGCGGCGAGATCAAGCGCTACGCCCCGCACGCCCAGCGCGTCCTGACGGTTGGGGGTGATGGCGATCTCGATCACGGGATCGACCTTGGCGGGGTCGTTTTCGGCCAGCCAGTCGGTGAAACGCTCGCCCACCTCACCTGAGGGCAGCTCTATTATTCCGTCATGTTCGTCGGAGAGCTCCATCTCACGCTCGGAACACATCATGCCATAGCTCTCGATCCCACGGATCTTGCCCACGCCGATGGTGGTGTCGATGCCGGGCACGTAAACGCCGGGCTTGGCGATGACGACGGTGATGCCTTCCCGCGCGTTGGGCGCGCCGCAGATGATCTGGGTTTCGCCTTCGTCGGTCATGACCTGACAGACCCGCAGACGGTCGGCATCCGGGTGCGCCTCGGCTTTCATCACCTTGCCGATGGTAAACTCGCTCAGACGCGCCGCCGGGTTGGAGATATCCTCCACCTCCAGCCCCAGATCGGTGAGAGCATCTGCAATCTCATCGACCGAAGCTGTGGTGTCCAAATGATCCTTGAGCCAGGAAAGAGTGAATTTCATATCTTTGGCGCCCGCTGGGAGGGTTTCGTGTCATGGGGCGTGTACCGGATTGGCTGCAAAGGTGGAAGGGGGCGCTACGCCCAAATGCACGGTCCTTGGGGGCCAGCCCCCAAACCCCCGGGATACTTGCGGCCAGAAAAAGCAAACGACGCTCTGAGGAACGGCTCAGCGCTTCTTTTGGCTAAAAATATCCCCGCCGGAGGCATAAAATCTTGTAGTCTGCGGGCGCAGGCGTCCCCGACGCCATGTCAGCGCGACATCATGGCGCAATAAATGAACAATTGACTTCTCGCGCACGCAAAATAGTTGCGCTGCAGATGCGAAATAGTTAGATCAGACCGACTGACAGCAAGGAGAACGATTCATGGCCCATGACGGACAGGACTTGGCGATCGATGCGCCCGTTTTGATCGACAACCTTTTGTCTTTGACAAAGGCCGCTATTGCGCCGGTTGAAGCCATTCTTTCCACCGCCAAGGCACGGCTGGAGGCGACTGTTATGGTGGATGGCCGGGTTTCTGGCGCCAAGATTGAGGCCAACCAGACCGCCGCCCACGGATTGGCATGGCTGGCCACCTATGTCGAGTCCCTGCGTCAGATGCAGAACTGGGCCAAGCGGCTCGAGGCGGACGGCAAGTTTGGCGAGGTGGAACAACTGATCCATCAGATCGCGTTCGGGGAATACCTCTGGCAGATTTATGGCGGCATCCAGATGAACCAGGGCGAGATCATTCGCCTGCAGGATCTTGGCCTCAGCCAGGATGACATGCGCGGCATGATGATCCCGGAAATCCAGACCCTGACCCAGACCGGCAACACACAGGCAGCGCGGATGCGGCTGGTGGTGCTGATGCAGGAACGCGCCGCAGAAATTACCGTGGGTGCCTCTGGCCTCGATGAAGAGCTGGAGATGATCCGCGAGCAGTTCCGCCGCTTTGCCGTGGAGAAGGTTGAGCCTTATGCCCATGAGTGGCACCTCAAGGATGAACTCATTCCGATGGAGATCATCGAGGAATTGGCAGAGATGGGTGTGTTTGGCCTGACCATCCCCGAAGAGTATGGCGGGTTTGGGCTGTCGAAGGCGTCGATGTGCGTGGTCTCAGAGGAGCTGAGTCGGGGCTATATCGGTGTGGGCTCGCTTGGCACGCGGTCTGAGATTGCAGCAGAGCTGATCATCGCGGGCGGCACGGAAGAGCAAAAGCAGAAATGGCTGCCACGGCTTGCCAGTGCGGAAACGCTTCCAACCGCTGTGTTCACGGAACCCAACACGGGCTCTGACCTTGGTGCGCTCCGGACGCGGGCGGTGAAGGACGGCGAGGATTACCGCATCACCGGCAACAAGACCTGGATCACGCATGCCACGCGGACACAGGTCATGACGCTTCTGGCGCGGACCAACCCAGACAGCACCGATCACCGGGGTCTGTCCATGTTCCTGGCCGAAAAGACACCCGGGACCGAGGATAACCCCTTCCCCACCGAAGGCATGACCGGCGGTGAGATCGAGGTGCTGGGGTATCGCGGCATGAAGGAATACGAGCTAGGCTTTGATAACTTCCACGTCAAAGGGGAAAACCTGCTGGGCGGCGAAGAGGGTAAAGGCTTCAAACAGCTGATGGAGACCTTTGAGAGTGCGCGCATTCAAACCGCGGCCCGCGCGGTGGGCGTGGCGCAATCAGCGCTCGATATCTCCATGCAATATGCGATTGACCGGAAGCAGTTCGGCAAGTCGCTCATTGAATTCCCCCGCGTCGCGAGCAAGCTGGCGATGATGGCGGTGGAAATCATGGTGGCGCGTCAGCTGACCTATTTCTCCGCCTGGGAAAAGGACAATGGCCGGCGCTGTGACCTGGAAGCGGGCATGGCGAAACTGCTGGGCGCGCGTGTGGCCTGGGCGGCTGCAGATAATGGCTTGCAGATCCATGGTGGCAACGGGTTTGCGCTGGAATACAAGATCAGCCGGGTGCTCTGCGATGCGCGGATTCTGAATATCTTTGAAGGGGCGGCTGAAATTCAAGCGCAGGTGATCGCGCGCCGTTTGCTTGTGTAGCGTCCTAAAAACCGTACGACCCAAAAGCGCGCCCATGTAAGCGCGCTTTTTCTTTTTCAACCCTCCAAAAGCCAAAGCCCCGTCCGCGTTAGGTTATTAGAAACTTCTGTCTCCGATGATGGCCTCGTGCAGCGCACAAGCCAGATGCCGGGGAGAACCCAAGTGAGCACAGACGTAGAAAGACTGCCGCGATATGACGCGAACTGGTACAAATCGGCGCTGAATGCCATGCATGACATGGTCCTGATCAAAGGGCCGCAGGCGCAGATGCTGTGGGCTAATGCCGCCTTTTTGAAGTTCTACGGCATGACGGAGGACGCGCTTTTCGACCTCGTCGATGCAGAACACAGCGATCCAGACAACACGCTGCAATACGTGATCGACGATCAGACGGTGGTTGAGACCGGGCAACATCTTGATATCCCACGGGAATACGCGACCAATCCGGCGGGCGACAGCTATGCCGTTCAGACGATCAAATCCCCGATATTTGACGGCGATGACGTGGTGCGCACCGTCGGTGTCAGCCGGGGTCTGGAACGGGCCGACATTCCGCAACGGACCGTGGATCACACCGATGCGAAGGCGTTTGTAGAACCTCTCAAGGTGCTGACGCGATCTTTTCCGAACCCGATGATGATGGTGGATGTGAAAGCGCGTGTCATTCATACCAGCCCGCTTTGGGCGGCGTCCTTCGGAGAAATTGACATCACGCCCAACAGCTATTTTCGCGACATGTATGAGGAGCTTGGAGCGCTGGCAGATGACGTTGACGCCTGTCTGCGATTGAAAACGCATTGCCAGAAGACGGTCCGTGTTTCAGACGACGACTCGGGGGGGCGTATTTATTCTGTCCAGATCTCGCCTTGGATGTTTGCCAATGGGATGATGGGCGGCGCGACAGTGATCGCCACGGATGTCTCTGATTTGCATCAAAAAACCCAAGAGCTGGAAAGCGCCAATGATGAACTGACGCAATATGCCTATCGCGCGTCCCATGACCTCAAAGGGCCTATTTCCACGGCGAAAGGTCTGGCGGAATTCATCGTGGAAGACATTGCCGATGGCGATCTGGAAGAGGCCATAGACAACGCACGAAAGATCATCTCCATGATGGATCGGCTGGAAGACAATGTGAAGGCCATGCTGAATCTGGCGCGTGCCGATCTGGAAGTGAGGGAGGCGCGCGCGGTCGATCTTGCCGCGCTGTTGAGTGAGATATGTGATGGTCTGTCGGCTCATTCCTCTCATGCGGGTGTATCGATCGAAGGTCAGCTTGAAGTGCAGCATGTGCAGGCGCAACCGGTGCGGTTGCGTCAGATCATGGAAAACCTGATTGCCAATTCGATCCGCTATCATGCGCCCGACCGGGACGATAGATTTGTTCGCGTGCGCAGTTCGCAATCGGACGCGGGCATCACGATTGAGGTGGAAGACAACGGGCGGGGCATCCCGAAAGAGGCAGGTGCGCGCATTTTTGACCGCTTCACGCGTTTCAATCAGGACAGTGAGGGATCGGGGCTGGGACTTGCTATTGTGAAGAAGAATGTAGATGCGCTTTGCGGTCAGATCGATGTGCAGTCGAGTGAGGCGGGAACGGCCATTCGCGTGACGGTCCCCGGTGCAGCGCCCGAGGGGTCCGGGCCCGACGGCGCTCGGCCATGACGCTTTCCATTCTCATTGTCGATGACAATGCCACCGACAGATATCTTCTCAAACGCAGGCTGCAGCGGATTGATCTTGATCTGAAGTTGCTTGAAGCTGAAAATGGCGCAGTCGCATTAGAGATCTTTGCCGACTACCAAAATCAGCGCGATGCCGATCCCGAAACGCATCCTCCGCTTTTGGTGTTTTTAGACATCAACATGCCGATCATGGATGGCTTCGGATTTCTGAGCGCGTTGCACCACGTGACTGCGGTACCCGATCATCCATCACCAAGGGTGGTGATGTTCACGTCATCGGGTCGGCAGGAAGACAAGGAGCGGTCTTTGCACTGGGATTTCGTGCAGGAATACATCGTGAAAGGCGAACTGACGGCCCAGAAGCTGGAAGACATGTTGCGCGGTCCTCAGGATACCTTGGACTGTGCCTGAACGCGTCCGTGCATCCTTTTTTGCTCCGTATGCCTGCGATCAGGCACAGCACGGGGCGGTTTGGCAAAAGCGGCATGATCCAGTTCGGCATGACGTTCAGGCGGGGTTTTTTGTTGACAATCAGATGCCCGCGCAGCGTGGCATCATAGCCGATTTTGGCGACAAATGCTGCCGTCGCGCCTTTTTGTTTGGCAAGCCCGGTGCGGGCAAGATCGGCTGTGGCCACGAATTCAGTGTGCACGAGGACCGGGCAGAGCGTCGTTGAGGTGATCCCACGGCGGCGCATTTCCTGAGGAGGTGACAAACACCCTCATTGCGAAAAAACTGGCCTGGTTGTGGCCGGGCATGAAACTGGCAGTGCTGGACACTTGCAGCATCTTGCCCCCCGCCCCTGCCCAACATGTCTTTGCCCACCAGATGACGGAGCGTGACCAGCGCGCGGATAGTGACGTTGATCATCGCCTGATCCTTCGCAGGGTCGCGATCCAGAAACGCGCCCTGCCCGCCAAGTCCAGCAGTGTTGATCAAAACGTCGATGGCGATGCCTTTGGCCATCACCGCCTCAACACGCGCGGTGGCCTGTTCGGGGCTGCCCACATCCATGGCCATGACGGTGACCTGATCCCGTGGGCGGCCTCCAGTTCATCCTTCAGCCCGAGAAGCGGTGCCGACCGCCGCGCGGCGATGACCAGATCGCCGCCTTTGGAGGCGTGATAGCGGGCAAATTCCGCGCCGATGCCCGCGAAGGCTCCAGTGATGAGGGCCGTGTTGGGCATGTCCGTCCTCCTGACAGAGCCCCAGAGAGGTTAGTACAAAGCGCGCAAGAGAGACAAAGTTATCCCCGGAAAGGACACCAAAATAGCGACTCTCACGATATCAGAGGCCACGAAGGGGAGAACTGATTTATAAGTCTCAATGATCCGCGTTTTGGGGTCCATGGCGTTGATGACGAAAAGGTTCATCCCAACAGGCGGGGTGATCAGGCCGACCTCGACGACGATGAGAACGAGGATACCGAACCAGATGGCGAGTTCTTCCGACGTCATGCCGAAATCCAGTTGAGAGATGATCGGGAAGAAGATCGGGATGGTCAGCAAGATCATCGACAGGCTGTCCATCAGACAGCCAAAAATGAGGTAGAGCAGGAGGATGCAGATGAGCACGGACCATGGGGACAAGCCGAGCGACACCACCCATTCCGACAACTCCTGCGGCACCTGCGTGAGCGCGAGAAAGCCATTGTAGAACGCCGCGCCCAGGATGATGAAGAAGATCATCGCAGTGTTTCTGGCGGTGGCATAGAAGCTTTCGACCAGAGACGCAGCTGTCAGCCCTCCGTTCAAAAGCGCAATGAGCCCGGTACCGGCCGCACCCAAGGCCGCGCCTTCTGTGGGGGTGAACCAGCCCATATAGATGCCTCCCACCACCAACAGGAAGACAAGCAGGACCGGCCAGATCTCAAGCAGGGCTTGCAGGCGTTCGGATGCTGGAACGGGCGGGCGCAGGCCGGCGCTGTCGGGGCGCAGGCGGACATAGATGGCGATGGTGATCATGTAGCCGAGCGCTGCCAGAACACCGGGGATGAAAGCGGCGAGGAAGAGCTTGGCGATGTTTTGCTCTGTCAGGATGGCGTAGATTACGAGAATTACGGATGGCGGGATAAGGATGCCCAATGTGCCGCCCGCTGCCAGCGTCGCCGTGGAGAAGCCACCGGAATAGCCGTAGCGTTTAAGCTCTGGCAAAGCGACCTGGCTCATTGTGGCTGCGGTGGCGAGAGAACTGCCGCAGATCGCCCCGAAGCCCGCGCAGGCCCCGACAGAAGCCATGGCCACACCGCCTTTGCGGTGGCCGAGAAATGCTGCTGCCGCGCGAAAGAGAGCTTGGGACATGCCGCCCAGTGTCGCGAAATAGCCCATCAGCAGGAACATCGGGATGATGGAGAGCGAATAGCTGGAGAAGGTCGAATATGTTTCGTTCTTCAGCCGCGACAGCGCGACGGTCATGCCATCGGTGACGAGGTAAAGCCCGCCCAAGGCGACCAGAAACATCGCCAACCCGATGGGCACGCGCAGGAAAATCAGCCCCATGAGGACCGGGAATGAGGCGATCCCGATTTCGAGCGCGCTCACAAGTCAACCTCGCCCGGATCGGGGAGCGCGCCCGCCAGACGGGCGAGCGCCATGTAGACGGCCACGAGCGCGGCGACCACGGCGGCGAACAGGCTTGCGCCATAGGCCCACCAGATCGGGAATTGCAGCATGAAGGTGGTTTCATTGAAGGCCATTTTGTCGAGCGTACCGACGTAGAGCCGCTGCGCGATCAAGATGAGGACGGCAGCGAAGATGAGATCCACCAGCACGCCGATGACACGGGTGAAAGCAGCAGGCATGTGAGAGGTGAAGATGTCCACGCTGGCGTGGCCTCGGGTGATTTGGCAAAGGGGCAGGAAGGCGAAAATGGCGAAGGCCATGCCTGCCTCAACCAGTTCGAAATCGCCCAAAAGTGGCCCCACGCCGATCCCGATCATCCAATCGGCGGGTCCGGGGATCAGGCCTTGCAGAAAATCGCTGTGCAGCCAGCCGTTTAGGATGCGGCCTGCCACGGAAACGCAGGTGATCAGGACAAGCGCCACAAGCACCAAACCGCCCAGCACGGCCATCCATCGGGCCAGTGTCAGAACCCACCTGTGCATCGCCCACCTTTACAAAAGCAAACCGGTGCCTCGTTAGCGCATTTGCGGGACAATCGGAATCTCATTTCGCTGCCTCTTCGAACGCGAAAAGAGATACATTATCCAACTAACCCGCAAATGCGCTGAGGCACCGGCCACAGATCAATCTGAATTACTGGGATTTTTCAGCAATTAGCGCCTTGGCCTGATCAACGAGGGCTTGACCGTCAAAGCCCTTCTCGTTCATCTCCGCGATCCAGTTGGCCTCGACATTGCCAGCGGCCGCCTTCCATTCGGCGATCTGGTCGGGCGTGAGGTCGATGATGTTGTTGCCAGCGTCTTCCGCCAGTTTGCGCGCCGGGCCGTCGCTATCCTGCATGGTCTTGCCTGCAAGGGCGGAGAAATCAGCGCCGGATTCCGCGTCGATGATTGCCTTGAGGTCATCGGGAAGTGCTTCCCACTTGTCCTTGTTCATGGCGAAGATGAAGGCGGCCGTGTAGAGAGGTTCATCCGCGAAAGTGGTGTGGTTTTTCACCAGTTCCGGCACTTTCAACGCCGCTGTCACCTCCCACGGGATGACGCCCGCGTCGATCACACCTTTGGAGAGCGCCTCGGGCATCGCGGGCACAGGCATGCCCACGGGGGTCGCGCCCAATTCGCCCAGCATGCCGGTGATCACGCGGGTTGGGCCGCGCACTTTCATGCCGTTGAGGTCAGAGACGCTCTCGACCGGTTTGTTGGAATGGATCACGCCCGGGCCATGCACCCAGACACCGAGGATCTTCATGTCCTTGAAATCGGTATCCATCATGTTGGCGTCGGCATATTCCCAATAGGCGCGAGAGGTATCCTCGGCATTGGTCATCATAAAGGGCAGTTCGAACACTTCGAGCTGCGGAAAGCGGCCGGGTGTGTAGCCCGCGACCGTCCAGATGATATCGGCCACGCCATCAACCACCTGGCTGGCCAGTTCCGGGGGCTTGCCGCCCAGCTGCATGGCCGGAAAGTGATCAATCTGAATGCGTCCGTCGGAGGCGGCCATCACCCGTTCGGCCCAGGGCATAAGGATGAGGTTGGGCACATTGGCCTGCGGCGGCAGGAACTGGTGCATCTTGAGTGTCACCTCTTGCGCCCAGCCGGCCCCGCTCAAGGTGGTCGCCATGAGGGCTGCAGCGGCGGTGCGGGCCGCGAGTTTCATGAATGTCATGTGGGTTTCCTCCCTTGGAAACGGAACTTTTGCGCGCGGTTGCCCCGCGGGTCGCCATGCCGCACTCTGACACCGTTCTTCGGATCTATGCAACCGCGAAAGCCTAAGCCACGCGGTGGCCACGAGCATAGACTTCCTTCACAGCGGGTGCTCCGCCGCGCCGTGCAAAGCGGATGACATCGGCGCGCGCGCCCACCTCCAGCGTGCCGCGATCCTGCAGGCCTGCCGACCGTGCCGGATTGACCGTAACTGTGGCGATGCCACGCGCCATATCCTTCCAGATGTCCCCCAATTGCACCGCTGCCATCAGCAGCGCGGCGGGTACATAATCGGATGACAGGATATCCAGATGGCCAGACCCAGCCAGATCGTGAGCCGCCACATTGCCGGAATGAGAGCCGCCACGAATGAGGTTGGGCGCACCCATCATGACCGCGATGTCATGGGCATGGCAGGCCTCTGCCGCCTCCTGCGTGGTGGGGAATTCAGCCAAACGGATGCCATAGCCTGCAGATACGGCCACTTGTTCTGCTGTCGTATCATCGTGACTGGCCAGAACCGCGCCAAAACGCTGTGCGGCCTTCACCGTTTCCTGCTCATGGCGTTCGCCATAGGTGGCTCGCAACTCCCGAAGTTGCGCAATGTGCGCTTCAAATCCTTCATCCGTCAGCCCGTGCTTGCCCATCACGTAAGTCCGCAGCTTTGAGACATCGCGAAACTGGCGTTGGCCGGGCGTGTGATCCATAAGGCTGACCAGCCCGACGCGGTCATGATCGGTGAATTCGCTGAGTTCCTCGACCAAGGTCGCGGAGCAGACCTCGGCCCGAAGGTGCAGAAAGTGGCTGATCTTGAGCGCGTCAGCCTCGCGCATCTCCAGAAGCTCCGTGGCGAGCCCCCGGGCATACCGGCCATAGCGGGCGCGGCCTTCGGGGATGGACCCCACGCGCATGGCGTCAAAGACGGTCGTGATCCCGGTGCTGGCCAGTTCCGCGTCATGGGCGAGGATGGCCGCGTCATGGGGCCAGTCGACCTGGGGGCGAGGTTGGATGTGGCGTTCCAGGTTGTCGGTGTGCAGCTCAATGAGGCCGGGGGAGACGTAATCGCCGTCGCAATCCGTGGCCCCGGCGGGCACGCCCGAGCCGGTGGAGATGTCACTGATCTCTTCCCCCCGAAACGTGATCGCGCCGGTCACGGTTTCACCCGGCAAAATCAATGTGGCATTGGCGAGGACATGGGTTTGTGTCATGGCTTGGACCTAAGCTTGCGCCTGCGGAGGAAAGGGTCATGGGTTTTCGGCGATACGCTGTCTATTACGC